>JBCCMB010000084.1:0-11943 GCA_039026555.1 Pseudomonadota bacterium
ATTTTTCAATCTTTAAATTTTATCAGATTTTTTTTCGCTCCATATCTATTAAAACGGGGTTTAATTATACTGATAAACGCCGCGTGAGCGCCTGGTTGCGCACCTGTGAGCGTTAACGTTGGATGTGAGCATCGCATCCTTATAGGGAGCGACCTTGGATGGAGCTTCAAATCGACTCGATCGGCGGCCGACGGCGTTGCGGAGCCGCACCTTCCCCCTGCTCAGTCCGGCAGACCGTCGGCGCTCCTAAATCGATGATCGTTCTTGGCGCGACGGATCCCTGTGAGGATGTCGGGCGACTTGGTCCGGGCCTTTTCGAAAGGGTTTCGAAAAGCGAGGATGATTATGGCCGCAGCCGCGCTGAGGATCCGCAATTTACGCATTTGTGGGTGCGCTTGCCGCTTTGGGAATGCGGATTGGGCGACCCCGGCGTCTAGTGATGGACAGACCTGCGCGAGCGGGCATAGGCCGCAGAAATAAGACTTCAGAGACCCAATACGGGTTAGCTTAGATGAGGAGACCCAACGTGAAGAGCCAATCAAAACTGAAATTCCGCGCCGCCCTGGCAGGGGCCGTGTTTGTCGCCTCCGCCTGCGCGAGCAGCCAAAGCATCGCGCAAGAAGCGCCAATGTCGCCGCCGCCCGAACTCGCTGAAAGGGCCTCGAAATTCCTAAACATGGAGCTCTACGTTTATGAGACGGTCGTGGCGGGTTCGCCCGAGCAGGTCATGGCGAACATGGACGGGCATCTAGATTATCAAGTGCAGCTGGAAAAAGAGGGGATCATGTTCGCCGCCGGTCCGCTTTGGGAAGAAGGCGCTCCGGCCTTCCCACCGAAGGCGGGGCTCATTATCGTTCGAGCGTCATCCTTTGAAGAGGCCAAAGCGATCGCCGACGGCGATCCCATGCATTCCAGCGGCGCGCGAACGTACACGCTCAAAAGATGGTCGATGAATGAAGGCACGTTGGACGTCACGATCAAGTTCTCGGATCAATCCGTCGTCGTGGAGTAGATCATTGCACATTACGCGCGAACGATCGGCTCCGGTCGCCCGCGCGTAATGTTGTGAGGTGAAGGACGCAATGGAAGATCTATACGACGCGAACCAGAAGTTTGGCTGCATCCCGATGGAGATGGCCAAAACGATGTCCGGCGCTGATGTGTATCAAAAGATGCTCGATGGCGAGGTCCTCCCGCCTCCTATGTATCGCGTCGCGAATATTAAGTTGAAAGAGTTCGGCGATGGGCGCGCGGTCATCCAGGGTCGACCATTGTTCGACCACTACAATCCGATCGGAACCGTGCATGGCGGCTGGATCGGCACGATTATGGATGCGGCCCTCGCCGCTTCGATCCACACCAAACTGCCCGTCGGGACCGGGTTCACAACGGTCGAGTTCAAAGTGAACATGGTTGCGCCGCTAACCGACAAAACCGGCGATGTGTTCTGCGAAGGCAATGTCATTCATTTTGGACGCCGCATCGCGACCAGCGAAGCCCGCTTGGTCAACGCGGACAAAAAACTGTTGGCGCACGGCGTTGAGACGTGCACGATTTTGAGCGTTTAAGGTGAAGGGAGCCGCATATGGCGGTCGTCGCGCTTGGGTATATCGGAGTTCGCTCCGATCTCTTGGAAGATTGGTCGGACTTCGCCGAGCGATTGCTGGGCATGCAAAGGGTCGATTACTCGAAAAAGAGCGCCGCGTTCCGCATGGACGATCAAGCCCAACGCCTATTGGTGTCGGACGAGCCCGGCGATACGCTCTCGTTTATTGGATTTGAAGTCGACGATGTCGCCGATTTGGACAAATACGCCGGGCGCCTGGAACAGCATGGCGTCCCGGTGACCCGAGGCGACCGTGCATTATGCGATCAGCGTTTAGTGGGCGATCTCATTTGCTTTGAAGACCCGAACGGCAACCGCATCGAATTGTTCCATGCGCCCGTGATCACGTCTGACCCCTTCCAGCCGGGCCGCCCGATCGAAGGCTTTAAGACGGGGTCGCTCGGCATGGGGCACGCCGTCCTACATGTCAGCGATGTCGAGACGATGATGAAATTCTATCGCGACACTTTGGATTTTGCGGTGTCGGATTACGGCTTGCAGCCTTATGGGCTTTATTTTTTCCACCTCAATGCGCGCCATCACTCTTTTGCGTTGGTGGGATCCGGCGAGCAGGGCTTTCATCATTTCATGGTCGAATTCAACAATATAGACGATGTCGGCCAAGGCTATGATTTGGCGGAGATGGATGAGGATCGTATCGCCTACACATTGGGCCGGCACTCAAACGATTACATCCTCTCCTATTACGCCAAAACGCCATCGGGCTTTTTCGTCGAGAGCGGCTGGGGCGGCCGCTTGATCGATCCAGGGTCTTGGGAGCCTCATGAAACGCATGGCGGCCCAAGCTTTTGGGGACACGAACGGCTACACCTGCCCGAAGGCGGGACGCGCGAACGTTTGCGCGATATGCGCTTCCAAATGGCGGCCGATGGTCGTCGGTCGCCAGCGCATCTGGATTGCCCTTGGGTCTATAGCGAACTCCCGCCCCAAACGCGGTCGCGATGACGAATTACGATGTCGCGATCGTAGGACTAGGCCCGACAGGCGCCACCCTGGCGAATTTGTTGGGTCAATGCGGCGTCAACGTGTTGGTGCTGGAACGCGAAGCGGCCGCCTATCATCTGCCTCGCGCGATCCATTTCGACGGCGAGATCATGCGCATCCTGCAATGGATCGGCGTCGCCGAAGAAATCGAGCCGTTAACCGCCCTTCACCCCGGCATGCAGTTTGTGGATCGCGACGGAAGATTGCTGCTCGATTGGCCGCGTCCGCAAGGTGTGGGGCCGCAAGGCTGGCGCACCAATTACAGGTTCCATCAGCCCGATCTTGAACGTCTTTTGCGCGCGCGCGCCGATGCGTTGAAAACCGTCTCCATCCTTAATCAGTGTGAGGTTGTGACTGTCGAAGATAAGGGCGACCACGTCGACATTCGGTATAAGGATCTCGTCGATCAACAAACGCATGATGTATCGGCCGAATATGTTGTCGGCTGTGATGGCGCTCGCTCCGTGGTTCGGGGATGCATGCAAACCGACATGGAAGATTTAGGCTTTCACGAGCGGTGGCTCGTGATTGACGTCATCCTTAATCAGGAAAAACCCGAGCTGGGCGATCACTCCATTCAATACTGCGTGCCGGAACGCCCCGCGACCTACGTGCGCGGCCCAGGCATGCGCCGCCGTTGGGAAATCACGGTGCTCGACGATGAAGACGCCGAGGACATTTCCAGCCCGGACAGCGTTTGGCGTCTTTTGTCGCAATGGCTGACGCCCGAGGAAGCGGTCTTGGAGCGCTCCGCCGTCTATGTGTTTCACTCGCTTCTCGCTCAAAAATGGCGCAAAGGCCGGCTCTTCCTCGCCGGGGATTCCTGCCATCAAACGCCGCCCTTTATGGGCCAGGGCATGTGCGCGGGTCTGCGCGACGCGGCTAATCTCTATTGGAAACTGGCGGCCGCTTGCCGATCCCCCGACGACGACGCAAACCGATTGCTCGACACCTATGAAAGCGAGCGCAAACCCAATGCGCGCGAGTACATTGAAACGGCGATCCGACTTGGCGGGCTGATCAATACGGCCGGAACGGAAAATGCGCTGCGCGCCGCCATCCCTAACCCGGGCGGCGGCACGCACATGAAATCGATCGCGCCGCCATTAGGCCCTGGCCTGGGTCGCGGTCCGTCCGCGGGAAAATTATTCGGACAGCCAATGCTGGATGACGGGCGCAAGCTCGATGAGGCCTACACGCATGGCTTTATCGCCATCTCTCAATCGGAGCTCGCAGCCGCAATTGCTGTGCCTCACGAGATTCCAATCATCACAACCGACAAGGCGCCCGCCGCAGCGCAACACCTGGACGCGCTCGACGCCAAAGCTGTGGTGCTTCGCCCCGACCGCTATGTGCTCGCAGGCGCAAATTCAGCCGAAGAGCTCGACGACCTTTTGGCGTACGCCGCGTCTATTTCGGTCGCGCAGCCGGCTTTGACTTAACTGGATCTCTCGCCAAAACCTAGAAGGCCAGTAAGCCGCCAATCAGAATTGACGCGCTCATTTAATTCATATACGAACCAATAATAGTTCATATCCGAATTAATTAGCATGCATCAGCCCCGTATTTTCCATCTGATTCAGCGCGCACACAGCGCCTTGTTTCGTGCGTCAGATCGCGCGCTCAGAGCGCATATCGGCCTCACCGCTTCACAGCAGGCCGTCTTGTTTGTGCTGATGATCCGCGATGGTCGCCCGATCTCAGAGATCGCTAATGAGCTCAATATGGGCAAATCAAGTCTGACGGGTCTTATCGATCGCATGGAGACCGCCGGCATGGTTGAGCGCCGCCATCACCAGGAGGATGGGCGCAGTTTCAAGGTCTTTATCAAAGACCGAGGACGCGCTGCGGCTGACGGCGCCATGCGCGGAACCAAGCGCATCAACGCAGAGCTGTTAGCGCCATTCACCGCGACGGAGCGCGCTGTGATCGAGAAATTTCTGCGCCATGTCTCCGACAACGCCGCGTCCATCGTCGACGCTCAATCTCAAGTTTCATTTAAGGAGAAGGTTTCGCCATGAGCGATAGCATCCAGATCGTCCACGAAGACCGCGTCACAAAATTGACGATCAACCGTCCCGATAAGAAGAACGCGCTGACGCAAGCTATGTATGGCGCAATGGCCGATGCGATCATCGAGTATGGCGACAGCGATGCGTCGCGGGCGCTCGTAATCACCGGCGTTGGCGATATGTTTACGGCGGGCAATGACCTTCAGGATTTCTCCGCCGGCGGACAAGACGGCGTCCCGGGCGTCGTGCGGTTTCTGCAGGCTATCAAAGATTGTCCCAAACCCTTGATCGCGGCCGTGAACGGGACCGCGATCGGCGTCGGGTTGACCATGTTGCTTCATTGCGACCTGGTCTATGCTGGGGAAAGCGCCACTTTCAGCGCGCCCTTCGTGCAACTTGGCTTAGTGCCGGAGGCGGCTTCCTCCCTCCTCCTGCCGGCCGCCGTCGGCATGGCCGTCGCAAATGACATTTTTCTCACGGGCCGCACGCTGACAGCCGAAGAAGCGCACGCTTATGGCCTGGTCGCGCGCCTCTTCCCGGACGCTGATTTGAAGGCCGAAGTCGACAAGATCGCGCGCGGCGTCGCCGCGTCGGCGCCCACCGCGATGAAGCGCTCCAAAGCCCTGATCCGCAATCAGCAGGATCGCGTCACCGCTCAAATGCTGACCGAGGGCGAGGTGTTCGCGCAGCAGCTCAAATCCCCCGATTTCGCCGAAAGCGTCGCCGCCATGATGCAAAAACGCGCGCCGGTCTTTCAATAGGTCGCGTTGGGCTTCGTCCGTCAGCGATCGAGCGGCCGTACGTCGGGATAGCGCCGACCCATTCGAAGAATGTTCCAACTCATGGCTGAGGCGATTTCACCTGTCCGAACGCGGCCCCGTTTCGGCGACCATTTTGAGGGCGACCTTATCGCGCCAACGCCCGCAACACCCGCCTTCATCCCGCGCCACGTTTCGGGCGCGCGGCCCGTCATAAGCCCGCGAACAAGGATCAACGCCGACAGCGCCAAATGCCCCGGCAACGTCGCCCAGAAGAGAAGCGCGGGCATGTTCTTGGCGTAGGTCCAAATCCGATTACGCGCCCCGTGAAACAAAGCAAAATCGCTGACGCGCCCCGACAATCCGCCGCCCGCGTGATCTATTCTCGCCTTCGGCAGGAAGATGCAGATCTCACCCGACAGCCTAAACCTGAAAGCAAGATCCACGTCTTCGCAGAAACAGAAAAACCGCTCGTCAAAGCCCGCATGCGCGAGGAATTTGGAGCGATCATACATTGCGCCGGCCCCGCATGGTCCAAAGCAGGCCCCTTCGTCCGGCAGTAGGCTCGCTGGAAGGCCGAAGCCGCCGCGCCAAGGAACGCCGAAACCGAGATAACAGTCGCCGGCGCCGTCCAGTTTCGTCGCGTCGTTTAGATCGAATTGCGCCGATGCGAACATGCTCGCTTGCGGGTGACGCTCGGCGCCGCGCCCAAGCTCGACGAGCCAATCAGGGTCCGCTTCGGCGTCCGGGTTTAACAAGACGAGCCAGCGCCCGCGCGCGACCGACGCCGCGCGGTTATTCCCCCCGGCAAACCCCAAATTGTCCGTTTGCCGCATGAGGGTGAACGCCGGCAGCTTATCCGTCGTCAAATCGTCGACAGATCCGTCGGTCGAGGCGTTGTCGACAAGGATAACTTCAAAATCGCGCTCCGTTTGCGCGGCGAGCGAATCGAGCGCGCCCTGTACGAAGCCGCCGCCATTATAGTTTACAATCACCACCGAGTATTTTGGCGATTTCGACATCGTCACACGCGTCTCTTTTTTATCAGCCCTAGATCGGCGCAGGGAACCGCAACCCAACGCCGACAACAGCCCATAATCGAAGACAAGTGATTTCGCATCTAAATTTACGCAACCTCACGCGGCGGATCGTGTGAAGAAATGGCCTCGCCAACATACAATCCCATTTGACTTCCGACCCCACCCTTGTGTATATGCGCGCTTCCTGCTCGCGGGGGTCCGCCGGCGGTTTAATCTATTTTCTCCAACAGCATGTCCGGCGCGCCGGATGCGGCTCAAACTCTAAAAGGGCTTAATCGCCATGTTCGCGGTCATTAAAACGGGCGGAAAACAATATAAAGTCGCCCAAGACGATCTGATCGTCATCGAAAAGCTCGAAGGCGAAGCGGGCGATACGCACGTGTTCGGCGACGTGTTGATGATCGGCGACGGCGACAAGACCGAATTGGGCGAGCCGATGGTCAAAGGCGCGCAAGTGGTCGGCGAAGTGGTGGAGCAGCGCCGCGGCGCCAAAGTGATCATTTTCAAGAAGCGTCAGCGCAACACCTATCGCCGCAAAAAAGGCCATCGCCAACACCAAACCGTGGTGAAGATCACCGAGATCCTCGCTAAGGGCGGCAAGGCAGTTCACGCGAAAACCGCCGCGCCGAAGAAAGCCGCTGAGCCAAAGGCTGAAGCTAAGCCGGCCGCCGAAACGAAAGCCGCGCCGGCGCCTAAGGCGGACGCCGCGCCTAAGGCTGACGTGAAGGCCGATGATCTCACCAAGCTGACCGGCGTCGGCAAAGTCGCCGCTGGCAAGCTCGTGGATGCGGGCTATACAAGCTTCGCCCAACTGGCGACGCTGACCGACGAACAGTTTGCAGACTTAGACGGCGCGATCTTCAAAGGCCGCGTTCCTTTCGACCAATTGGTGTCGGAAGCAATATCTCAAGGTTGATTGGGTACGAACCGCGCCTATCATGGCGCAAATGATTAGGAGAAGCCGTTATGGCTCACAAAAAATCCGGCGGTTCGTCACGCAACGGCCGCGACAGCGAAAGCAAACGCCTTGGCGTCAAAAAATATGGCGGCGAGCACGTAATTCCTGGGAACATCATCGTACGCCAGCGCGGCACGAAATATTACCCAGGCGTGGGCGTCGGCATGGGCAAAGACCACACCCTCTTCGCGAAGGAAGAAGGCCAAGTCTCCTTCCAGAAGAAGGCGGGCGGCCGCCAATACATCAATATCGTTCCATTTGCCCCGCCGGTCGCGGCGGAATAGGCGGTATCCATCATTATGGACCGCCCCAAAAGGGATGTGGTCCAAGCCAAGATTGAAGGGGAGGCGGACCGCGCCTCCCCTTTTTCTTTCCCCTTCGCCGAAGCTCGCTTTTGCGAGCGCACAGTCTGGAAGGGATTGTCATGACGTCGACGCACGCCAAATCGCTTCGCGCGGCGAAACTGGACACGGAGCGTCTGCATTTGCGCCCGTTTAAGATCAGCGACGCCGCCAAGGTCGCGGATTTGGCGGGCGATTACGCCGTGGCTCAAATGTGCGGCCGCGTCCCCTCCCCTTATCTGGTGATCGCTGCGGAAGGCTGGATCGACATTCAGGCCGCTAAGCGTGATATGGGCGATGGATACGCTTTTGCCGTAGCGCAAAGGGATGGTCCGCTCGTCGGCTCAATGGGCGTGGCGCGCGATGGAGACTTGTGGGAGTTAGGCTATTGGTTCGGCCAACCCTATTGGGGTTTGGGCTATGCGACGGAAGCGGGCCGCGCGATTATGGCTTGGGCGCATGACAGTTTGGGCGCCGAGACGATTGTCGCTGGGCATTTCACCGACAATAACTCCTCCGGGAGAGTGCTGGAGAAACTTGGTTTCAAAGCGATTGGCGTTAAGCAGGGCTTCAGTCTTGCACGCGGCGAGAGCGCGCCGGCGATGCGCTATGTCTGGCCGGCGACGAACACCAGCGTTACGCTGGAAGATATGGCGCACTAGGGACGGACGGGCATGAAATTTCTCGACCAGTGCAAATTATTCATCGCATCCGGTGCGGGCGGCGACGGCTGCGTGTCGTTCAGGCGTGAGAAATACATCTCCCATGGCGGGCCGGACGGCGGAGACGGCGGCAAGGGCGGCGACGTTTATGTGGAAGCCGTCGACGGCCTGAACACGCTGATCGACTATCGCTATAAACAGCATTTCAAAGCGCCGCGCGGCGGCCATGGTATGGGTCGCAACCGCACCGGGGCCGATGCGGACGACATTGTCCTGAAAGTTCCCGTCGGCACGCAACTCTTCGAAGAGGACCAAGACACGCTCATCGCGGATCTGGATGAGTTGGGCAAACGCATCTTGCTAGCCGAAGGCGGGTCCGGCGGTTGGGGCAATACGCGGTTCAAATCCTCGGTCAATCAGGCGCCGCGCCGGTTTAATCCCGGCCTGGAAGGCGAAGAGCGTTGGATTTGGATGCGGCTAAAGCTGATCGCGGACGCGGGGCTCGTCGGACTGCCCAATGCCGGCAAATCCACCTTCCTTGCAGCGGTATCGGCGGCGAAGCCTAAGATTGCAGATTATCCCTTCACAACGCTGACGCCTAATCTCGGTGTGGTGCGTTTAGGCGTCGGCTCCAGTTTTGTGCTGGCCGACATTCCGGGCCTGATCGAAGGCGCGGCGCAAGGCGCCGGTATCGGCACGCGCTTTTTGGGTCATGTCGAACGCTGCGCCGTTCTGCTGCATTTGATTGACGGCTCGGCGGACGATCCCGGCCTCGCCTACGCCACGGTGCGGCGAGAGATAGAAGCCTATGGCGGCGATCTCGCCGGCAAACCGGAGATTGTCGCGCTCAACAAAACCGACGCCGTGGACGATGACGCGCTGGAGACAAAAGCGCGCGCCCTGGCGCTTGCGTGCGGACAGGAGCCGTTGCGCGTTTCAGGCGCGACAGGCGACGGCGTCAAAGACGTGCTGGGGGCCTTGTTCCAAACCATCCTCACGGCGCGCGGCGAAGAGCTGGACGCCGCGACCGTTGATGATTTGGCCGGCTGGGAGCCCTAGGCCGATGACGCTCGCCGATACGCCTCACACAACGCCCCTAGACGCCGCGCGACGCGTGGTGATTAAGGTCGGCTCGGCGCTTTTGATCGGCGAGGACGGCGCGGCGCGTGATGCTCGGTTTAAGTCGTTCGCGGACGATGTCGACGCGCTGCGGCGCGACCGAAAGGACGTGGTTCTCGTCTCCTCAGGCGCCGTCGCTCTGGGTCGCGGCGTATTAGGGCTCGGTGAAGGTCCTTTGAAGCTTGAAGAAAAACAAGCCGCCGCCGCCGCGGGACAAGCGCGTCTGATGCGCGCCTTCGACGCCGCGTTCGCGCCTCACAAAATCGCGACGGCGCAGGCCCTGCTCACCTCGGACGACACGGAAAACCGCCGACGTTGGCTAAATGCGCGCGCGACGCTTGAGACCTTGCTCGACAAAGGCGCAACACCCATCGTCAATGAAAACGACACAGTCGCCACCGAGGAAATCCGCTATGGCGATAATGACCGGCTCGCCGCGCGCGTGGCGCAAATGATCGGTGCGGACGTGTTAGTGCTCTTGTCGGACGTGGACGGACTTTACACCGGCGATCCGCAATCAAGCTCTGAGGCGAAGCACATCCCGGAAGTCCATGCGCTCACGCCCGATATCATGGCGATGGCCGGCGGCGCCAATAAGCATGCAGGATACGGCTCCGGCGGCATGGCGACGAAATTGGAGGCGGCGCGTATCGCTCTTACCGCCGGGTGTGCGACGGCGATCACGCTTGGGACTCAAGAGAGGCCGGTCTCAGCCCTCGCAAACGGCGCGCGCGCGACATGGTTTATTCCCGACCTGTCGCCAGAGACCGCACGCCGCCAATGGCTTGCGGGAACGCTCAACCCCTCGGGTGAGATTTACGTCGACGCCGGCGCCACAAAAGCGCTGCGCGGAGGCAAAAGCCTGCTGCACGCCGGCGTGACGGCGATTTCTGGCAGGTTTGAGCGCGGCGATGCGGTGGCGGTGATCGACCCCGACGGCGAGACGCTCGGCCATGGCATTTCCGCTTACTCGGCGCTCGACGCTGAAAAGCTGATCGGCCGACAATCTTCGGACATTGAACCTATCTTAGGATATCGCGGTCGGCCGGCCCTGATCCATCGCGATGATCTAGCTTTGACCGCATCGGTGTCGCATAACCCATCTCTCTCGTCCGCATCAGGAGCTGACGTCTCATGAATATCCACACGCCCGTCGCAGACGCAGATCTTGAAGCGCTGATGTTAGACATTGGCGCAAAGGCGCGCGTAGCCTCCGCCGAATTGGCCAAGGCCGGCCCGAACGCACGCACCGCCGCGCTAAACGCTATGGCCGCGCGCGTTCGTGAAAACACCGACGCTATTCTCGCCGCCAACGCGAAGGATATGGAGGTCAGCCGCGAGAAGGGCTTGTCAGCCGCAATGTTGGATCGCTTAGAGCTGACGACCGAGCGGTTAGAAGGTGTCGCACAGGGCTTGGAAGCCGTCGCCAAATTGGACGACCCCGTCGGCGATGTTATCGCCAGCTGGGACCGGCCCAACGGTTTGAACATCTCCCGCGTTCGCGGCCCGATCGGCGTCATCGGCATCATCTATGAAAGCCGGCCGAATGTGACGGCCGACGCCGGCGCACTATGCGTTCGAGCGGCCAACGCTGCCGTGCTTCGCGGAGGGTCTGAAAGCTTGCACTCCTCCGCCGCGATCGGCGAGGCGCTCTCTCAAGGCTTGGCCGACGCTGGCCTGCCGCGTGAGGCGATCCAACTTGTCCCTACATCGGATCGCACCGCCGTCGGCCATATGCTGACGGGCTTGGCGGGGAATCTAGATGTCGTGGTGCCGCGCGGTGGAAAGAGCCTGGTTGCCCGCGTGCAAGAGGAAGCGCGGGTGCCCGTGATCGGTCATCTGGAAGGGCTTTGTCACGGCTATGTCCATTCCGGCGCAGACCTCAACAAGGCCGTCGAGATCATTCTCAATTCCAAGCTGCGCCGCACCGGTATTTGCGGGGCTTTAGAAACGCTTTTGATCGACGAAGCGGTGGCCGCCGACTATTTGCCGGTCATTGCGGACGCGTTGACGTCTCAAGGCTGCGAACTGCGCGGAGACCCCGCCGCGCAAGCCATCACGCCGATGAGCGCTGCGACCGAGGAGGATTGGGTGACGGAATATCTGGCGCCTATCCTCGCTGTGCGCGTCGTTTCAGATATGGACGCGGCGATCGCGCATATCGCCCAGTACGGCTCCAACCACACCGAAACCATCATTACGGAAGACGCTGTAGCGGCGGAACGTTTCGTTGCGGAAGTCGATTCTGCGATCGTGATGCACAATGCGTCGACCCAGTTTGCGGATGGCGGCGAGTTCGGCATGGGCGCGGAGATCGGCATCGCAACGGGCCGTCTGCATGCGCGCGGGCCGGTCGGCGCCGAACAGCTCACCATTTTCAAATATGTGGTGCGCGGGGACGGACATATCCGCCCTTGACCCGCTGGCCCTATCGACTTCCGA
>JBCCMB010000085.1:0-11824 GCA_039026555.1 Pseudomonadota bacterium
AATTCGGGCGCGAGCGCTGCAGCGTCCGCTTCGCGCCCGGCGAACATGGGCGCCCACGCGGATAAGGACAGATCATTCGGCCGTGTTTCTGGATAATCCGCCAAGGCTGCGTGAAAACGCGCCAGGCCTTCACCCATCGCTCGGCATTGGGCGGGGCTGGGCTTGCGCGGGGACATGCCGCTCAAAAAAGTGATAATGACCGCAGGCTTTGATTTAATCGTGCGCAACGCGTCGCCGTCACGCGCTTTGACCGGCAAAGGGGCCGGAAACCCTTTCATCGCCAAATGGTCCATCATGCCCATGAAGAAGGGGAGGTCGGCGGCGTTCACCCGTTTTTCGAACACGGTGAGGATGAAGCGCCCCTTAGGCGTTTCGAGCAGGAAGTTTGAATTTTCCACGCCTTCCGCAATCCCTTTGAACGAGATCGCGGGACCCAGATCATAATCGGTCAGGAAAGCGGCGAGGCTTTCATCGTCAATGTCGGTGTAGACGGCCATGCGCGTGGGTTTTAGGCGTCTGACGTCGCTTCGCAAGGGGATGCTAGCCAAACAGGGGGCGCGGCGGTTAAAAGCTCCGCTTATGAGCACCTCTGATTATCCCGACCCTTTATCCGGCTCCGCGCAGGACGAAACGACCGAGCTGCGCCCGAAATTCGACGCCAATGGCCTCGTCGCCGCCATCGCTCAAGATGCGGAGACCGGCGAAGTGTTGATGCTCGCTTGGATGAACGCCGAAGCCCTGCGCGAGACGCTTCGCAGCGGCCGAGCGGTCTACTGGTCCCGCTCGCGCCAAGAGCTATGGCGTAAGGGCGACACGTCCGGCCATGAACAGCATGTCGAGGAAGTGCGGATCGATTGCGACCAGGATGCGGTTTTGATGAAAGTGCGCCAAACCGGCGGCGCGTGTCACACGGGCCGGAAATCCTGCTTCTACCGAATCGCAGAGGGCGAAGAGCTGCGCGAGGATTAGCGCCCAGAGATTTGACACAATGCCCCGCGCGCCGCACGACACTCGCATGAGCGACGCTCCGGATCTGATTGAGATTATAGCTGGCGAAGACGCCGCCGGCGCGCGCCTGGACAAATGGCTGTCCGAGGAAGTGGAGGATTTGTCCCGAAGCCGCGCCAAAGCCTTAATCGAGCAGGGCGTGCTGACCCTAAACGGCGCGCAATTGACCGATCCGCGCGCCAAAATCGTAGCCAGCGGCGTTTATGTGCTCGCCCGCCCGGCGCCGGTGGCCGCGACGCCTTTGCCGGAAGACATTCCGCTCGACATTTTGTTTGAGGACAAGGATCTGATCGTCCTCAACAAGCCGGTGGGCCTGGTTGTGCATCCCTCGCCGGGTGCTTGGTCCGGCACGCTGGTCAACGCCTTGCTGCATCATTGCGGCGACGAGCTTTCGGGCATTGGCGGGGTGGCGCGGCCGGGCATTGTGCACCGGTTGGACAAGGAGACGTCCGGCGTGATGGTGGTTGCCAAATCCGAAGCCGCGCATGTAAAGCTGGTCGACCTTTTCCAGGCTCATGACATTGAGCGCGCCTATCTGGCGTTGACGCGCGGTGCGCCGCGACCGCTGACGGGGCGGATCGAAACGCGCATCGCGCGCTCCACTCAAGACCGCAAAAAAATGGCGGTGGTGCGCGAGCCGCAACGCAAAGCCGGCGGTAATTTCGACGATCCAGACGCCGATCAGTATGACGCCAAGGGCAAGCTGGCGATCACCAATTACAAAACGCTCAAAACCTATGGCGTTTTGGACAAGGGCTCCGGCCTGCCCGCGGCGGCCTTGGTGGAATGTCGGTTGGAGACCGGCCGCACGCACCAGATCCGCGTCCACATGGCGCATATCGGCGCGCCTTTGGTCGGCGATCCCACTTACGGCAAGTTTCGCGGCCTCAAAGCGTGGGGCTCGGGTCCCGCTTTCGACACCGCGGTTAAAACCGCACGCGCCTTCAAACGCCAAGCCCTGCACGCCGCAGTCTTGGGCTTTGAGCACCCCGTGACCGGCGAAGCGCTACAGTTCGAGACCGACCCGCCGGAGGATTTTGTGGCGCTGCTCAAGGCGGTGGAGGGGATTTAGTGCGCCATAGCAGTCTGTACAGAAGACAGTCCTAAGAGGCGGTGTTGAAACGATACTCGATTGCAGTTTTAAAAAACGCGGCCTGCCCAATTCTTGGCGTCGAATTTGATGACGTTATCGCGCACTCGACGCTAACGGGGCAGGGCCGCGAAGAGATAGATCTCGGAGTGTCAGACTCCGATTTCGTCGCAATCTGGCGTGCGATGGTCGAGATTTCGGCGGCCGCATATGATCCGATCTTTCTCGGAAAGATGATGGCGAACGGGCCGATCGTTCCAATTTTTCTGGCGTTTTCATGCGCGCCTAACCTGAAAATAGGTCTGGAGCGGTTTTCGCGCTACAAGAGTTTATTCGGCCCAATTGTGCTGCAGGTCGATGTCAACAAGATCGGGATCAGCGTTGAGATACGCCCCGAGGGCGGCGAAATTGATCTACCACCATCCATGGTTGCGCCGTTCGTCGTCTTCTTTGTCGAGAAAGCGCGTAGCCATTCGGCACGACACATAATCCCAGCGCGCGTGACCTGTCCGCCAGGACCAATCAATGACGATATTGCACGCGAGTATTTCGGCTGTACCCCGCTAAACGGCCGCTATGCGCGTATCGAGTTTTCAACACAGGACATGCAGCGCTCCTTTGTCTCCGAGAATGCAGAGATCTGGCAGGGTATAGAACTCGATCTTCAGAAACGCGTCGACGAGCGCGCGCGTGATTGGGCTTTCAACATGGAGGTTGAGACCGCCATTCGCTCTTCCCTCTATGGCGGTCATACGCACGTGGACGCGATTTGCCGACAGCTGGGTGTCAGCCGGTCAACGCTGCAGCGCCGGTTGGCGAAGGAGGGCTTCCGGTTCCAGCAGGTCTTCGACCGCGTTCGCGTCGACCTTGCGACCAGATATTTGACAAAGAGCGCGTTTAGCGTGTCCGAAATCGCTAGTTTAGTTGGCTATAGGGATCCAAAGTCTTTTCACCGCACCTTCAAAAAATGGTTCAGCATGACACCTGAGACCTATCGATCCGTTCACCGAAGGTAATCGCTATTCGTTGAAATAGGCGATGACCGTCTGCCGGAACAACAATCCCAGCGCGATGATTTGCAGCGTCATGAACAGGCCGATGCCGCCATAAACGGTAGCGGCTGACGCCATGTCCTCCGGCATCGGCGTTACGAACTGCGTTATCAGGCCTTGGGAATAGTCGAACGCGCCTATTGCATTGTAAACGACTAGGACGCCCCAAACCAATTGGCTGCGTTGTGTCCAAAACAAAAACAACATGGGCAAGACCAAAAGCCCTATGATGGCGTCGCTTACCCATGGGCCGAGCCAACCATTGGGCGCCGCGCCGCCAAACAACTCGAGCGTTGGAAGGAAAAACAAGGTTTGCGTGCGAAACAAAGTGGCCGCTATCAGCAACGTTATCGCCCATTTAAGCGTTTTATTCATGGCGGTCTTTGAGCCTCAGCTTTGTTGTTGATGAGACGTCTATGCATCAACGAGCTACGGCGCGTCGCGTTGCCAATTTGGTCAGAGGGTGGCGAATTCGGTCATTCCTACGACGGTGGGTCGCATCGATTCCAATGACGCGCGAGGGTGCCTACGCTGACATCAACGATCCGATGACGCCAGGAAAGTCCTCAGCCTCTCTTAATCTGCCGGATTTCCGCGAGTTGGCCGCGGAGGACGGTGAGGGCGTCTTCTTCGTCGGGGGTGAGGTCGTCCAGTTTGACGTGGGTTAGCAGGACCTCCAGCGCATCTCCGATGCGGCCGAGTTGGCGGCCATAGCTGCCGACGCGGTCCAAGATTTCGCGTTCAAGCTCGGGCTGGTCCGTGCGGCCGATCTCGATATTGACGAGGCCGATCTGCTCGGCGTTTTGGTTGAAGGTCCAGGGATTGATCGCTTGCCAGAGCTTGTCCGGCGCGAGCGACAGCCGAAACGGGTTGGTCATGAGGACGTCCCTTTCTTGGAAGTTCGCCAAATCCTAAGGGCGGCTCCGTCATGCCCGTCAAGCGGCGGCGATCGGGCGCGCGGGGCTTACGCGAACATCGCTCATCTGACAGGCGGAAACGCGCGCGATTGACGGTGCGTCGGCGTTTTACATCGGCTGATCGCTGGGCGAGTATCCGCTGATGGCAAAAGTCTTCCTCCATGGCGTGCCGGATACGCCCTTTATGTGGTCGCCCTTGATTGGGGCCTTGGCGCTGGAGGATGCGGATTATGTCGCGCTATCTATGCCCGGATTTGCGGCGCCAGCGCCAGCAGGGTTTTCCTCGACCAAAGAGGCCTATCTCGACTGGCTGATCGCGTCATTGGAGGAGATCCATGGGCGGTCGGGTCCGGTGGATCTTGTGGGTCATGATTGGGGCGCCATCCTCTGCGTGCGCGCGGCGCATATGCGGCCTGATCTCATTCGAAGCTGGATGGTAAGCAACGCGCTGCCCGATCCGGACTATCAATGGCACACCATGGCGCGCCAATGGCAGACGCCGGTTTTGGGCGAATTGGTCATGGCGCTGGCGGCGCCCAAGCGCATGGAGGGCGGTCTGGTTCAGGCGGGCATGCCAGCCGACATCGCCGCGCATGAAGCCCCGCGCTTTTCCCGCAATATGAAGCGCTCCATTCTGCGGCTCTATCGCTCGGCCAAAATGGCCGGCGTTGAATGGGGAAGCGATCTCAGCGATTTGCCCGATAGAGGATTGGTCGTCTGGGGCGAGCTGGACCCTTATGTGCCGCTAGGCGTGGCGGAGCGGTTTTGTGAGCGCTGGAACATTCCCCTGCACGTCGAACGCGGCGCGGGCCATTGGGCGGTGTGCGAACGCCCCGATGCGGTCGCCGCGCGGCTCAAATCGCATTGGGCGGGCGAAGCCCCCGCACCGACGGCGGCCGACGCGCCGGTTTAGGCGCCTTAGGCGGCGGGATCATGTCGCAACGCACCCATGGTGTTTGCATAAAATCTCTGCGGGGGTTTTGGTGCGATTCAAAAGCCATTATTGATGATGAAAGGTTTTGATTCGTGTGCCTTTTGGGGGATTCCAATAATGAAATCAGTCTTTACCGGCGCGTTCGCCATCGTATCGGTATTCGTCGTATCCGCGTGTGAGACGACGTCGAGCCGGCCCTATAAAGCGTCGACCGAGAACATCATGGCGATGCAGCAAACTCTGGGCTCTTCCGGCGTCGCCGTTTCCGTTGGCGAGTTTTCGGCCGCCGAAGGCGTTGATATAGAGCCGACTTGCAGGGCTTTGGGGGCGCTAGAGATTGCTCCGGGAAAAACACCTGTTGAGTATATTCGATCCGCCTTCCAGGACGAATTATTCGCTGCGGGTGTGATCGACACCGCGGCGCCGGCGATTACAGGCGTTTTGGAGCAGCTGGAGTTCAACTCCTTTGGTACGGGGTCTTGGGACGTCACGCTGAAATTGGCGTCAGACGCGTATCCTGAAGGTTTCAGCGTCACCAACAGTTACGAGTTTAAAACGAGCTTTAGCGCCTTGAAAGCGTGCCAAAATGTGATCGATGCGTTCCAGCCGACGGTAAGTGGATTGATCGCTGAAGCCGTAGCGCATCCAGAGTTTTCGAACCTGGCGCCGACGCCTGCGGGCTCCTAGACAGATCTAGGGAGCCGTCGACTGTTTCAGCGACGACGGTTCGCTAGGTTTTTTGTTTCAATTCCTTGAAATCAAAGACGCCGGGGTCGGCCAAATGGCTTGCGCGCACTTGGGTGAGGGCGCGGAACATGATTTGGCGTTTGCCCGGTGACTTTGTCTCCCACTCGTCCAGCATCATCTTCATCGCCATGCGCTGAAGCCCGTCCTGACTTCCGCAGAGATTGCAAGGAATGATAGGAAACTGCATCGCCTCGGCGAATTTGGCGATGTCGTTTTCGGCGCAATAGAGCAAGGGGCGATGCACCAAAACGTCGCCGGCGTCGTTAAGCAGGGTTGGCGGCATGGCGGCGAGCCGTCCGCCATGCAGCAGATTCATCATAAAGGTTTCCAGCGCGTCGTCGCGGTGATGGCCCAGCACAATCGCCTCGCAGCCTTCCTCGCGCGCGACACGGTACAAAATCCCCCGCCGCAGGCGCGAGCACATGGCGCAATAGGTTTTTGTCTCCGGCACTTTGTCGGTGACGATGGAATAGGTGTCTTCGGTGATGATCTTATAGTCGACGCCGACCTGCTCCAGCCATTCGGGAAGCACGTGTTTGGGAAAGCCCGGCTGGCCCTGATCCAGATTGCAGGCGAGCAGATCGACGGGCAGAGCGCCCTGCCATTTCAAATCCAAAAGCGCGGCGAGCAAGGTGTAGCTGTCTTTGCCGCCGGACAAACACACCAGCCATTTGGGCGGCGTTTCGCGCGTCCGCGCGTCTGCCGGAATCAGGCCGAACTCATCGATCACTTGCTTGGTTTGTCGCACAATGCGCTTGCGCAGCTTCTTGAAGCTGACCGAGGACGGGGCATCCGCGAACAAAGGGTGTAAGGGTTCGAATAAAGGAGCTGCGTCGTCGGGCAAAACTAGTGTCCTCAAGCTTGCGCGCGAATGCGCGGGTCCCACATACTTCAGTGCACGGGCAAGTGTCGATAAGCAGAGTGAAGTGGGACGCGAAATGAAAGCTGATCCCGAATTTGTCCCTTGGGTGAACAAACTTCAGGATTAGAGGCCTGTTGAACAGGCGCTTATCAAACAAGATCCTCTGGAAGCCTTAAAGGAGGTGTCGCGCCAGATCTCGGCATCGCAATCCTATGCCTTAGGTGTGCTCGCCGCTTACCATAATATAGGACGAGCCGGGTATTCTAGGCGAAGACTTCGTGAAACTACATTTACCCCATTTGAAAAATTGCGCGGGAATAGCGATTTCGGAGAATTTCCGAATTGGCGCGAAGTAAGAATGTAAGCGGCGGATGAATTTACTTGAGCACGACCCTCGTTAGCTCGCAGTAGGTGCCGCCGACGCCGGTCGCTTGTACATCTGTTAAAGCCTCGGTTGCATGCGCCGAAAGCAACATAGACATCACAGTTTCATATTGAGGTGTGCTGGCCACCGGCAACGTCAGCCAGAAAGTACTCGTGCATCCCGCGTCTAGCGTATGTCGAGGCTCCGTTTGAACAAGCACGCTGGTCGCATTAGTATCCAAAGAAACATATTTGATCTTAACGTCAGCAGTCATTGTCTGCGCCGCCGAAGGCGCAGTGAACAAAAACAAACCTAGCGCGAATGTCGCCAACCGAAGCATCAGCTTTCTCATAATCCGTGAACTTCTATTGAGCTAACCGTAGTTTAGCCGTCGGTAAAGTGTGGCGGAAGCTGCGTTGTCGGGCAAGCTGGCATCCCCATTATTGCGCGTCTAAACGTTAGAGGCCCATACTTCGGAATACACGAGATTGTCGACTAGCGGGACGTAGGGAAACGAAATGAGCGGCGCGCCTCAAGCTGTTTTCATTGGATATCGCCGAGCGGATACAGCAGATGTGGCCGGACGGCTTTTTGATCGCCTTGAAGATCGTTTCGGTGAGAAAAGCGTCTTCAAGGACGTTGATTCTATTCCGATAGGCGCCTCATTTCGCGAATATGTGCCGCAGGTGATTGCGAAATGCCGAGTATTTCTGGCTCTGATCGGGCCTGATTGGCTGAAAGCAGACCAAGGCGCGGCGCGCCGATTGGATGATCCTCAAGACCTAGTGCGGATCGAAATTGAAACGGCGCTTGCGGCGACGCCGCGTTTGACCCTTGTTCCTGTCCTGGTCAATGGCGCAACGGCTCCAACGCGTGAAGTTCTGCCTCCGTCCATTCAAGGACTGGCCGATTTGAATGCAGCGACCCTACGGCGCGATCCGGATTTTCGCGGCGATGTTGAAAAACTCCTAAAGGCGTTGGCGGCGTTTCGATCTCAGCCGCCAGATCTTTCTGACCCGCCGTCGCCACGCCGGGATGTCGGTTCGGCTACATCTAAACCTAAAGACCAAAAGCTGACGTCGCCCACCAGTTTCTATGAGAGCATGAAAGCGAATTTGGATCGCTTAGATGCTGAGCTTCCCGATCCGCTTGCTCGTTACGCTGGAAACGTCTTTGGTCCAGAGGTCGACCCTGAGGCGTTTTCGAAGACGACGCCGGAGCAGCGTGCGGCCCTTGCATCTGTCAAAGACTGGAACGCTATCACCAAACTGCTGGCCGAGGATAAATGGTTTGCAGCGGTTGTGGAATTCCGTCGGCAGACGAATGCGTCATCATCAGACGCGAACGCCATAATCGGCGAGGTGTCGAAGTTTAGGCGCTGGTCCTAACGAAAAAAACGCCGTCATATCGGCGGGCCGGCGACGAAGCTTTCGACGAGCGAGCCGGACAATAGCCTCCAGCCGTCAACCAGCACGAAGAAGATCAGTTTGAACGGCAGCGAGATCGTCACCGGCGGCAGCATCATCATGCCCATGGACATCAAGAGAGATGCGACGACCAAATCGATGATGATAAACGGCAGAAAGATCATAAAGCCGATTTCAAACGCGCGTTTCAGCTCAGAAATCATGAAAGCGGGCGCGAGCACATGAAACGGCGCCTCTTCGGCGGAGTTGAGCGTTTCGATTTGCGCGAGATCGGCGAATAGCATCAGGTCTTCATCATTCACATGCTGACCCATAAAGGCCTTTACCGGCGCCGCCGCGCGGGGAAGCGCATCCTCGAGCGGCAGGGCTTCGGCCATAAAGGGTTCAATGCCCGCTTCGTAGGACGCTTGGAAAGTGGGCGCCATGATGAAGGCGGTGAGAAATAGCGCCAGCGAGACAATGACGGTATTGGGCGGACTTTGCTGAAGGCCGATCGCCGTGCGCAGAAGCGACATGACCACGACGATGCGCACGAAAGACGTCGTCATGATCAAGATGGACGGCGCAAGCGACAAGACCGTGATTACCGCCAGCAATTGCACAATGCCTTCGGTGAGGCCCTGGCCCGCGCCGAGATCGATATTGACCTCTTGCGCCAAACTTGCGGGCGCAAGGACAATCGCCGCCAGAAGGAACAGGCCGAGACGGATCATTCAACGAGGCTCGATTTTGCAGGAGCGGCCGTCGAAGTTTGGCCGGTCTCGTCGGGCTCAGCCTCGCGATGAGCGACAACGCAATCGCCGCCCGGGCCGAGACACAAAAGATGATCGCGCCCATCCCAGCGCACCACGGCCAGCTTTCGCCGGGCGTCCATGGGTTTCCATTCGAGGATTTTGAGATCGGAGTGCGCGCGCGTGCGCGCGCCGGCGGCGTTTGAAAAGCGCCTCAACACCCAGCCGAGCGCTAATATTATCGCCAGCACCACAAGCAGGGCGCCGAGCATGCGTGCGGCTTCTTCCATGCGTTTCGCCGACCCGTTCTGAGTTTGCGTTCGTATCCTGCGTTAACTTTTCGGTTGGGTCGGTAAACGAGGCGTTAACGGCGATGTGGGGAAATTTAAGTCGCCCTTAACCTCAATGGACGATTTTGCCGGGTGAAGGAGCCCGCATGACCACAGCCGCAGACGCCCCGATTTTCTCGATGTTGAAATCGCGCATGACCATGTTGGGTCAGCGGCAGAAGGTGATTGCGGAAAACGTTGCGAACGTCTCCACGCCAAAATTCACGCCGCAGGATGTCGACGCCGACAAATTCCAAAAAGCTCTGGCGCAGAATATTGCGTCGCAAGGGCCTTCAGCCTCTACGCCGCGCGCCACAAACGCCCGCCATATGACAGGCATCTCGTCCAATCCGACCGCGCCGAACGTGAAGTTCATGGAAGCGCCTGACAGCGAGACCACATTGGACGGCAATTCCGTGGTCGTTGAAGAGCAGATGATGAAATTGGCCGAAACCCGCATGGAGTTTGAAACCATGGTCGGCCTTTACCAGAAAAGCTTGTCGCTGCTGCGCCTAGCGACGAAGGATCCGACCCGTTAAGCGCGGGCGACAGGAAAGGTTTAGAGCATGTCTTCAGACTTAATGTCCGCCATGTCGTCCGCCGCCAGCGGCTTGCGCGCGCAAACCGTGCGTATTCGGATCTCCGCGGAAAACCTCGCCAACGCCAATTCCACGGCGGAAACGCCGGGCGGCGACCCTTACCGTCGTAAAATGCCTGTGTTTCGCGAATATCTAGACCGGGCGACCGGAGCCAATAAAGTGAAAGTCGCCAACACGGTAGAAGACAAATCAGACTTTGCTTTGAAGTTCGATCCGTCCCATCCGGCGGCCAACGCCGAAGGCTTTGTAAAGCTCCCCAATGTGTCCAGCCTGATCGAAATGACTGATATGCGGGATGCTCAACGCGCGTATGAAGCAAATCTGAATGTTGTTGAAAACAGTCGCGCCATGATGCTGAGCGCGGTTGGTCTTCTAAAGGCGTAGGAGCTTAGATGATGGCGGATTTAGGAGCAGGCGTCAGTGCGGCGCAGGCCTATCTTAAAGCGGCGCAATCGGCCGCCGCAGCGCCGACGAATGAAGCAGGCGATGTTGCCGCCTTCGGTCAAATCCTGGATACCGCCATCGCAAAGACAACCGAAGCCGGCGCTTCGGCCGAAACCGCGATCGCCGGCGCGGCGATGGGGCAAGGCGATTTGGTGGATGTCGTGACCGCTGTTGCGGCCGCCGAAGCGACGTTGGAAACCGTGGTTGCTGTACGCGACCAAGTGATCAAAGCCTATCAAGAAATTCTGCGGATGCCGATCTAGGCGCTGCGTTTCAGGCGCCGCTTTAGACCTTTCAAGAGTTTCAATCGGCCGCGCCTCGCACTAGGGTGCGCGCAAATTATCGATTTTCATCCTTGAGGAGACCGCCAGATGGGGGCCGACGAGATCAAACAAATTGAGGCGTACCTAAAAAAGACGCTTAACCCCAGCATCAATGTAAAAGCCCGTCCGCGCGCGGAAGACAGCGTCGAGGTCTATCTCGGCGAAGAGTTTATCGCAGTCTGCTATAAGGACGAAGACGAGGGCGAACTCGCCTATCAGCTCAACATGACCATCCTGTCGGAAGATTTGGCGGACGCTTAGGCCTGACGCCGCTTTTCTTGCATCGCGATTTGCGCCGCCTATGATCGCGAGGCGAGGTGGGTCGGATGGCGAAAATTTTCATCTCTTACAGACGCAACGATAGCGGTTATGTTGTCGACGCGTTGCATCGTGCGCTTTCTAGCCATGTCGACGATCCAAAGCGCGATATTTTTCTGGATGTCGACAATATCCCCTTTGGGGTCAACTTTGTTGAACACCTCAATCGCAAGGTCGGCGAATGCGAAGTCTTGCTCGCCGTGATCGGCAAGGATTGGCTCAACGCGTCCGACCCCGTCAGCGGCGAACGCTTGATCTCCCGCCAAGAGGATTTTGTGCGTGTTGAAATCGCGGCGGCTTTGGAGCGAGGCGTCCCCGTGATTCCAGTTTTGCTAGATGGCGCTCAGGTTCCGAACCCTAGCGAGCTCCCCGAAAGCATCCGGTCGCTGTCGCACCATAACGGCGTGCGGCTGACGCGTGAGAACTTCAAAGCAGATATTGAGAAGTTGGTTCGCGGGAGTCCCGTCGCGTTGAGCCAAAAGGACGCGTCAGCATCGGTCCAATCAAGCAGCGTGTCTGTCGAAGACGAGGCCCCCGCCCCGTATACCGCTTATGTGTCTTCGTCAGAAACGGGCCGGCCAAAGCTTGACGGGTCTGTAGATCAGGAATTCTACTTTCGCAGGTCGCCTCTGCTATGGTTTGCGCTTCCAGTGTACATTATCATTTTCCCATTATTGCC
>JBCCMB010000086.1:0-11750 GCA_039026555.1 Pseudomonadota bacterium
ACGTGCAGCAATTCGCCTTTCCGCGCTTCCCACGCTTCGCGCTGCTGATCTTCTTCCGGGCGCACGATGAACCCATCCTTGTGCGGCGTCGCTTTCAACGGCTTCAGGATCTGCGCGCCGTTTTGATCGAGGAAGGGTCCGTAGGCGAAACAATCGTCTGGAGCCGCTGTGAAAGAGCGCACGCGGACTTCGCCTCTCACCCCAAAGGCGCCCGCGATTTGCGCCACGACGACCAGCTCGTCGGCCATGGTCAAACTTTCTCCAGCACGCGCGGCCGGTAAAGCATGGCGACGCGCTTATCCCCATCGCGCAGAGGCCGCACGGTCAGCGTTTCGAAGTCGAAACTAGTATGAAACGCCATGGAGACGGGGTTGGGCGGCGCATCATTCACCTCGGCGGCGACGCCCTCCAGCTCCAACGCCTCGCACAAGGCCAAAGCGTCTTCATACAGGGCCTTGCCGACGCCGCGGCGATACGCTGAAGCCGCGACCATCACCCGGTCGACATAGAGCGACCGGGGAGCGTTCTCCTCAAACCAGCGATAATTTTCGCTGCCATAAGCCGCGCCCGGCGCGAAGAGGATGGCGACGCCAAGCGGCGTCTCGTCCGCCTCCGCCACCCGCAACGCGGCGGCCATGGCGCTGAGCGCCAGATAATGCGCCTGATCCATTGGGCCGACATGCGGTTCGCTGGCGGCGTTGAGCGCGACGACCCACGCCGCATCGTCTGGCGTCGCGTCGCGCACCCGCATTGGGACTAGCCTTCGGTTTTTTCTTCAGCTTCCGCTTCGGCTTCGGCTTCAGCGGGCGCCTCTTCAGCTTCAGCCGCAGGCTCTTCAACCGGAGCTTCTTCAGGCTCTGGCGCAGCCGCCGCTTCCGCTTCGGCGGCGGTCTTCGCCTCTTCTTTTTCTTTGCGCTCTTCTTCACGCTCTAGCGCTTTGGCGCCCGGCTTGGCTTTGTTCGGGTTGTTGCCGTGCTCCCATTTCATCAGGCCGGCCTCGCCCAAAAAGCGCGCCACGCGATCGGTCGGCTTAGCGCCTTTGGCGAGCCAGTCGCGGGCTTTGTCGACGTCCAATTTCACGCGGTTTTCATCATCCTTGCCGAGCAACGGATTGTACGCGCCGATACGCTCGATAAACCGGCCGTCGCGGGGTGCGCGGACGTCCGCGATGACGATGTGATAATAGGGACGCTTTTTAGAGCCGCCGCGCGACAAGCGAATTTTGGTGGACATGTGTTTCTCCTAAATCAGTCCGTTTGGGTCCGCCCTAGCGACGGAATTGTTCGTGATGACGGATCACTTCCGTCACGATGAAATTCAAAAATTTCTCAGCAAAATCCGGGTCTAAACCAGACCGATCCGCAAGACGGCGCAGGCGTTCGATCTGTTCTTTTTCCCGCGATTTGTCCGCCGGCGGCAGATCATGCTCGGCCTTTAATCGCCCCACCTCCTGGGTGCAGCGAAACCGCTCCGCCAGCATATGGATCAGCGCCGCATCGATATTGTCGATGCTGTCGCGCAGGCGGAGGAGATCGGTGGGGGTCGGATGCTCAATCATTGGCGAACCTTCTCTCGCCGAGTAAGTCAGACACCTCTGAGTTGGAGCGCGTTAGCACGCCAGAAAGGCAATCTGCCGCCAACTGCAATCGTTGCTGAATATCGTCGACTTCTCCGGAAAAATTGAATGCATTGACCGCCTCAAAAGCACTGTTCTCTAATTCATCATTCCGATCCAAGTCGACGCAGATTTCCGACTTCAACCTCATCAAAATTTCAGTATGCGAATCCGATTCCGGGAGATCGGCCGAACTCTGATTATAACGAGACATCTGAAACGTTATCTTGTTTACACAAGCAACAAATTTACAGGTGTTGTCTCGGACTCGTGCAACCCGCTCTGATTTGTATGCAGCAACGCGGACTTTAGCCTCTTGGATGCTTTTTCTGTGGGACCACCATACGTTCCAGGCAACTGCCGCCGCCGCGGCCAAAGCGCTGACCCCCGCAAATAGCGAAGCTGTCTCAACACTCACTTCTTCTTCCCCCCTAAGCCGGGTAGGCCGCCAGCCGGCCCGCCAAGACCCGGCAAGCCGCCGGGCGCGCCAGGGCCGCCTAGGCCTGGAAGACCGCCGCCGCTGGGCATGCCGCCCAACCCTCCAGGCGGCATTCCGCCCGGCATCGCGCCGCCGGCCATCGAGCCCATGGCTTTCGATAGGTTTTTCATGCCGCCCTTGCCGAGCTTCTTCATCATATCGGACATTTGGCGGTGCATTTTCAGCACCTTGTTGATTTCCGAGACCTCAACGCCTGAGCCTTTGGCGATGCGGCGTTTGCGCGAGGCGTTGAGCAAGGCCGGCTTTTTGCGCTCGGCAGGCGTCATCGACAGAATGATCGCTTCCTGACGCTTAAGCACTTTGTCATCCATGCCTTGGGCGTCCATGGCCTGGCGCGCCTTTTTAGCGCCGGGCAGCATGCCCATCACGCCGCCTAAACCGCCCATGCGTTGCAGCTGCTTGAACTGCTCCATCATGTCTTCAAGGTCGAACTGGCCCTTCGCCATTTTCTGGGCGATGCGTTCGGTCTTTTCCTGGTCCAGCTCTTGAGCCGCTTTTTCGACCAGGGAAACGACATCCCCCTGCCCCAAAATGCGGCCGGCGATGCGTTTGGCGTCAAAAACATCCAGCGCATCGAGCTTCTCGCCCGCGCCGAGGAATTTGATCGGCAGGCCCGTCACCGCGCGCATGGAGAGGGCCGCGCCGCCGCGCCCATCGCCATCCATCCGCGTCAGCACCAAACCGGTGAGCGGGAGGCGCTCATTGAAACGTTTCGCGGTCTCAACCGCGTCCTGGCCGGTCAGCGCATCGGCGACCAGCAGCGTTTCAGACGGTTTCGCGATATCGGCGATCTCCGCCGCCTCGCCCATCATCTGCTCGTCCAGCGTGGTGCGACCGGCGGTGTCGAGCATGATCACATCATAGCCGCCCAGTTTGGCCGCCTG
The DNA here is from genome assembly GCA_039026555.1 of Pseudomonadota bacterium. GTDB lineage: Bacteria > Pseudomonadota > Alphaproteobacteria > Caulobacterales > Hyphomonadaceae > JBCCMB01. The sequence continues at coordinate 2,999 of JBCCMB010000086.1, forward strand.
GACCGCGCGGCGGGCGATGTCGGCCGGCAATTGGCCTTCGATAATGGGCAGCGCATCGACGCCAACCTGATCGGCGAGGATTTTCAGCTGCTCCATCGCCGCCGGGCGCCGAACGTCGAGGGATGCGACCATCACCTTTTTGCGCTCGACGTCTTTCAGGCGTTTGGCCAGCTTACCGGTCGTGGTCGTTTTACCGGAACCTTGTAGGCCGGCCATCATGATCACGGCGGGCGGGCTGTCGATGCGCAATCCAGTGGGCGCGCCCTCCCCGCCCAGCATGTCGACCAGGCCGTCATGGACGATTTTGACGACTTGCTGACCCGGTTTGATCGAGCGGATAACGTCCTCGCCCACGGCTTTGGGTTTGACGTCCGCAATGAATTGTTTGACGACGTCCAGCGCGACGTCCGCCTCGAGAAGGGCCACGCGCACATCGCGCATGGCGGCCGACACGTCTTTTTCCGACAGGGCGCCCTTGCCCGTCAGCCCATCGAAGACGCCGGATAGCCGGTCGGTCAACGCATCGAACATGTCGCACCTCCTCATTTGTGGACCCAGATTAAAAAGGGCGCCCACGGCGAACCGCACAAACGAAAAGCGCCCCGCTGAGCGAAACTCGCCGAGCGGGGGACCTCGCCGAACTCCCGCCGCATCGCGCGGCATGTTTCGGTCAAGGCGCAGCTTTAACTGCGCGGATTAGCGCGTGCGAATACGCGAAGGGGCGAGATACGTCAACACTATGCGCGAGATTGAGGCGAGCTATTCTGCGGCTTGCGCGGCCGGTTGGAGCTCGGGTTTTATCGGCTTCCGCGCCGGCGCGCCGCTTTGCGACAACACCCAGTCGACAAGCTCCGACAAACCCAGATGCAGGCCGTATTGCGCGCGCCAATTCAGCTCCTGCTCAGCATGCGTGGGATCCGCGCCGAAACGAAGGCCCACGCCAACAAGGTCTTCAGACGATTGGATCGCCGCAGCATAGCTTTGGCCATCCGCGCGAGGGCGTTTGGCGTCCAACAACGTGCAGATCGCAAGGACGACATCCAGAACGCGGCGCTCCGATCGCGCGCCGAACAAATACGTCGCTCCCGGCGCGCCACGCGCCGCCGCTGCGACCAAACCATTGGCGAGATCCGCGACATGCAGCCAATCTCGCACCGTTTCGCCATCGTCCAATGCGATCGGACCCCCGGAAAGCGCTTGACGAATGACGCCGGGAAGGAGCGCTGTCTTGCACTGCCACGGCCCGTAAACTTGCGGACTATGCGTCATCACCACCGGAATGTTGAAACTCCGGCCCCACGCTTTGGCGAGCAGCGCGCAGGACGCCTCCGCCGCGCCGTCTGGCGTAGCCGAATCGTAAGGGGTGAAATCGTCAAACGCCGCATCGGCGGCCCCCAAGGGCCGAAAAACCCGATCAGAGCTCGCCACCACCAATTTGAAGTCCGGTTTTGCGTGGGCTGAAGACATATAGGTCCTCACCGCCTCCAACAGGCCCAGCATCGCTTCATAGCGGGCGCGCGCCGCCTCTCCCGCGCCCATATCGGGTTTAGGGCCGGCCATGTGAACGACGCAGTCTGGTCGATACTCACGCAACAAGGCGCTCATCATCACCCGATCGCCAGCGTCGGCTTTGACCGCGGCGAACCGGCCGCTTTTGGGAAGACCCGCAAGCGCTTTGGGATCCGTCGCACCGCTCATCGTGTCGACACTGAGGGTTTCATCGCCGCGCGCAATTAAAGCGCGCGCCGTCGCCGACCCCACAAATCCGCCGCCGCCTGTGATGAACGCGCGCATATACCCTTCATCCTGATTCCAACTCCACAATGCAAAAGCGCGCTCCTTTGTCTAGGAACGCGCTTCTGTGATTTTCGCGTAAAGCGAGAATTGTTGACGATTTGATCGCTTATGCGACGCCGCGCTCTTTTGCGGTCTTGCGCATGGCCTTTTGCAGCTTCTCAAACGCCCGCACTTCGATCTGACGAATGCGCTCGCGGGATACATTGTAGACCTTCGAAAGATCTTCCAGCGTCGTGGGCTCATCCTTCAATCGCCGCTCGGCGATGATGTGCTTCTCGCGATCATTGAGGTCGGCCATAGCCGCCTCCAGAAGCTCCATGCGAGCGGAGAATTCATCATTGTCCGCGTATTCTTCCGCTTGGCCTTTGGCGGTGTCGTCCGATAACCAATCTTGCCATTCGCCATCGCCGTCCGCGCCGCCGATCGGAGCGTTCAAGGACGCATCCCCGCCTGACATACGCCGGTTCATCGAGACGACTTCATCTTCATTGACGCCAAGACGGGTTGCGATCTCCGTCACGTTTTCAGGACGCAGATCGCCATCCTCCAGGGCTTGGATTTCGCCTTTCAGCCGGCGCAGATTGAAAAATAGCTTCTTCTGAGCGGCTGTCGTGCCGAGTTTCACCAATGACCAGGAGCGCAAAATGTATTCCTGGATCGCCGCGCGGATCCACCACATGGCGTAGGTCGCCAAGCGGAAGCCTTTGTCCGGATCAAATTTCTTAACCGCCTGCATCAAGCCGACATTGCCCTCGGAAATCACTTCGCCCATGGGCAAGCCATAGCCGCGATAGCCCATAGCGATCTTAGCCACCAAGCGTAGATGCGAGGTCACGAGTTTTTCAGCTGCTTCGGAATCCTCATGCTCCAGCCAACGTTCGGCCAGCATGAATTCTTCCTCCTTCTCAAGAAGGGGGAATTTGCGGATTTCCGTCAGATAGCGCGATAGGCCCTGCTCAGGGCTCAGCGCAACGGATGTGGATAGGGACGCCATACTTCGCCTCCATCATAAATTTAGCCGCACGAGACCATCTCGTCCGGCGCGTTGGAGACGATAATAGCGTGTTTCGTCCCCCCGTCCGCCCACATCACGCGCATATGATCCATAAATCGCGTGAATGTGAACGTGCACAATGTTTCCGATAAACGATATGGTGCGGCCGCCAGCAGATTCCAAGTCCCCGACCAATCCGACGTGCCTCTGAAGACCGCCTTGCCTTCACGCAGGAACTGACATGATAGTCGATGTTGAGGAGGACGCGTTATGAGATTTCCGCTTTTGATCGGCCTATTCGCCATGCTGGCCGCAGGCTGCGCGCCCACGCAGAGCGCAACGCAACCGCCGCCGGACGTTTCGTCAGAGCCGATCGCGGGCGGTTTCGCCACGGCCGATGACGAAGATGAATGGACAAAGGCGGCTAAAGATCTCGCCATTGATGCGGTTTATGACAAATACCCCACCCGCGCCCTCGTTTCGCGTGTGACGAGCGAGGTTCAGGTGGTCGCCGGGCTGAATTATCGCTTTGTGATCGAAATGTCCGGATCGACGGATTATCGCTCTTCGACTAGCTTTAAGGACGCCTATGAAGTGGTGGTCTATCGCGATTTGGAAGGCGTTATGGAAGTGACCCGACTAAGGCAAGTTCGCGGGCGCTGAGCTTCACGCCACGCTGTCTTCCAAACCGACCAGGGCTCGGGCGAACGCATCCGCGCTGAAGGGGTGGAGATCTTCGGCCTTCTCCCCCACACCGACAAAATGAATGGGAATGTCGTACTTGTCCGCGATGGCGACGAGAACGCCGCCCTTCGCCGTTCCGTCCAGCTTCGTCATCACCAAACCCGTAACGCCGGCTGTGTGCCTAAACGCGTCGACTTGGGACAAGGCGTTTTGGCCGACGGTGGCGTCCAACACCAAAATCACGTCATGAGGCGCGTCATGGTCGATCTTGCGCACGGCGCGAATGACTTTGGCGAGCTCATCCATCAATTCGCCGCGATTCTGTAAGCGGCCCGCCGTATCGATCAGCACCAGATCGCGACCTTCAGCCTTAGCCTGCTCCACCGCTTCATAAGCGAGCCCGGCGCTGTCGGCGCCTTGGTGTTTGGACAAAAATCCGGCGCCGGCCCGTTCAGACCAAACTTTCAGCTGCTCAACCGCCGCCGCCCGAAACGTATCGCCCGCCGCCAATAAGATGTTGGCGCCCATGCCGGATAGCTTGGACGCGATTTTCCCAATTGTGGTGGTCTTGCCGGACCCGTTAACGCCAACAAACAACACAACGCGAGGACTCGGTCCTTCTGAGAAATCCACCAATTCCTCGCGCGGGCGCAGCACATTGGCGATCTCTTCCGCCAGCGCCGATTTAATCTCCTCATCGGTGACGTCTTTGTCGAACCGATCTTTCGCAACGGCCGTCGTCACGCGCGCCGCAACGCCCGCGCCCATGTCGGATGTGATGAGCAGGTCTTCTAAGTCTTCCAGCGCGTCGTCATCCAGTTTGCGCTTGGTGAAGACGCCGGAAATGCCGTCCGCGAGCTTGGACGACGACCTGCGAAGGCCCTGGGTGAGTTTTTCGAAAAAGCCCGCCGATTTCGTCTCCTCGATAGGATCGGACGTGGTGTCAGGCTTAGGCGCTGGCTTTGCGCTTGGCGCTGCTGGGGGTTCGGGCGGCGTCGGCGGTTCGACGATCGTGTCTGGCGCGCTCGGCGGCTCGATCAGCGTCTCCGGCGCGCGAGGAGGCGCGAGATCTTGTGTTTCAGTCGAGGCGGCGGGTTTTGGCGTTTCGAAATGCGCCGGCGGCGCCTCTGTCGACGGTGCGGGGTGATCTTCTGGTTGCGGCGTATCCGCTGGCGCTTCGGCCTGAAGCGTCGTCGCGATTGGTTCTGACGGCGCCGCTCCGTCAGTCCTGGGCGCAGGATCGGACGCGTCCGGCGCCGGCTCGACCACTTCGGGCGCAGACATCGGCGCGTCGGGCTTTGCGCGATTGAAAAGACCGCTGAGCAGCGTCTTCTTCTCGGGCTCAACAGGCGCGCTGGCATCGGCGACGGCGGGGTCTTTCGGCGCTTCAACGGGCGTTTCGCCGGTCGTTTCGTCTTTGTCTTTCTTCTTGCCCCAGAAGAGGATCATACGCGTCGCCCAATCAAATCCGTATCGGTGCGCCCAATAAGCTCGACCCGCGCTAGATGGCCCGGCTCAGGCGCGTCGCCCTCGATACGAATAGGCGCAAAATCCGGCAAGCGCGCGCGGCCGCCCGCTTCGACCAAAGCGTTCCGCGTCGACCCGACATGTTTATCGAGCCGCATCGCCAAGCGCTCAGCCCCTTTTTCACGCAGGCGCGCCGCGCGTTGTTTCACAATGCTGCGATCCACTTGCGGCATGCGCGCCGCCGGCGTGCCGGGACGGGCGCTGTAAGGGAATACATGTAAATAATCCAAACCGCATTCATCGACGGAGGCGAGCGTGTTCTCGAACATCTCCTCGGTTTCGGTCGGAAAGCCCGCAATCAGGTCTGCGCCGAACGCAATGTCGGGCCGCGCCGCGCGCAGACGCGTACACAAATCCACCGCATCTTGTCGTAAATGCCGACGCTTCATGCGTTTCAGCACCATGTCGTCGCCCGCCTGAAAGGAGAGATGAAGATGCGGGGCGATGCGCGGCTCGTTCGCGATGAGATCAAAGAGCTCGTCATCAATTTCGATCGCGTCGATGGACGACAAACGCAGCTGCGGAAGGTCCGGAACGAGTTTCACAATCCGCGCGACAAGATTGCCGAGCTTGGGCTGGTTCGGCAGATCATGACCCCAAGAGGTAAGGTCAACACCGGTCAGCACCGCCTCGTAATGCCCCTTGGCAGCGAGGTTTTTCACCTGCGCCACCACTTCACCGGCGGGCGCGGACCGCGAATTCCCACGCCCATAGGGGATGATGCAAAACGTGCAGCGATGATCGCACCCGGTCTGCACCTGCACAAAGGCGCGAGCGCGGCCTTCTAGGCCATCGACCAGATGACTGGCTGTCTCAGAGACCGACATAATGTCGTTAACGCGCACGCGGGGCCCATCGTCCAGCAGATCGACCGGCTTAAACGTCTCCGCGCGCGTTTTTTCGGAATTGCCGATCACGCGCGAGACTTCCGGCATATCGGCGAAGCTTTGCGGGTCGATCTGAGCCGCGCAACCCGTGACGATCACGGCGGCGTCTGGACGCTCGCGTTTGGCGCGACGAATGGTTTGGCGCGCCTGGCGCACCGCCTCATTGGTGACCGCGCAGGTGTTCACGATCACCGCATGCGTCAGCCCCGCCGCATCGGCGTGTTTGCGCATCACTTCGGATTCATAGGAATTCAATCGGCATCCTAATGTGAGGATGTCGACATCATCGTCGCGATCAGCGTCAGCGACCGTGTCAGAAGGCGCAATCAGTGCGGTCATAGTATTAGGATGAGGGGCGAGGACGCCGCGCGCAAGCGCGCCTGATCAGCGCATCAAATCTCGCCTTCAAACTCCATCTCGATCGGGCCGGTCATGATGACGCGGTCGTCGCTTTCGCGCCAATGAATGTGAAGCTCGCCGCCATCCGCGACCACAGTCGCCTCGCGATCAGTCAGCCCACGGCGATGCGCCGCAACGACCGCCGCGCAAGCGCCGGATCCACAGGCTTGCGTCAAACCGGCGTCCCGCTCCCACACCCGCAACCGAATCCGATCCGGAGACAGGATCTGCGCAAAACCAGCGTTCACCTTTTGCGGGAACAACATATGGCCTTCGACCAATGGACCCACGGTTTCGATGTCGACCGCCGCGATGTCGTCCACGAAGAAGACGGCGTGCGGATTGCCCATATTCACCGCCCCCGGCAGAGACAGCACCGGATTGTCGATTGGACCGATTTTCAGATCGATCCCCCGCGTGTCCATACGCTCCGCCAAGGGGATCTCTTCCCATTTGAGCAAGGGCGAGCCCATATCGACGGCGATTTGCGTTGGGCCTTTGCGTTCAGACGCCAAAAGCCCGGCCTCGGTTTCGATTTTGACGGTGTCGGCGCCGGTTTCTTCCATCACCAGCCATGCCGCACAGCGGGCCGCATTGCCGCACGCGCCGACTTCCGATCCGTTGGAGTTCCAAATGCGCATAAAGACATCGCCGCGCATGGATGGCTCCAGCGCGATCACCTGGTCGGCTTTGGCCCCTCTTTGGGGGTCGGCGATGGCTCGAACGGTGTCCGCATTTAGCTTCAAAGGGCTGCGACGACCGTCCAAAATGGCGATCTCATTGCCCGCGCCGTTCATTTTATAGAATTTCATGGCAGGCGATATAACGCCGCGGCGGCCCCGCCGCTAGTCTTCGGCTTTGAACAGCCACATCAGCAAAGGCGTCGCGATAGCCGCCGTGAGCAGCTGGACGATGACAAAAGCCGGCGCGTCGACGGGCCGAATGCCGGCGAAGGTGTCGGACAAGGTCCGCGCGATCGCCACGGCCGGATTGGCGAAGGAGGTCGATGACGTCCACCAATATCCCGCTGTGATCACAAGCCCGACGGCGTAAGGAACGGCCTCCGGCTTAAATCGCACGCAGCCGAAGATCGCAGCGAGCAAGGAGAATGTCGCCACAGCTTCCGACAACAATTGCGTCGGCCCAGTGCGGACTTTGTCAGACAGCTGAACCGCCGGCAGGTCGAACATCACATTGGCTATGATCGCCCCGGCGCACCCGCCCGCGATCTGGGCGACGACAAAGGCGAGCGCAGCGCCCGTGGCGATCTCTTTCCGTAACCGAAACGCCAAGGTGACGGCGGGATTGAAATGCGCGCCCGACACCGGCCCGAAAATCAGGATCAGGACGACCAGGATCGCCCCTGTCGCCGCCGTATTGCCCCACAGCGAGACCGCATCGTCACTGGAGAGCGCATCGCCCATAATGCCCGAGCCGATGACAACGCCGACCAGCATGACGGTTCCAACAAACTCCGCTGCAAGCTGACGAGACATTGAAAACGCCATGGCGCTAGCGTCCCATCTCATCATGCACGCGTTGCACAGCGGCTTGCCTGTCGGCGGCGTCCATATTCGCCAAGGGCAACTCGACCAGCTTTTCGACACGCGCTTTCAGCGCCTCAAACGCCCGATCAAACGCGGCGCGCTGCCCCTCGCCCTCAATGGCGGCGGGGTCCGGCAAGCCCCAATGCGCCTGCACCGGGTGGCCCGGCCAAACAGGACACACCTCGTTCGCCGCGTTGTCGCACACCGTCACGATCACATGCATGTCCGGCGCATCCGAGCCAGCGTATTCATCCCAAGATTTGGACCGAAGGCTGGCGACGTCATAGCCTTTCTCACGCAGCAAAACGACGGTCATAAGATGCGGCTCTCCACGCGGCGTCGATCCAGCGCTAAAGCCTTTGAAACGGCCGCCGCCGAGCATATTGACCAAGGCCTCACCCAACATGGAGCGCGCTGAATTGCCGGTGCATAAGACCAACACATTGATCATATCGCCCATAAACTAGCCCCTCGCCGCGCGCGAAACTTCGTTCTTAGCGGGCTCATGTGACAGGCTCTTGAATGCGTGAGAAATGCTCGCCATGGTCCCAAAGTTCAGGAGATCCCATATGCGCTTCATTCTCGCCTTCAGCCTATCGCTCGCCCTCGCCGCGTGCGCCACACAGGAAGACCCTATGCTTGATACGCCCGCCGCGACGGCGCCCTTTGATCCGGACGCGCATCTCTATCTGGAAGAGGTGGAGGGCGAAGAAGCACTCGCCTGGGTCCGCGCGCAGAATGAGCGGTCCTTAGCGCGTCTGGAGTCTGATCCGCGCTTTGAAGGCTTGAAAGCGGACGCGCTGAAGATCGCCAACGCCAAGGAGCGCATCCCCTATGGCAGCATCCGCAACGGCTATGTCTATAATTTCTGGCAGGATGAAACCAATGTCCGCGGCCTTTGGCGACGAACGCCGCTA
>JBCCMB010000087.1:0-11559 GCA_039026555.1 Pseudomonadota bacterium
GCCGAGCTAACACTAGAAATTACGCGATCTCGAAACGTCGGCGGCGGCGCCGCGCCTGCGGCGAGCGACAAATCCATCGCTGTCGCAGACGTAATTTCGTAGAATCGCTCGTCCATCTTCGAACGGTCCTGCCTCTATTGAGGCGCAGGCTGCTGCGGCAAAACAGCCTTCACGACTTCGATGGTTGGGGTTGTGGCGTCGATACGCGCAATCACCTCAATCGTCACATCTACCGACTTATCCGAATACACCACTGAGCTGCGGTCTAGTACAACGTCCGCGCCGCGATCCGTTACAACTTGCGTCAGCGCAGGCCCCAAAGCCTCGAAGAATTTTCCCCAAGCTTGGCGGCGTGTTTGCTCAAGCTCAACAGCGCTTCGTTGGCGCTTCACTTCAAAGTCTTGCGCGCGCTTTGAAAAGCTCTCGATCCGCGTGACCAATTGTTGGTTTTGCGCCAGCGCTTCGCGGGTCAAAGTTGACGTTTGCGCGTTCAAGGATTGCTGCTCGGTGGAGAGCGCGTCGGCGACGGGCTGCAGTTCGGTCGCCATGGTGTCGCCAATCGCTTTGAGCTTGGCGGCGATGTCTTTACCGGCGCGGCTATCACGCATGATTTGCGCTTGGTCGATTACGACGACCTTGTTCTGCGCAGCGGCCGTCTGGCCGACAAATGCGGCGAAAACCGTCGCGCATACGACGAAAGCGAGTTTACGAGTAAGCATGAGGAATTTGTCCTGAATTTTCGGCATTCTGTCCGAAAGGGCTAGAACTGAGTGTTGGTGCTGAAACGGAAGCTTTCCGTACGATCATAGTCTTCCTTCGCCAAGACTTCGGAGAAGTCGAAACGAATGGGACCGAAGGGCGAATCCCAAAAGATGCTAACGCCCACGCTCGCGCGGAGGCTGGCGCTATCATCCACGCGAAACGACTGGAATTCTGTGTTCGCGCTTCTATTTCGATCCACGTCGTCAAGCAAGCCGACAGTGCCGAACTCCGAAAAAAGCGCCCCGCCGATCCCGAATTCCTCAGGAGCATAGGGCACGGGGAAGGACAATTCCAAGGCCCCAATTGCATATGCTTTGCCGCCGAGCGCATTGCCCGACGTGATATTGACGATCTGCTCGCCGTTTTCATCCAGAACGGGCGTCAGCACTCCGTCGTTGTTAGCGTCTTCGGTCAGCACAGTCGTGATCACTTCACGCGGACCCAAACCCGCTACGTCAAAACCTCGGAACGAATTGCCGCCCTTAAAGAAGCGGTTGTTCACGCGGACATTGTCGCCGTTCCAACCTTCAATAAAGCCGGCGTCCAAGCTCGCGCTCGCCGTCCATCCAGGCAAAATACCGCGATAGAAAGACCCGCGGAACTCATTACGCAGATAATTCACATCGCCGCCAGCGCCCGCGACTTCTTGGCTGAAGGTCGCCCGGTACCCGCGTGTCGGCGTTATGGGGTCGTTGCGCCGGTCTCGCGACAACGAATAGCCGACAGCTGAGGTCAGCTGCACGCCGAGCTGATCACACAAGGAGGAACGGAAGAAAATGGGCTCGTCGCCAATCCCGTCCCCATCGCCATCACCGATCCCGTCGCCGTCGACATCGATACTGTCGCCAATGCCGTCGCCATCTGTATCAATGCCGCAATTCACCTCGGGATTGCTGACCTGCACATCATCTTGGCGCAGCCGATAATTCAATCCCAAACTGGTCCGCTCGCCGATTGGGAAATTGAGACGCAAGCCTGCGCCCAGAGATTGGTTTTCAAACCCCGCCTCGTCCAAAAAATCAGCTTGGGTGGCGTAAAGATCGACGCCGGCTGCAAGGTTTCGGTCTTGGAAACGCGGCTCTGTAAAGCGGAATTCTAGATCTTGCTGACGCGACGTCGTCTGGATTCGCGCGCTCAGGAATTGTCCGCGACCCCTTAAGTTTCTCTGCGACGCGCTGAGAGAAAATAGGAATGCGTCCGCAGACGAAAAACCTGCAGAAAAGGCGAGTTCGCCCGTCGCCGTCTCTTCGACATTCACATTCACAACGGTTCGGTCCGCCGTGGATCCGGGGGCCTCGGTAATCTCCACTTCTTTGAAGAAGCCAAGAGATCGGATGCGGTTACGCGATTGATCCAGCAAGATGCGATTGAACGCGTCGCCTTCGGCGATACGAATTTCGCGGCGAATAACGCGATCCAGGGTCTGCGTATTGCCGGTGATATCTATGCGTTCGATATAGACGCGTGGACCTTCATCCACCACAAAGGTGATGTCGACCGTGCGGGTCTCAGGATTGGTTTCGACGCGCGGACGTACGTCCACCGACGCATAGCCGGCCGAGCCGGCCGCAAACGTAATGGCGTCGATCGCCGTTTCGATTTGATCCGATCGATAGAGCGTGCCCTGGCGGATTGGAAGGATCCGGGTCAGCGCATCGCTGGAGAGTTTTTCCAGCGCCGTTTCGACCTTCACCTCGCCATAATCGTATTTCACCCCCTCATCGATCGTGAAGGTGATGTAGAAATCTTCTTGATCGGGCGTCAGCTCCGCCACCGACGAGGTGACCCGGAAATCGGCATAGCCTTCATTCGTGTAGAATTGCCGCAGCAATTCGCGGTCGAACTCCAGCCGGTCCGGATCGTAATTGTCGTTTGATTCAAAAAAGCGCCACCACCGCGATTGACGCGTCACAACTTCGGATCTGAGGCGTCGATCTGAAAATTCCTCATTGCCCAGGAAGTTGATCGAGCGCACGCCCGTCGTTGGCCCCTCGGAGATCTCGAAGATCAGGTCCACGCGGTTCTGAGCGAGGGGTTTGTATTGCGGGTTCACCGATGCTGCGAAGCGCCCGGACCGCCGATAGACTTCCAATATACGCTGCACATCTTGTTGAACCCGAGCTTGGGTGAAGATCGACCGCGGCTCCGCTTCGGTTTCCTCCAGCAGGCGTTCTTCGCCAACCGCGTCATTCCCTTCAAAAATAACGCGGTTGATGATCGGATTTTCGATTACGCGAACAACGAGATCATTGCTTTCACGTTCAATGAGCACGTCTGCGAACAGGCCCGTTGCGAAAAGCGTCTTCAACGACAAATCGATGCGCTCGGGATCAAATGCGTCGCCAGGCTCAACCAGCATGTAGGATTGTACAGTGCGCGCTTCGATGCGTTGATTTCCGTCGACGCGAATCCGAGAGATTACGCCGGACGTCGCCTCCTGAGCTGCGGCTTGTCCAGCGCCAATGGCGTCTGTCGCGACCGCGAACGCACCTGCAGACGTCGTCAGCGCAAGGGCGCCCGCGAACAAAGACCGCATACTCAATCCTCTTCCCGTCCCGGGACGCCCCGACCGCCCGTTGTCGTCTTAAGACAACAACCCGCTGAAAACCTCAAGCACGCCGATGCGTTTTAGATCATTCCAAGTTACGGCCAATGCAAAGCACGCCAAAGACGCCAAACCAAGGGACAAGCCGACTCTTTGAACAATTTCAGGGACTTGCCGCTTTGTGATCATCTCCGCGACACACGCAACAACGTGGCCGCCGTCAAGCACTGGAATCGGCAGTAGATTGAAATATCCCACCCCTACGGAGAACATTGCAGCCAACGTTATCAAAGCGATCGTCGTCCCAGACAATCGATCAAAAAACCCAGCTTCCGGTTGCTTCATATGCGCATCGGTCACTTTGTCGGAAATATCGAAAATTCCGACAGGGCCGCGTAATTGATCCATGGGCTCCTTGAACGTGGCGATGCGGATTAAAACCTTGGTCGTCAGCGCGATCATGTCACCCGTAAACACAACGCCATGAGCCATGGCGTCGATCGGCCCGACACGTTGAATGGTCGTCCCAGACATGCGTAAACCAATCCGACCGATCTGCTCCGTCGTGCCCAGCATCTCGTTTGTGACGCGCTCGCGTTCCGGCGTTGCGGTCAATGTCACGATCTCCCCAGCCCGCCGTACTTCGTAAACGACGTCTTCACCTGCGCTGAATTGCGTCGCGGTCATCACGTCGGTCGGCGTTTTCACCGCCCGCCCGCCAGCACTGACGATTTCGTCGCCGGCCACAAAGCCCGCACGCTCGGACGGCGTGCCTTCAAAAACCTCCACAACGCGCACTTGCGTCGGCGCCGGCACGCCCTGGAACATGGCCAGCCCGGCGAAAACTATCGCGGCAAATACGAAGTTTGCAGCAGGGCCGCCCAAGGCGATGACGGCGCGCTGCCAGGCGGTCAATTCAGAATACGGCTTACCGACGGGGCCTTGTTCAACAACGCCCACATCTCCCGCCGTTTGCGGTTCTCCGACAAACTTCACAAAACCGCCGATCGGCAGCCAATTCAGCCGCCAACGCGTCCCTCTGCTGTCTGTCCGTTCAAACACCGACCGGCCGAAGCCAACGGCGAAACTCTCAGCAGCGGCTCCAAAAAAACGGCCCGCTGCGTAATGGCCCAATTCATGGACCGTCACCACCACGCCGATGAGCAAGAAAAATGGGATGATCGAGCCGACGCCCGAAAAAACTGCATCCATATCGTCAGCCGCCTCTACTCTTCCACGCGCTCGCTCATCCGCCGCTTATCTTAACGGCGCCGCTTCTAGGCCGCCTGCTGAAGCAAGCTTCGCGCAGCGTCCCGCGCACGTCTGTCCAGGTCGAACACCTGCTCAAAACTCTCCGGATCCGTAATGTCGCCGCGTTCGCCCGCGCCAAACTGATCCAATACGTCCTGCACCATTCCAGCAATCGCCAAGAAGCCGATATGTTTCTGCAAGAACGCGTCCACAGCAACCTCGTTCGCTGCATTTAGCACCGCCGGCCCCCATGGGCCCGCCTCGACCGCCCTGCGCGCCAGTTTTAGCGCGGGGAACCGGTCTTCATCAGGATCTTCGAAGTCTAACCGAGCGATTTTGGCCAGATCTAGGCGCTCAACACCCGGGAGACGCATTCTTTTGGGCCACGCCAACGCATATGAAATAGGCGTACGCATATCTGGGGCGCCCAATTGCGCTAAAACCGACCCGTCATCATAGGAAACGAGGCTGTGGATGATCGATTGCGGATGCACCAACACATCAATGCGGTCAGCCGGCGTCTCGAACAAGTAAACGGCTTCGATCAGCTCCAGGCCTTTGTTCATCATCGTTGCGCTGTCGACCGAGATCTTGGCGCCCATCGACCAATTGGGATGTGCGCAAGCTTGCTCCGGCGTCGCCGCCGCCATCTGCGCCATGGAAGCACTCAAAAATGGACCACCCGAGGCGGTCAGCACCAGTTTTTCTACTCGCTCGGGTCGATCCATGACCTGGAAAATCGCGCTATGCTCTGAATCGATCGGCAGCAATTGCGCGCCGGATGCACGCGCCTCCTCGATCATCAGAGGACCGGAGCAGACAAGGCTTTCCTTATTCGCCAAGGCGACCGTGGCGCCGCGCTTTACCGCCGCTAGCGTGGCGTTAAGCCCCGCAGCGCCGACAATCGCGCTAACCACGCGATCTGCATCTTGCGCAGCCGCGTCGCATATCGCTTCCGGCCCCGCCGCCGCCGCCACATCGCTGCCTGACAACGCGTCTTTTAGGTCTTCATACCTTTCAGGGTCTGCGATGACCGCGGTTTCAGCACGGGCGTAGACAGCCGCCTCGGCAAGCGCTTGAACGTTCTGGTTCGCCGTCACCGCGGCGACCTTGTACGTTTCAGGTTCTGACGCCACGACGTCGAGCGCCGATTGGCCGACGGAGCCGGTCGCCCCTAAAATCGAAACACGAATCTGATCGCTCATGCGCGCTACCCTGCCCCTATATGCGCCGTCAGACCAGGGGCGAAGGTCAGCACGCCTGCCGCGAACAGGCTCGCCGCCATCAGCCCATCTAGGCGGTCTAGCATTCCGCCATGGCCTGGGATCACGCCGGACGCGTCTTTGACGCCAAAATGACGCTTGAACACGGATTCCAATAAATCGCCCGCCTGCGATACAATCGAGATGGCGAGCCCAGCAGCGATCCATGCGAGCAAGCCACCCCCAAGTAAACGCCCACATGCGACTGCGACGAGCCCAGCGCACAAAAGCCCACCTAACGCCCCGGCCCAGGTCTTATTGGGACTGCCCCATGGCGCCAAACGCGGTCCGCCAAAGCCTCGACCGGCCAAATACGCGCCGATATCAGTTACAAACACCAACGCCAGCACGCATATTAGGATTTCCTGTCCCTCCGGGGCGCTTTCTCGGATCCAAACGAAAGCGGCGAAAGGGAATGTCAGATAAAAACCGCCAAAAGCGATAGACGCCGGAAAACGACGCGCCGCCGCCGCAGCGCCCCCCGCCAGCAAGGCCGTTAAGACCGCGATAATCCCGACGGCGCCCGGAGCCTGCGCATTCGCTACCGCGCCGACCGCTCCAGCGCACAACACGCCCGCCACGACCGGGCGTAAGATGCGATGCTCAGGTCCCATAGCCATCCGGGTCCATTCCAGCGCAGCGATTAAAGCGCATGCGGTCGTCGCCCAAAAAAGAACGTCCCCACCGGCATAGACGGCCCACAAGCCCGCGGGCGCCATCACGGCGGCGGCGGCGGCGCGAATTAAAAAGTTCCGGTCCGCCTTCGGCGCATCATCGCTTGGCCGCGTCAAACTCGGCTCCGTCTTTGCGAGAGTCTCGCGGCGTTCCAAGATTAAGCACCGCCATAGCGGCGGTCGCGCCGGCGAAACGCGTCGATAGCTTGTTCCAAATGCGCCTGGCTAAAATCTGGCCACCAGACATCCATGAACATCAATTCTGAATACGCCGCCCCCCACAACAAAAAATTGCTGATACGAAGTTCGCCGCTTGTCCGCAACACCAGGTCCGGGTCGGGTAAATCCGCCGTCCACATAAAGCGGCCGAGAGCGTCTTCAGTCACATCTTCCGGCGACATCTTCCCCTCTGCGACCGCTTGCGCCACACCGCGCGCCGCCTCGACGATTTCACCCCGTCCGCCATAGTTGAAGGCGATGTTCAAATTGAATGACGTGTTGTGTTTCGACTGCGTCTCAGCGTCGTTGATTAATGTGACAATGTCGTCGCTTAAACCTTCGCGCGCGCCGAGCACTCGAATACGAACGCCTTCCTGCACGAGGCGCTTCAGATCGCGCTTCACATAGAGCCTTAACAAGTCAAACAGCGCCGCCACCTCAGCTGGCGGACGCCGCCAATTTTCCGTTGAGAAGGAAAACACGGTGAGATGGTCAAGATTGAGATCCCGGCACGCTTCCACCGTTCGCCGTAAGGCCTCAACGCCCTCGCGATGACCCGCCGCGCGCGGCAAACCCCGCGCCGCCGCCCACCGCCCGTTTCCGTCCATTATAACCGCCACATGACGCGGCGGCGGACCTAACGGAGCGATGCCCGCCTCAGATGGATAGGCGCCCGGCTTCGTCAAACCTGCATGATCTCTTCTTCTTTGGATTTTAGGCTCTCATCGATCTTGGCGATCATATCGTCCGTGAGCTTTTGAACGTCTTCGCCGAACGCTTTTTGCTCGTCCTGACTGAGATCGCCCGCCTTCTCCATTCGCTTGAGGGTATCCATACCGTCGCGGCGGATATTGCGAACGGCGACGCGCGCCGTTTCGGTGTATTTTCCGGCCATTTTCGCTAATTCCGCGCGACGCTCTTCATTAAGCGCCGGAATTGGGATCCGAAGATTTTGACCGTCTACAACAGGGTTCAAACCAAGGCCTGACTCCCTGATAGCTTTGTCCGCTGCGGCGACATTGGCTTTGTCCCAAATATTGACCGACAGCATACGCGATTCTGGGACGCTCACCGTACCGATCTGATTAAGGGGAGTCGGCGCGCCGTATGCTTCGAGGGTTATATTGTCCAGGAGAGCCGGCGACGCCCGCCCGGTGCGCAGACCCGCAAACTCACCCTTTAGCGAGTTCAAAGCACCTTCCATGCGCCGCTTGAGATCATCCATGTCTAGATCGTTTACGTCGTCCGACATTCTATTCCTCCCGCAAACGGATCAAACCGTATGAGCTCGGCGTAAGACTAAACGCCCGGTCCCCCGATCACTGTACACACGCCGCGACCGGTCAAAACATCCGCCAACGCGCCGTTGTTATGAATTGAGAACACTACGATGGGGATGTTATTTTCGCGCATCAAACTCACAGCCGTCGCGTCCATAACTCTCAGATCCTTGGACAAAACATCCATATACCCCAAATGATCGTACCGCGTGGCGTCGGGATTGTTTTTGGGGTCGGCCGTATAGACGCCGTCAACCTGCGTGCCCTTAAGCAAAGCGTTGCAGCCCATTTCCGCCGCCCGCAGCGCAGCGCCCGTATCCGTTGTAAAGAAGGGATTGCCTGTTCCGGCCGCGAAAATCACGATGCGGCCCTTTTCCATATGCCGGATGGCGCGGCGGCGAATAAAGGGTTCGCAAATCGTAGTCATCGGCACGGCGGATTGAACACGCGTCTCTACGCCAATGCTCTCCAGCGCGCTTTGCATAGCCAGAGCGTTCATGACCGTGGCCAGCATGCCGAGATTGTCCGCGGAGGCGCGCTCCATACCCTGCGCTGCGCCGGTCATGCCGCGGAAAATGTTCCCGCCGCCAATGACGAGGCACAATTCGACGCCCGCGTCGCGCGCTTCCTTCACCTGCTCAGCGATCGGCAAGCACGCGCCGATATCGATGCCGAATTCTTTGTCGCCCATTAGGGCTTCGCCAGAAATTTTTAGGAGGACGCGTTTGTACTGCGCCGCGCCAGCGGAGCCGTCTTCACTGATGTCGCTTGCGCTTGCATCGTCAGCCATTGTGCTTTTTCCCTCCGCCGCCTGTCTCCTTAATACTCCAGACGGACTACGAGGGTAGATGCAAACGCACCCACCCTCGTAAAAAAGTCTTAGCCGCCTTGCGTCGCCGCCGCCACTTCTGCGGCGAAATCAGCTTGTTCTTTCTCAATGCCGTCGCCCAGACGGAACATTGTGAAACCTTTCAGCGAGACGGGCGCGCCTGCTTCTTTAGACGCGTTTTCAATGAATTGGCCGACCGTGACGTCCGGATCCATCACGAAGGCTTGCTCCACAAGAACCACTTCTTTGTAGAATTTCTTGAGGCGTCCTTCGATCATTTTCTCGATGACATTGTCCGGCTTGCCGCTTTCGCGGGCCTGATCGGTCAAAACTTGGCGCTCGCGCTCAACATCAGCTGGATCCAAATCCGCCGTAGTCGCCGCCAGAGGGCCGGTCGCTGCGACGTGCATCGCCACTTTGCGACCCACTTCCTGCAACACGCCCGCATCACCGGTCGATTCCAAGCCGACAATCACGCCAATTTTGCCGAGACCTTCAGCCGTAACCGAGTGCACATAGGACGCGACCGCGCCCTCATCGACAGTGACCACGCCCGTGCGACGCAGCGTCATATTCTCGCCGATCGTGCCGACCATGCGCTTCAGCATGTCTTCGATTGAGCCGTCGCCGCCGTCTACCGCCGACATAGCGCCCAATTTGGCGACGTCGCCATCCGCTTCCAGCGCTGCATTGGCGATACCGCGCACAGCGTCTTGGAAGATTTCGTTACGCGCCACGAAATCGGTCTCAGAATTGACCTCGACAATAGCGCCGGCTTTTCCGGACGACGCCACGCCGACGAGGCCTTCTGCGGCTACGCGGCCAGCTTTCTTGGCGGCTTTCGACAAACCTTTGGCGCGTAGCCAATCCACAGCGGCTTCTACGTCGCCGTCGTTTTCAGCAAGCGCCTTCTTGCAGTCCATCATCCCCGCGCCGGTTTTCTCGCGCAGGTCTTTGACGAGCGCAGCGGTGATTGCGGCCATGTCGTATTACCTCTTCAAGGCTATAAGTGAGTTCAAACGTCTAGCTTTTGGCGTCCGCGCCATCTTCAGGCGCAGCTTCCGCCGCTTCTTCAACAGGTGCAGCTTCCGCGGCGTCTTCAACAGGCGCCGCTTCGGCGACCGCTTCCGCTTCAGCCTCCACAGCCGGTTCAGGCGCATCCAACGCTAATTCGGACACATCTTCGGCTTCGCCCAGATCAACGCCCAATTCCATCGACGCTTCAGCGAGACCGTCGAGCACCGCATCCGCGATCAGACCGCAATAAAGCGAAATGGCGCGCGCGGCGTCGTCATTGCCGGGGATTGGCATGTCGACTTCATCCGGATCGCAATTGGTGTCGACAATCGCCACCACCGGAATGCCCAGCTTGCGGGCCTCTTTGACGGCGATGGACTCTTTGTTGGTGTCGATCACAAACATCAGGCTGGGCAAACCGCCCATATTGCGGATGCCGCCCAGGACCTTTTGCAGTTTGTCGCGTTCGCGCGTCAGCTGCAGCAATTCTTTCTTCGTACGGCCGGTTTGGTCGCCGTCGCCCAGCAATTCATCCAATTCGCGCAAACGCGAGATGGATTTGGAGACGGTCGTCCAATTGGTCAGCGTGCCGCCCAGCCAGCGATGGTTCATGTAATACTGCGCGCACCGCTCGGCCGCCTCAGCGACAGGATCGGACGCTTGACGCTTGGTGCCGACGAACAGCACGCGGCCGCCCTTGGCGACCGTATCGCGCACCTTGACCAAGGCCTGGTGCAGCAAAGGAACGGTTTGCGACAAATCGAGGATGTGGATCCCCGAACGCGCGCCGAAAATGTAGGGTTTCATTTTCGGTTCCCAGCGATGAACTTGGTGACCGAAATGCACGCCCGCCTCTAACAGCTGGCGCATTGTAAATTCTGGCAAAGCCATTGGATTGTCTCCTATCCGGTTAGCCGCCGCGGACGGGCCGAAAGATTTCAGCACCGGAATTACGTCCACGTGTCGGGATAATTGGGGGCTTATACGCTTTTTGTTGGGGGATTCAAGCGGTCTTGAGGGTCTTAAATAGACGCTTTGCAGCCGCGTTTTTAGTGCAACGCTGCAACGCATGTTCAAAAGCCTGTGTGAATCGGCCGAACGCGCTCGACAAACCGACAGACGTCGGCACAATAAATCCAGTTAAATCAGGTCAAAAGGACAGTTCATGCGTCTTCTCTCAATCCGCACCAATCTCCAGCGGGCGGCGGCGGCTCTTGTGCTGAGCGCGGCTCCGGCAGCCTTAGCCGATGGACACATGGCGGAAAACACAGCTTACGACGCCGCGCAACTGCCTGATCCCGTAAATTTCGTCACCCAGCATCGCGGCCGATTTAACGGTCAAAACGTCTCCTACCGCGTGGAAGCGGGCGAAACCTATTTGCGCAATGAGGACGGGGATCCGACCGGCGCGCTTTTCTCATTCTCCTACATCAAAGACGACGCCGGCATCGACCGTCCCGTTACCTTCATCTTTAATGGCGGACCGGGATCCGCCTCGATTTGGCTGCACATGGGAATGTTCGGGCCGAAACGCGCCGTCGTCGCGAGCGATGCGGATGAAGATGACGGCGCTGCGCCCTATTTGATGGTCGACAATCCCCTCTCGGTATTGGACGTCACCGATATGGTGTTCATCGACCCGATCGGCACTGGATATTCGCGACCCATAGGCGTTGGCGAAGGCGCCGATTTTTGGAGCCAGGAGGGCGACACCGCCTCC
>JBCCMB010000088.1:0-11544 GCA_039026555.1 Pseudomonadota bacterium
CCCCCGGCAAGGTTTGCAGCCCTGCAGCGTCGTCCGGGAACCCGCCACGCAAGGCCACCGCCTTGGCGCATTTATGAAGATTGCGCGCGCGGGCGTAGTATCCCAGCCCCGCCCATTCACGCACCACATCCTCGATAGGCGCATCCGCCAAATCCTGTACGCGTGGCCAGAGCTTAAGGAAACGCGTATAATAAGGCGCAGCATGCGGAACCGTGGTCTGCTGCAACATGATTTCAGATAGCCAAACGCGATAAGGATCTGGCGTTTGTGAACGATCGCCCGGCCTGATACGCCAAGGCAAATCGCGGGCGTTTGCATCATACCAGTTCAGAAGCGCCGCCGCGGCGTCGATCATTTTTGCGTCATCCATCGCCGCTGAGCCTTGTCCAAACGACGCGGATTCGGCAAGAGTGCGGTCTTATGAATTCGCCCGATCCGCGAAAAGCGCCCGATCCGTCCGGAAAGCTGAAAAGCTTAGCCGAGCGACGCGCCGAATACATGCTGAACGCTCGGCGCGGCCGCGGATTGGCGCCGCCGCCGAAAGATGTGTCCCACGCCATCCTCAAAGCCCTGCGCCCGATTTTGAAAGAGACCGGCAGCTCGATGAGCGCGGTTGAAAGCCGATGGGCGGAGATTGTCGGACCCAGCCTCGCAAAACTGTCCCAGCCCGTAAAAATCGTCCGCAACAAAAAGGGCGGCGCGGTATTGGTAATCCGCGCGCGATCGGCCGCCGCAACCAAGTTACAACATATTGCCGACATTGTCATTGAGCGGGTGAACCTCGCCGCCGGCAAGAAAATCAGCGCCATCCGCATCGATCAAACACAAGCCTTACACCAGTCGGACCGCCCCAATGTCGCGCTCGCGCCGCAATTGCCGCCGCAAGAAAAAGACGCACTCGTGGACGCCCTTAAGGACGTCGAAAACCCAAAGGTGAAATCGGCGTTGGCGGCCCTCGGCGAAGCAGTGTTGGCGCGCAAACAGCTTTAGGCCGATGCGCCCCAAAATCGGCGCGTTCTAGTCGCAACAAGAGAATCCTTAGACAAGAGATGAAACAGTTATGGCGATACACATGTTGACCAAACGCACCGCGCTTGCAGCGATCCTAGGCCTGGCGACAGCCGCATGCTCCGGCGCGGCGGACACAAATGACGCAGCGGCATCGGCGGCGGCGGGCGATATCCCCATGGGATCGGCGGACGCGCCAGTGGAAATCGTCGAATACGCCTCGACCACATGCGGGCATTGCCGCACGTTTCATATTTCCGTACTGCCCGGCTTGAAGTCGAATTATATCGCGACCGGCCAAGCCAAATATATATTTCGTGATTTCCCAACGCCGCCCGCGCGGGTCGCAGCGGCCGGCGGCGCCATCGCGCGCTGCGCCGGCGAAGCCAAATACTACGACGTGATAGACGACCTCTTTAAGTATCAGAACGAAATCCTAGAAGCGACGCAAAGAGGCGGCGCGCTGGACAAACTCGTGGAGATCGGCGAGCGCGCGGGATTGGATCGCGCTGCTGTGGAAGCCTGCGTCTCCGATGAGGACGTCCTCGCGCAGATCAGCGCCAATGTAGAGCTGGGCCAATCGAAGGGCGTGAACTCGACGCCGACTGTTTTTGTCAATGGCGAGCGCGTGCCGCCCGCTGAGATGTCGCTGCAAGGCATTTCTGCTCGGATTGATGAGGCGCTCGGCGTAGCGGAAGCGCCGGCCGAATAGGCGCGCTGGGAGACGACGTTTGCAGTTCAAAGGCCTTAAAATCGCCGGCTTCAAATCCTTCGCCGACCCTGTCGATGTCGCGGTCGAAGAAGGTTTGACCGGCATTGTCGGCCCCAATGGCTGCGGCAAATCCAATTTGCTGGAAGCGATGCGTTGGGTGATGGGCGCAAGCTCGGCACGCGCCATGCGCGGCGGCGAAATGGACGACCTTATCTTTTCGGGCGCCGCTAATCGACCCGCGCGCGAGCATGCGGAAGTCGCGCTGGTGCTCGACAATTCCTCACGCACGGCGCCGGCGGATTTAAACGATTCGGACGAGTTGGAAGTTCGCCGCAAACTGCGGCGCGGCGTCGGCTCGACCTATAAAATCAATGGTCGGACGGTTCGCGCAAAGGACGTCCAGCTTCTCTTTGCAGACGCCTCGACGGGAGCCAACTCCCCCGCGCTAGTGCGCCAAGGTCAGATTTCCGAACTCATCGCCTCCAAGCCGCAAAATCGGCGACGCATTTTGGAGGAAGCTGCCGGGATTGCGGGTCTCAACACCCGCCGTCACGAGGCTGAGTTAAAGCTCAACGGCGCGGAAACCAATCTGGAACGGCTCGACGAGATTATCGGCGAGGTCGAAAAACAGCTAAATTCTCTCAAACGCCAAGCGAGCAAGGCGCGGCGCTATCGCGCTCTATCAACAGAGATCCAGGGTCTGGAGGCCCAACTCATGGCGGCGAAATGGCGCGCCGCCAAGCAAGCGCGCATGGATGCTGAAAGCGAGCTTGCCGATGCGAAACGCGCGATCGAAGACGGCGTCGCCGCTGAAGCGCGCACGGCGACCGCTGAAGCCGAAGCGCGCGCGAAGATCACGCCCTTGCGCGACGCGGAAAGCGAGGCGGCTGGCCGTTTGGGCGTGCTGAAGCTCGACCTCGCCAAGCTAGACGGCGAACGCAAGGCCGCGCGAGAGGCTGTGGACCGTCTGAACGCGGATCTAACCCGGATTGTCGACGATCTGGCGCGCGAGCACAGCTTGTGTGAAGAGGCGGACGACAAATCCGCGCGCGCGGCGAAAGATCTCGCCGAATTGCCGGCGGACGATCCGCAAGCGCGCGAGACCGCCAAACATGACGCACGCTTACAATTGGAAGCCGCCGCCGCTCGGCTGAAGGATGCGGAAAGCGCATTGGACGCGAAACTCCAAATCATTGCGGCCGCCGACGCGAACGCCAAAGCGGCCCGCGACATTCTTGACCGCGAAGAAACGCGGTTGGAGCGCCTGACGATAGATCTGGCGCGCGCAGAACAAGATCGCGACGCGTTGGGCGATATGGCGGCGCTGAAAGACGCGTTGGCGGACGCCCAAGCCGCCGCCGATGCGGCTGAAGCGGATATGATTGACGCTCAAGCCGCAGCTGAGGCTGCAAACACGGAGCTGGAACGCGCACGCTCGGCTCACGAAGCCGCGGCGGCGCCGGTCGACGCGATGCGCGCAGACGTGCGGGCGTTGGAAGCGGAAATTGCGGGGCTCGATCGTTTATTGCGCAAGGCCGACGGCCCGGCGCGTCCCGCGATTATGGATGAGATTCGCGCCGACAAAGACATCGCCCGCGCATTGGCCGCTGCGCTAGGAGATGATTTGGACGCGCCAACAGATATCGCGGCGCCCGAGCATTGGACGACCCGATCCCGCGATGCGAACGCGAAACTGCCAGCCGGCGCGCAATCCCTCTCGGATATGGTTGAAGCGCCTGCAGCCCTTCTTCCACGTCTAAAGCAATGTGGCTTAATCGATCGCGAGGACGGCGCCAGATTGCAGCCGGCCTTATCGCAGGGCCAAAGGCTGGTCTCGCGTGAAGGCGATTTGTGGCGCTGGGACGGCTTTGTCCGCACAGCCGAAGCGCCGACGCCGGCCGCAGAAAAACTCGAACAACGCGCCAGGCGCGAGGCGTGCGCTGCGTCTCTATCGACAGCCCGGTCCGATCTGGCGCGCCTAGGTGAGACTGCCGATACAGCCAAGGCGGCGTTTGAGGCCGCCAAGGCGAGTGCTTCGACAACAACAAGCGCAGCGCCTGAAGCTGCGCGCGCAGCCGCCAAAGCACGTGAGAGTTTGCTGCGCTCGGAGCAAGCCGTTGAACGACTGACTCTTAAAACGCAATCGGTCACCGAGACGATCGCGCGGCTCGGCAGCGATCGCCAAACGGCCGAAGCGGCGGTTACCGGCGCACGCAAAGCGCTCACCAGCGGCCCTGACGACGCGGATAAAGCCGCCGTTGACACCGCACGGACCGAGGTTCAATCC
Source organism: Pseudomonadota bacterium (assembly GCA_039026555.1). Classification (GTDB taxonomy): domain Bacteria; phylum Pseudomonadota; class Alphaproteobacteria; order Caulobacterales; family Hyphomonadaceae; genus JBCCMB01. The sequence goes on from JBCCMB010000088.1 coordinate 4,008, forward strand.
GCCCGCGAAGCTGAACGGGGAGCGCATAACGCGCATAGCGATTTGGTTCGCGACCAAGACCGCGCAGTTAACCGTCGTCGCGCTTTGGAACGTGAGCAGGCCGATTGGGCGGCGCGCGCCGAAGCGGCGACCGCCCGCCTGGACGCGCTCGCCGCTCAAAGAACATCCGCCCGCGCTCAGCTAGACGCGGCCGAAGCGGCGCCCGAGGCGCTGGAGGCGCGCGCCGAAGCCTTAGCAAAAACGGTCGCCGAAGCTGAGCAGGCGCGCCAATTGGCCGCCGACACCTTGTCGTCCGCGGAAACCACGCTGCGCGAAGCCGAAAGCGCAGCGCGCCAAGCCCGGGACACAAATTCCGCCGCGCGAGAGGCGCTCGCGCGCGCCGAGGCTCGAGAAGAAGCCGCCATGCGCCGCGAGACGGAAATTGAAGACAACGCTCGCGCCGCTTTTGATCGAGATCTTGAGGCGCTGGAAACCTTGGCGAAGGCCGCGCTTCACGCCGATGAAGAGATCGCCGAAATCGAAGTTTCGGACGACCTCCACGCGCAAGAAACTCGGTTGGCGCTTCTAAAGCGCGAGCGTGAGGCGCTTGGCGGCGTTAATCTGGAAGCTGACGAGCAATTGTCCGACACGAGCGCGCGTTTGGAACTCCAATTGTCGGAGCGAAACGACCTTACCGGCGCTATTGTAAAGCTCCGCGAAGGGGTCGAAGCGCTGAACAAAGAAGGCCGCGCGCGTTTGCTGGAAGCGTTTGAAGGCGTTGCGGCGCATTTTAGATCCCTATTCGAGGCGCTTTTTGAAGGTGGGGAAGCGGAATTGCGCCTGACCGATTCAGAGGATCCGCTGCAAGCCGGCCTGGAAATATTCGCCTGCCCGCCTGGCAAACGCTTATCGACCTTGTCGCTGATGTCCGGCGGCGAGCAGGCGCTGACCGCCGCCGCCTTGATTTTCGCGGTGTTTCTGTCGCGCCCGGCGCCGCTTTGCGTGCTGGATGAAGTCGACGCCCCGCTCGACGACGCCAATGTCGACCGCTTCTGCCGCCTATTGGACGAGATGCGCCGACGCACCCAAACGCGCTTTATCGTCATCACGCACAATCCGGTGACCATGTCGCGAATGGACCGACTTTTCGGGGTAACAATGCAGGAACGCGGCGTCTCCCGGCTGGTTTCCGTCGACCTTCAATCCGCAGAACGTCTGATTGCGGCGGAATAACGCGCCCAATAACCAACAAAATCAAAGCACTAGACTTTCCGTTGTTCGCTTGACTTCGCCATACCCGCCGGATAGCTTCCGGCTCGGTTTGGCGAAGCTGAGCCGCGCAACACGAATCGAAAGCTTTCCCCTCACGCGACGTGGACATAGGCATGGGCGACGATCTGAAAAAACGGATCGAAGCGGCCCGGTCCGCTTACGCGAAACCTAATGAGGATGCGCTGAGCACGGCGCCGTCAAAGGGAATGGGGCTAGGGTTTCGAATGGCGACGGAGTTCGTCTCCGCCGTGGTTGTGGGCGGCGCGGTCGGCTGGGGGCTGGATCAATGGTTAGGCACCACGCCCTGGCTATTGCTTCTATGCTTCTGCTTCGGATTCGCCGCCGGCGTTTCGAATGTCGTGCGCGTCGCACAGGCCGCACAAAACCTCCCCGGCGACACGTCGGATACGGACGAAGGCGAATAAGTGATGTTAAGCTATGTCAGCTTTGCAGCGACCGACCCGATCAAGCAGTTCGAACTGAGCGAAATCGTTCCGCTTGAAGTCGGCGGCCTCAATCTCGCATTCACCAATTCCAGCCTCTTTATGGCGCTCGGCGCCGCTTTGGTTTGTGGGTTTTTGGCGCTGGCGTCATCGAAATCCGAAATGGTGCCAGGGCGCACGCAATCGCTGGCTGAGATGACCTATCAATTCATCGCCGGCATGATTCGCGACACGATCGGCGAAGACGGCCTGCGTTTCTTCCCGCTCGTCTTTTCGCTTTTCGCTTTCATCCTCATGGCCAACATGCTCGGCATGTTCCCCTATTTCTTCACGACGACCAGCCACATCATCGTCAATTTCGCATTGGCCGGCCTGGTAATCAGCATTGTGATCCTCTACGGATTTTGGAGGAACGGCTTCAAATTCTTGAAGATTTTCGCGCCTTCCGGCGTACCGGCCGCGCTACTGCCCTTGGTGGCCGTGATTGAAGTGTTTTCCTTCGTCTCACGTCCTATCAGCCTGTCCGTGCGATTGTTCGCAAACATGCTGGCCGGGCACATCATGCTGAAAGTATTTGCGGGCTTCATCGTCATGCTGGCCGGCGCCGGCGGCGCGCTCGCTTTGTTGTCGCCCCTGCCCCTCATATTGACGGTGGCGGTGGTCGCGTTGGAGTTCCTAGTGGCCTTCTTACAGGCCTATGTGTTCGCAATTCTGACCTGCGTTTACCTCAACGATGCGTTGCATCCGGGGCACTAAGAACGTCGGTTAGGAGAAATCTGGTTGACCTGCCCTGAATATTGAGGTTCACGGGCGCAAACTCTTGGGAGACTTCTTATGGAAGACGGTTTGAAATATGTCGGTGCGGGCTTGGCCTGCTTTGCGATGTTCGGCGCGGCGCTGGGCGTGGGCAACATCTTCTCCAGCTATTTGGATGCGGCCATGCGCAACCCGTCCGCAGCGCCTCAGCAATTCGGCAATTTGATCTTTGGTTTCGCCGTGACCGAGGCCCTCGGTATTTTCGGCTTCCTGATCGCCATCCTCCTTCTCTTCGTCGTCTAGTCTTTCTCAAGCTTGCGAGCCGCCGCGCAGTCGCGCGACACGCCCCTCGCAGACGTTGGAAATTCTAAGCAGGAGGCTTCGCGATGGCGACGTCACCGGAAACCGGCGCAGCGGCTGAGACCGTTTTCCCGCCGTTCGATCCAACTTTCTTCGCCAGCCAAGTTTTCTGGCTCGCGATTACGTTCGGCGCGATGTATTTCATATTGTCGCGCGTGGTCCTGCCGCGGATAGGTGGGACGATTGAACGCCGGGAGGACAAAATCCTTCAGGATTTGGACGAAGCGGCGCGCCTAAACGACGGCGCAGCGGAAGCGGTCAAAGCTTACGAAGTGTCGTTAGCCGAAGCTCGCGCTAAAGCGCGCGACACGGCCGGCCAGGCGCGCGCGGCGGTCGACGCGGAAATCGCTGCGGAAACCGAGAAGGTGGAAGCCGCGCTTGAAGACAAATTGTCTAGCGCGGCCGAACGGATTGCGGAGTTGGAGGCGCAAGCCATGGCCAGCGTTCAATCGGTCGCCGCAGACGCCGCCGCCGAAGTGGTCGCTAAGCTGACGGGTGCGACAGTGTCCGAAGACGAGGCCGGAAATGCGGTCAAGACCGCTTTGAAAGGGGCTTAAAAATGGCAGCCGCCAGCAGCGATACAGGAAGCGCGACGTCTGGTCTGGACGCCTTCTTCGCAGACCCAACCTTCTGGGCGACCGTCGCCCTATTCGCGTTTTTCGCCCTGCTCGCATGGCGTGGCGTCCCCGGCTTAGTCAGCAAAGCACTGGATGAACGCGCGACGAAGATCGCGAAAGAGCTCGATGATGCAAGAGAACTGCGCGAAGAAGCGCAAAAAGCTCTAGCGGACGCAGAGCGTCAACAATCGGAAGCGGAAGGTGAAGCCGCCAAGATCATCGAAGCGGCGAAACGCGAAGCGAAGGATTTGACGGAAACAGCGCGCAAAGACCTCGCCGAGCGTATGGAGCGCCGCGAGAAGCTTGCGGAACAACGCATCACGCGCGCCGAAGCCGAAGCGCAGCAAAAAGTACGCACCGCAGCTGCGGAAGCTGCGGGCGCTGCGGCCGCCGCGATCATGACCGATCAAATGGCGGGCGAAGGCGGCGATACGCAATTCGCCAAAAGCCTGGAAGAAGTTAAAAAGGCGCTCAGCTAAGCCACGACGACAACTACGACAACAACCGGCGACTGACAGCAGATCTAGGCGTGTTTGTCGCGCCCGAGAATAAGCCTTACAAGCCAGTCCGGCGCGAACCGTTTTAGGCGAGGATGGCGCTTTAGCGTCCGTTGCATCCAACGTCGGCCGGCTAAGGAATTGCGCGCCAACAAAACGACACCCAATATTATGACCGGCAAGCCGATCGGAATGAGCGGCGTCGCGATCGCGATCGGTATGCCGGCAATGATGAGACCAGCGCCGAGCAGCGCGAGGACCGGCCGCAAGACCAGTTCCACGCCTTTCCACCCCGTCGTCGTCGCCGAGCCGGCTGTTTCTATCGGCGATGGCCGCTCGTGTGGAGAGGATTTCGGATCCGTCGGCTTCAACATAGAGCCTTACATAAGCCTCCAAACGAGGCCTTCCAATTCAGTTTGTCGTCAGATGAGCGTGATCAGCGCATTATTCCGCCGCGCGCCGGACCGGGGACACCGAGGGCGACCAGGTCAAGACGGGACGCCTCGCCGCTTGCGTCTCATCCAAACGTCGCATTGGGGCGAGCATGGGCGCTTGCTTAAGGCTCGGGTCCGCTCTCCGCGCCCGCTCGGCGATCGACAGCAAGGCGTCTGCAAAACGGTCCAATTCCCGCCGGCTCTCGGTCTCCGTCGGCTCGATCAACATTGCGCCATGAACGACCAAGGGGAAATACATCGTCATCGGATGGAAGCCCTCGTCGATCAGCGCCTTGGCGATATCGAGCGTTTCAATCTCATTGCCGTTCAAGAAGGCGTCTGAGAACAAGGCCTCATGCATGCAATAGCCGTCAAAAGCTGGGCTCATAGTCGTCTTTAGGCGCGCTTGAAGATAATTCGCGTTTAGAACGGCGTCTTCCGCGGCTTGTTTCAGCCCGTCCGCGCCATGAGACAGCATGTAGGTCAGGGCGCGCACGAACATGCCCATTTGACCGTGAAAGGCGCACAAGCGACCGAAGGGCTGTCGGCCCGCTCCAGCCAATTGCTCGGCGTGCTCCGCAAATACAAGCGTGCGCGTTCCGCCGCTATTGTCCACGGCGAGCTGCGGCAGGGGCGCATAAGGCGTAAGTGCGGCCGACAAAACAGTCGGCCCCGAACCCGGCCCCCCGCCCCCATGAGGCGTTGAGAAGGTCTTGTGCAGATTGATATGCATGGCGTCGACGCCCAAATCGCCCGGCCGCACGCGCCCGACGATCGCGTTGAAATTCGCGCCGTCACAATAAAAATAGCCGCCCGCGTCATGAATGAGATCGGCGATCTCTTTGATGTCGCGCTCGAACAAACCGCACGTATTTGGGTTGGTCAGCATAATACCGGCGATGTCGGACGGATCGGCGAGCTTTTCTTTGAAATTCTCCAGATCCACGCGACCGTCAGGCGCAGCGGCGATTTCATCGACTTTGAAGCCGCATTGGATCGCCGTCGCCGGGTTGGTGCCGTGCGCGCTTTCCGGCACTAGAACACGCGTCCGCACATCCGCCTCTCCGCGTGCAATTAGCGCTTCGCGAATCGCCAACATGCCGCATAATTCGCCATGCGCCCCGGCTTTGGGGCTCATTGCGACCGACGTCATGCCAGTGAGCTTGATGAGCCAATCTTCCAGCTCTTCAATGACGTCCATCGCGCCCTGCACGCTGGTTTCCGGCTGCAACGGATGGACATCCGCGAAACCCGGCAGCCGCGCCATCCGCTCATTCAGACGCGGATTGTGTTTCATCGTGCAGCTTCCTAGCGGGAAGAGCCCTAAATCGATGGCGTAATTCTTTTGGCTGAGGCGCACGTAATGGCGCATCGTCTCAGGTTCGGCGAGCCCGGGCAGCCCAGCGCCCGATTTGCGCTTGAGCGTTCCAAGGCGCGATTTACGCCCTTTTGGCATCGGTAGATCGACGCCAGTTTTGTCGACCGATCCGATCTCGAAGATCAGATCCTCGCGCTGCTGTAGTCCGCGAGATCCGGTTGTCGTTTGAACATCACCGCTCGCCGCCAATGTCGCAGGCGAGGTCGGCCGTCCTTGGGCGTTCATGCTCATGCCAACACCTCCGTCAGCGCTTGTGCATAGGTTTGAATGTCCTCGTCGGTCGTGCATTCCGTTGCGGCGGCGATGACAACATTGTCCAACCCGGCGTCAGGCATGAGCCGCGACGCGGCGACGCCGCCCAAAACGCCTTTGGCTTCCAATGCGACGATCACCTCGTGCGCAGGTTTGGGCGTTTTGTAGGAGATCTCGTTGAAATAGGCGTCCGTGAGGATCTCAACCCCTTTGACCGCGCCCAAGGCGTCGGCCAAATCGCACGCCGCTTCATGATTGAGCTCCGCCAAGTGCGAGAGGCCTTTATCGCCGAGCAAGGTCAGATGGGCGGTAAACGCGAGCGTGCAAAGACCGGCGTTTGTGCAGATGTTGGACGTCGCTTTATCCCGGCGAATATGCTGTTCGCGCGTCGACAAGGTCAGCACAAACCCGCGTGCGCCGCTGGCGTCGACCGTCTCGCCGCACAAGCGGCCGGGCGCTTGACGCACATGCTTTTGGCGGCAAGCGAACAGACCGACATAGGGGCCGCCGAAATTGAGCGAATTGCCAATGGATTGTCCTTCGGCAGCGACGATATCTGCGCCCATTTCTCCCGGTGGAGCGACAAGGCCAAGCGACACAATCTCCGTGATCACATCGACCAGCAACGCACCTTTATCATGCGCGGCGTCAGCGATGGGCGACAGATCGGTCAATTGGCCGAAGACGTTTGGGCTTTGCGCGATGACGCAGGCGGTCTCTTCGTCCACCGCATCGATCAAGGCGCGCTCTCCGTCGATCGCCGGCGTCAGCTGCACAACCTCGATACCCGCCGCCTCACATAGCGTGCGTGTCGCATCTGCATAGTGCGGGTGAAGACCGCCGGACAGCATCACTTTCTTTCGGCGCGTTACGCGGCACGCCATCAGCGCCCCTTCAGCGCAGGCGGTGGAGCCGTCATACATGGAGGCGTTCGCCACCTCCATATCGGTCAACATAGCAACTTGGGTCTGAAACTCGAACAAGGTCTGCAGCGTACCTTGCGCGATTTCAGGCTGATACGGCGTATAGGTCGTCAAGAATTCGGAGCGCTGAATGATATGGTCAACGCTGGCCGGCACGTGATGTTTGTAAGCGCCACAGCCGACGAAGAACGCGCCGTCCGACGCCGTCCGATTCTTCGCCGCTAGGCGCGACATGTGACGCTCCACCGCCAATTCGCCTTGATGATCTGGAAGTCCCTCGATCGTGGCCTTTAGGCGCGCAGATTTTGGAACGTCTTCATAAAAGGAGTCGACGCTCTCGGCGCCGACTACGTGCAACATGTCCGCCCGGTCTTCCGGCGTTAAGGGGAGATACCGCATGTCAGCGTCGTCCTTCCATGTCCATATACTCATCCTCAGCGTACGCACGCTCGCTGGGACTATCCGATTCGCGGAGCGCTGACCGCCCGTCTTCAACCTTAAGTGCTGGCTGGCGATACATAGCTTTAGAGCCCATCACAGAAGGCCGCATAGGCGCTGGCGTCCATCAAAGCGTCAAGCGCAACGACGTCGGCGAGCTTTAGCTTCACGAACCAGCCCTCGCCTTC
>JBCCMB010000089.1:0-11509 GCA_039026555.1 Pseudomonadota bacterium
AATCTGTTTGTGTTCGACGAAATCCATGTAGCGGCTGGCGCGAACACATACGATCAAACAGACCGTGATCTGAGCGTGAGGACGATCAAACGCGTGTGAAGCGCGCGTGAGCACGCGCCGCTCGGCGTTGTAGGCGCTAGGCGAGGGACCCTAATTCAGATGATAGATTTACGATCGCCGCATATACGCGGCCAATCGCATTATTCGAATTCAACGAGGACTTCGTCGGCCGCGACGCTGTCGCCGGCGCCGGCGTTGATCGCTTTGACCACGCCGTCGGCGGACGCCCGAATGATGTTTTGCATCTTCATGGCTTCGACGATACAGACCGCTTCGCCTGATTTGACGGTCTGGCCCATCTCCACATCCATGGAGACGACCAGACCCGGCATCGGGCTGAGCACCATTTTGGACGTATCCGGCGCTTCTTTTTCCGGTAGGCGCGCATGTAATTCTGCGGCGCGCGGCGTGAAGACGTTTACGATGGCCGACACGCCGCGATAGCGGACTAGATAGCCTTCGGTCTTGTCCGCGATGCGTAACGCGAAAGGCTCGTCATCGATCAAGCCTTCCATGGTCGCCTGACCAGGCGTCCAGTGCGTTGACAGGCTCAGCGTACGCCCACTCTTTTCTAGCGTGACATCCGCTTCGCCTTCGTTCAGCTGCAAACGCAACGCAACGGGACCTACGCCTTGGATGACGGCGACCCAATCCTCGCGCGGCGCGGAGGGCGGCTCCATGCGGCCGGAGATTTTTTGCGCGCGCTCGACGAAAACGGCGTGCGCGTAAGCGGCCGCCGAAGCGATCAACGCCGTTTCGTCGTCATTCGGCTCCGCGCCGCTAAATCCGTCCGGGAATTCTTCGGCGATATAGCCGGTCGTGATCTTGCCCGACCGAAACCGGTCTTGTTTCAACACGGCCGACAGGAAGGGCGAATTGTCCTGAATGCCGTCAATGTGCAGCCGATCCAGCGCCATTTCATGACTGATGATCGCGTTTTCCCGGGTGTCGGCGTAGGTGATGAGCTTTGCGATCATAGGATCGTAGAACATCGAAATCTCATCGCCTTCGCGCACGCCGGTGTCGATACGCACCTCGCCCGGACCGAGCGGGCCTTCCGGCGGAAATTGGCAACGCTTTAGGCGGCCGATCGATGGTAGGAAATTGCGATACGGGTCCTCGGCGTAAATGCGCGTTTCCAGCGCCCAGCCATTAATGCCGACGTCTTTTTGTTTGATCTTCAGCTTCTCGCCGCCGCCGACCAAAAGCATCTGCTCGACCAGATCATAGCCGGTGATCTCTTCCGTGACGGGGTGTTCCACCTGAAGGCGGGTGTTCATTTCCAGGAAGTAGAAATTCTTGTCCTTATCGACGATGAATTCCACCGTGCCGGCGCTGTCGTAATTCACAGCTTTGGCGAGCGCTACGGCCTGGTCACCCATGGCTTTGCGCGTTTCGGGGTCGATAAAGGGCGAGGGCGCTTCTTCAAAGACTTTCTGATTGCGCCGCTGAATGGAGCATTCGCGCTCGTTCAAATAGATGCAATTGCCGTGTTTGTCGCCGAGGACCTGGATCTCGATGTGGCGGGGTTCGGTGACGAATTTCTCGATAAAGATCCGATCATCGCCGAAACTGCTGGCCGCTTCGGCCTTGGCGCCTTCAAAGCCTTCTTTGGCTTCTTGATCGTTGAACGCGATGCGCATGCCTTTGCCGCCGCCGCCGGCCGAGGCTTTGATCATCACTGGATAGCCGATGTCTTTTGAGATCTTCACGGCCTCTTTGGCGTCGGCGATCAGGCCCATATGGCCCGGCACGGTGGAGACGCCGGCTTCGGACGCGAACTTCTTGGACGTGATTTTATCGCCCATCGCCTCAATGGCTTCGGCATTCGGGCCGATGAAGGCGATTTTCTCCTTTTCGAGACGGCGCGCAAATTCTGGGTTCTCCGACAAAAAGCCAAAACCGGGATGGACCGCCTCGGCGCCGGTAGAACGGACAGCGTCAACAATCTTGTCCTGCACCAAATAGCTTTCCGAGGCTGGCGAGCCGCCAATGAACACAGTCTCGTCCGCCAGCTCTACCGCCAGCGATCCAGCGTCCGCTTCGGAATAAACCACAACGGTTTTTACGCCCAGGCGTTTGCAAGTCTTGATAACGCGGCAGGCGATTTCGCCGCGGTTGGCGATGAGGATTTTGGAGAACATGTCGGCTTCAGCCCTAGTGTTTCTTATATTTTCTTCAGGTTGTGCATTTGATTAGTCGGCGGATCAGGCGATGGCAATTAGCCTTTGTCTATTTGTCCCTGTGGTGTCCGCCTATGAGCCCGAACAACCCTCACGCGTGCCGCAGCGGCAACTGACATCGAGCGGCGATTTAGGTGATTCGCGTCAAAACGATCGCTCATTGATCAGGGCCCCACCTTCGTCTTGCGCCGTGCTTCTTACGTTTGCGACGCGTTAGGTCTACGTTAACCAACATCACGAAAGGATTAATCCTCCAGCGTGAAGGATACAGCGACGTGATCTTGTTTGGTTTACATAGATGGCGCGGCGAAACCGGCCACAAATATTGGTTCAACATTACGCTGACCGATAATGGTATCCCGGATGATGGAGGACTCTATGTCTTCGTACGCCGGCGCTTTGTATTCTTTCTGAAACCGCTCTATTTCGGCAAAGCGACAAACTTCCAGGATCGATTGATCGGGCATGAGCGATGGGGCGAGGCGTGGTGGCTGCGCGGCGCGACGGAACGCCATGTCAAAATCATCAAGGATCCGCGCGAGCGCGCCCGGTTTGAAGAAGATCTCATTCGCGGACTAAAGCCGGTGATGAATGATCAATTGGTGCCTCGCGACGCGAGTGACGCGCCGGTCAACAAAAAGCTGCGCAAAGCCTGGCACAAGCGAAATTGGTGGTTCGGCCAGCCGCGCACTAGCTAACGCGCGCTCAGCGGCGTTCCAATACGAAGACGACTTCTTCACTGAGCCAATTCAGCTTGGACAAGCTAGATTCATCAGCACGCGCGCCGGAAATGGCGGCCGCCTTTACAATTGTGAGATCGAGCGTTTCGGCGAGATCGGCGAAGTCCTGCGCAGTGCAGATGCGGCGCGCGCCCTCGGAATACCAAGGTCCCGAAGATCCAAGCGTCGGCATTCTCCCCGTGGTCAGCAATGACCAGCGCACCCGCCAGTGTCCGTAATTGCGGAAAGAGACGACGATCTTGGGCGCAATGCGCGACAATTCTCGAAGCACGGCGGCCGGCCGCGACATTTCCTGAACCGTTTTGGACAAGATCGCCACATCGAAGGCGTTGTCGGGATAAACCGGCAAATCTTCATCCGCGTCGCCCTGGACCACGGACAAACCCTTGGCCAAGCACCGATTAACGCCAGATTGCGAAATTTCTAGGCCACGCGCCCGCACCTTCAGCTCGGCTTGCAGCAATTCCATCAGCTGGCCGTCGCCGCATCCGACGTCGAGGACTTTTTCGCCTTCGCCGATAAACTGGGCGATGGCTTGGTGGTCAGCGCGGCGATATCGCGGCGCGCCCGCGTTTGAGATCATGTCGCCGCCGCCTCTGCTGGCGCCGGCAAACCGCGCGCATCGGCCGCCGCGTCCAGAAAGCCGCGCATCGCCGCCTCAAACTCAGGCTCTTCGACGAAAAACGCGTCATGTCCCCTGTCGGTCTCGATCTCTAGATAGCTGGTCTCTAGTCCGGCGGCGTTGAGCGCGCGGACAATAGCTTTGGATTCCTCCGGCGGATAATGCCAATCCGATGAAAATGAAAACACGCAGACCCGCGTTTTGGCGCCGTGAAACGCGCGCGCCAATTGCCCGCCATGATCGGCGGCGAGGTCGAAATAATCCATCGCGCGCGTCAGATAGAGATAGGAATTCGCGTCAAAACGATCGACGAAGGACTGGCCCTGGTGGCGCAAATAGCTTTCCACCTGAAAATCAGCGTCAAATCCAAACGCGCGATCGTCGCGGTCTTGCAAAGCGCGGTCGAATTTTCGTTTCAAGCCTTGTTCCGAAACGTAAGTGATGTGCGCCGCCATGCGGGCGACCGCAAGGCCTCTGTCCGGGCGAACATTGTGCGCGAGATATTCTCCTGACCGCCAATCAGGATCGGCCATAATGGCTTGGCGGCCCACCTCGTAGAACCCGATATTCTGCGCCGATTGGCGCGGCGCTGTTGCGATCGGAATGGCCGCGAACATGCGGTCCGGCGCCTGCGCCGCCCATTCAAGCGCCTGCATGCCGCCCAGAGAACCGCCGATCCCCGCAAACAGCGTGGGAATTTCCAGCGCGTCCAGCAGGGCGATCTGCGCCCGCACCATGTCGCCGACCGTGATTACGGGGAAACGCGTATTGTAGGGCGCGCCGTCCGGGGCGAGTGAACTAGGACCCGTTGATCCCATGCATCCGCCGAGAACATTCGTGGCTATTACATGAAAGCGGTCGGTGTCGATCGGCTTTCCGGGCCCCACCATGCGCGGCCACCAGGCGGGTCTTCCGGTGACCGGGTTGGGGCTGGCCGCAAACTGATCGCCCGTGAGCGCGTGATACACCATCACGACATTGGATTTGTCCGCGTTTAACTCGCCCCAAGTCTCATATGCAATTTCGACGTGCGGCAGCGTCTCGCCGCAATCTAGGTGCAGCGGTTTGTCAGCGGTCGCGACGATTGCGCGGGTCAAATCATCGGTGGCGAAGGAGGCGGTGGCGCGCGTCATGGGCGCGAACCTAGTGCGTCAAAGACTTAGAAAGAAGTCGTTACGTGTTAGAAATTTCCCCAAGGCCTTGTCTTGCGCTAAACCCAGCGCAGAATTTACCGACCGCCGGCGCGCAGGGGGCGACCGTCGAGGGGAGACCTATGGATCTAGATAAGCTGTTGGCCGAGGTCGACGCGGCGGATATGGCGTTGGCGGAAAGCGTTGCGCGGCGCTGGAAGGCGGCTTTGGCGCTAAGTGCGGCGCTTGAAGCGTCTGACGCGGGTGACGAATTCAATCCCGCGAAAGACGCCGCGCGTATTCGCGCCGCCGTAGATACGGCCAGCAAAGCAGGGGCGCCCGCCGACACGATTGCACGTATCTGGCGCACGCTTATAGGCGACGGCCTCACCGCGTCGCGGGTCAGCGACGTCATTGTGGCGGGCGGCGATTTTGAGGACTTGTCGGCTGGAGCGCGGGGGTATTTCGGATTTTCTGCGCGTTTGACTCCGATGGCGTCGCCCCGCGAGGCTTTAGATCGCGTCAGCGAAGCGCGCGGCGCCGTGGCCTGCATGCCGTGGCCCGAACAAGCCGGTCAGGGCCAGTGGTGGCCCATGTTGAACGAGAACAGGTTTTCCGACCTCAGGATCGTCTCCGGATGGCCGATGTTGCCCAGCGCGCCAGACACCACGCCGGACATCGCCATCGTCGCGAAACTTCCGCTTGAAAGTTCTGGGGCCGACAACATGTTCGCGACCGCCCATGACGATCATTATGAAGCCGAACGCACCCTAAAGCGGGTAGGCCTTGAAGCGCGGGTTGTCGCCCGTGTGCGGTCCTTGGCGTTGATCCGCATTCAGAGCTTTGTCGCCGAAACGGATGTGCGCCTTGCCGAGGCGCGTTCCTCCGGGCTAGACGGGTTGCGCGTTGTGGGAGCATGTCCGCGACCCTAAGCGCGTTGGCTTATTTGGTGATGCATGGCTGAGACCTCCAACCCGGCGCCCTTGCCGCAAATCTTAGATATCTCGCCTTACGTTCCGGGCCACGCGCCGGACGAAGCGGCGGGCGTGCGCACGTATAAGCTGGCGTCTAACGAAAACCCGCTGGGCTGTTCGCCCGCAGCAAGAGCGGCTTACATCGCAGCGGCGGAAAAATTGGAGGTTTACCCCTCCGGCGACGCTGCGGCCCTTCGCGAGGCGATCGGCGCCCGCTATGGGTTAGATCCTAACCGCATCATTTGCGGCGCCGGATCTGATGAGATCTTCCAAATGCTCGCCCGCGCCTATCTGGCGCCGGGCGACAATATCGTGCAGTCCGCGCACGCTTTCCTCGTCTACAAATTGGTGGCGCAGCAATCCGGCGCGGAGACGATCGACGCCCCGGAGCGAGAGTTGACCGCCGATGTCGACGCGCTTCTGGAGCGGGTGACGCCGCGCACGAAATTGGTGTTCATCGCCAACCCCAACAACCCCACAGGCACGTATCTGCCCTTCGACGAGGTGCGGCGATTGCACGCCTGCCTGCCATCCAATGTCTTGCTCGTCCTAGACGGCGCTTACGCTGAATATGTCCGCAATAATGATTACAGTTCCGGCGTCGAATTAGTGTCGGAATTCGACAATGTGATCATGACACGGACCTTTTCGAAAATTCACGGATTGGCCGCCCTGCGGCTCGGTTGGGCGTATGGGCCGGCGAGCGTGATCGACGCGCTCCATCGCGTGCGCGGCCCCTTTAACGTCAGCGCGCCGGCGCAGGCTGCGGGAATTGCGGCGTTGCAGGATCAGGATTTTGTCGATCGATCCGTCGCTATCAACGAGACAGGTAAAGCGGCGCTGAGCGAAGGGTGCGCTAAGCTGGGCCTGCCGTCGGTCGACAGTGTTGGAAACTTCGTGCTGGTCCGTTGCCCGGACGACCCGAAGCGCAACGCCGCTGCGGCTGCCGCGTTCTTGAAAACGCGCCACATCACGGTACGCGCCATGGCGGCTTACAAATTGGCTGACTACATCCGTATCAGTGTGGGAGACGCCGACGCGGTCGATGCGGTGTTAGAGGGCTTGAGGGCCTTCATGGCGACGGCATGACCGAAACCATCGTCCAAAAAATCGCGATCATCGGCGTGGGCTTGATCGGCTCCTCCATCGCCCGCGCGAGTGCGTACATCGGCGCTGCGGAGACGATTGCGCTTTACGACGCCGACGATGACGCGCGCAAACGCTTGGCGACGCTCGAATTGGGGTTGGTCGCCGAGAGCGCAGCGGATGCTTGCCGCGACTCCGACATTGTCTTCATCTGCACGCCCGTGGGGGCCGTCAAAGCGGCGGTTGAAGCTTGCGTGGAGGGGTTGAAGCCGGGCGCAATTTTGACCGATGTCGGCTCTGTCAAAGCCAACGTGGCGAAGGATCTATCCACCGCGCCGGGTCATGTTCATGTCATTCCCGGTCATCCGATCGCGGGCACGGAGCAATCGGGCCCGGACGCCGGTTTTGCGCGCTTGTTCGACGGCCGCTGGTGCGTTTTGACCCCCTTAGATAATCCTGGCGAGGGGTATGACGACGCTGTTGAGGTCTTGACGGCGTTTTGGACGCGCTTGGGATCGCGTGTCACCACAATGGATGTGAAGCGCCATGATTTGGTGTTGGCGATCACCAGCCATGTGCCGCACCTCATCGCCTACAACATTGTGGCGACGGCGGCCGACATGGAGGAGGTGACGCGCGGCGAGGTGGTGAAATTCTCCGCCGGCGGCTTTCGCGATTTTACGCGCATCGCTGCTTCTGATCCAGTGATGTGGCGCGATGTGTTTTTGAACAATAAGGACGCTGTTCTTGAAACGCTGGGTCGGTTCTCAGAAGACTTAGCGGCCTTGCAACGCGCCATTCGCTGGGAGGATGGCGATGCGCTGCATGATTTGTTCAAGCGCTCACGCGGGATCCGCCAATCCATCATCGACGCGGGCCAGGACAGCGCGGCTCCCAATTTTGGCCGAGATGCGCCGCCCGAAGACGTCGACTAGCGATCTAAATCAGTAGATCGAACGAAGATCGCCGAGCGGGATGAGGCCGATTTTCGCCTGCCCATCCTCAAAAGTGATCGGCGCGAAACTGTCATCTCGAGTAAGGCCTTTAAGCGCGGCCAGACCAGCTTGAATTTCTATCGTTAGCTCACCTGCGTCTTTCATCGCCGCTTCGAGCGCCTCAATCTCCTCAAATCGAAGTTCTATTATCCCTTCCGGCCGGCCGGCGGCGTCTACGCCTAGCGTTGTCTTGGTACGCAGGAGGAGCGGTCCCCAATCGAGCATCGCGAGCGGACTTTGCATTTGAACGTCCAGTTCATGCAGCGCGCGCAGCGGATCACGCGTGTTGAGCGCCGCAAAACCGTTTTCAATCGCAATCGGCACGCGAAACGGACCAAGCGCCTCACCCAACCAGGGGGCGTCCGCGGGCGCGCGGGGCAGATCGATCAACGCGGCCTGCGCCAAAATGCGGATGTCTTCAGGCGCGTCTGGCATGGGCGAGACGTGCAGGCCCAGCTCTTCAATCCGGCTGTAGGGTTGGCCGTAGGCCAGGACGGTCGCTTCCGGGATGACCAGCGAAAACCGCTTTAGCGTTTCGGAATTCCAACTCAAACTGGCGGCGGCTCCAGTGGACGTCGCCGAATAATTGCGGCCGTCCAACCCGTTGAACTGATGTTCGCCAGGTGATTGGGCGATCACATGGTTCAGATTGTAAGGCATGGCCGACAAAATGAGCGTTTCCGACCGCCACGCCCACAACCTGCGGGGCGGTTCGATTTCCGGCCGCTCGACATGCAGGCTGAAGCGCAAAGGATAGCCGCGCATCTCAAGGCCTTGATGCTCCATACGATAGCCGAGGGCGCGTTGGTCTTCGATCCAATCTTCAACGCCGTCCGTCAGCGCGCCGGCCATCCAGACCCAATAGGCTGAATAGACCGCAAACAAGAGGCCGAGGATCGCGAATGGCGCGATCAGACCCATCCGCCGACGGGGACGCGCGGCGCTCATGCGGCGTTTCTCGCAGATTGTTCCGCACGGCCTTCAACGATCAGGCGATTCGTGGCGGTTTCGATGTCGTCTTCCAAGCGGGTCATGAATGTTTTGCGGTCCAAACCAGGTTCAATGGGGGGCAAGACCTCAAACACGATCAGACCCGGCGTGCGTTGAAAACCGCTGGCGGGCCAACATAGCCCCGTGTTCAGAGCCACGGGGACGCAGGGCAGGCCAAGTTCCTTATAGATCGCCGCGACGCCTGGCTTGTAATCCGGGGGATCCCCTGGGGCGCCGCGCGTACCTTCCGGAAAGATAATCAATTGGCGGCCGTCGGCGGCGACCTGACGTGCTTTCTTGGTCAATGCTTTCATTGTTTTCAGCGCGCCGCCGCGATCTATCGCGATCATATCAGCCTTCCAGCTATACCAGCCCAGAATGGGCAAGATCATCAGTTCTTTTTTCAGGACGAATGCGGGGTCTTTAAGCCATTCAAAGGGCGCGATCGTGTCATACATGCATTGATGTTTGGGCGCGATAATGCACGGACCCTGCGGCAGACGGTCCAACCCGCGATATTCCGTACGCACGCCGCAAATCCATTTCAGCCCCCAACGCGCGGCGACCGCCCACCATTCCATACCTTTGCGTACGACGCGCCGCGGCAGGAAAAGCGTTGGCAGAAACAACACGCCCAAGACTAGGAGCGCGCCGTAAAGCCAGGCGACATAGACGATAGAACGAAGGGTTTGCATCAATCGGGAGCTTTCGGCCTGGCGACCAGAGCGCGGACATAGGCGCCGCGATACTTTAGCCATTGCATGAAGGTGCGCCGCGCTTCGCCGGGGCTCCGCCACCAATTTGACGGCGTTAGATCGCCTGTGTCGACCGAGTATGCAACAAATTCCGCTTCCGGCATGAAGCGACCCAATTCGATCATCGCTCGGTCTACATGATAACCTGATGTCACCAAGACAATGCGTTTATACCCAGCGGCGCGGGCCCAGTTTGCGGTTTCAAGCCCGTTTTCCGCCGTCGACGCCGCGCGTTGCCCGACTGTGACGCAGCAGTCGAAATACGCTTGTTGGACGCCGGAGAGTTCGACGATGTCCTGTGTGTCCAGGCTGGGGTGCACGCCTGAGACAAGCAGCGGCAAACGCTCCGCTTCTGCGTAGGCCGCAGCCGCAACGATGCGTCGTCCCTTTGCGCCGGTCAGCACGACAACGGCGTCGGCGCCGCCAACCTGGGGCGGGCCATAGCGTTCGGATCGGCCGACAAACCCCAAAAAATCCGCCAAAACGCTGATACAGGCGAGGGCGACGACGATCAGCGCGACCCGCCGGCGCATCGACATCGGGCGTCGGGCGGACGGTGCGGTCATACAAGCTCCGATAAGGAACGCAATACGGTGACCCGAGCCGCCATGGTCGCGGCGGCGCCGGCGACCAAAGGCGTCAGCCCCAAAATAAGGCCGTCCGCAAGAGACAGGGACATTTGCGGTAACAACCAAACACTTTCGTCTGATTGTTTCGCGGCGAACAGGATAAACGCCGCCGCGCCCAGCGCGAGCACCGCGCCGACGCAGCCCGCTTGCAGACCAAGCGCCATAAAGCGCTGTTCGAACAATTTGGCGATAAAGCTGTCCCTCGCCCCCGATAGATGCAGAACCTCCACGATGTCGCGCCGCGCCACCAAAGCTGCATGCGTGGCGAAGGCGATAACGGCGATCGCCGTTGCGGACAACAGCGCCACCGCCGACAGCGCGACTAATCGACCGGAACCCGTGGCGCGCCTGACGTCTTCGGACCAAGCGAGGTGATCATCGACTGTCGCGTCTATGTTGGCCGCTGACAGCGCATCCGCAAGTCTTGCTGGGACGCCCGTCACGTCTGGGAGGGCTTCGGCGGCGATCAGGCTCGGCAGAGGCAGATCGGGCGGCACGCCGGCGGAGCCGAGCCACGGCGCTAGCAAACTCTCGGTTTCTGATCTCGAAAGAGCGCGAGCGCTCGCGACGCCCTGCGCGTCTTTGACCAGCCGCTCGGCGCGGGCGACGTCCGCCTCGTCGCCCCTGACGCGAATGGTGATTTGTCCCGTGACGCGGTCGGTCCAATTATCGGCGGCGCTATAGGCGGCGCGCGCGGAGAGGCCCGCCAATGCGGCTAAAAAGCACAAAGCGCTCACGACGAAGAACAACGCCGCGTCGCGCGCGTCTTCACGTGGCAGAAGCGGGGCCTGGCCGCTCATGTGCGTTTTGCCCTTTGCGCAGCGGTCGTCTTCGGCGCTGCGGATTTTTGACGCATGACCATGCCGTCGGCGAGGCGCAGCACATCGGCGCCGGCGCCCTCCACAAGCGCCAAATCATGCGTCGCGATCACCAAGGTGGTGCCGAGACGTTTATTGAGTTCTTGGAACAAGCGCAGCAAACGTTCCCCCATCTCGGCATCAACATTCCCGGTGGGCTCGTCTGCAATCAAAAGGTCCGGCTTGCCGACGACGGCGCGGGCGATGGCGACGCGTTGCTGCTCGCCGCCAGACAAGGTGGCGGGTTTCGCATCCAGACGGTCGCCAAGGCCGACCCATCGCAGCAATTCGATAACATCGTCGCGATAGGCCTTCTCAGGTTCGCCCAAGACGCGCAGGGGCAAGGCGGCGTTGTCATAGGCTGACAAGTGGTCCAACAAACGAAACTCCTGAAACACAACGCCGATGCGGCGGCGCAATCCTGAAAGGCCAGACCTATTCATGCGGCTTGTGTCTGATCCGAACAAAGAGATCTTGCCCCGGCTCGG
>JBCCMB010000090.1:0-11503 GCA_039026555.1 Pseudomonadota bacterium
ATGCGCCGGCAGTGAAGGTTCGCGGCGTGCAAGCGCGTGGGGCCGAGATTGTCTTCTATGATCGAGACACGGAAAGTCGCGAAGAGATCGCGCAGTATCTTGCCACGTCGCGCGGCGCGGTTTTGGTTCCGTCCTATGATAATGCATACATCATCGCCGGGCAGGGAAGCGTTGGTCTGGAAGCGGTGCAGGACGCTGCGCATCTGGGCGTGGAATTCGACGCGGTGCATTGCTGCGTCGGCGGCGGCGGCTTAATCGCGGGCGTCGCCTTGGCGTTTGAACGCCTCAGCCCGCAAACGCAGATTTGGGGCGCCGAACCGGATGCGCATGACGACACCGCGCGCTCGCTCGACGCCGGAATGATCTTATCAAATGCGCCCGGTACGCGCTCCTTCTGCGACGCGCTTTTGTCGCCGTCCCCCGGGGAGATGACGTTCGCCATCAATCAGCGCTTATTGGACGGCGTGGGGTGTGTCAGCGACGCGGATGTTCGCGCGGCCATGCGGTTTGCGTTCGAGCATTTGAAGCTCGTCGTCGAACCGGGCGGCGCCGCGGCTTTGGCGTCCATCCTCGCCGGCAGAGCCCCTGTCAAAGCTGGATCAAATATCCTGGTCGTTTTGACCGGCGGGAATGTTGATCCGGACCTATTCGCCGACGTGCTGAGGCGGTCCGACTAGCCGCCGCGACGAATGTCCTTCGATAATTCAATCGGCGTCGGCGCTTCTGTGAGTCTGTGACGGTAGACTTGGAGGTTTTCCATCACACGCTGCACATAATTCCGCGTTTCCTAGAAAGGGATGCTCTCGATCCAATCCACCGGATCGACTGATCCTTTGCGGGGGTCGCCATATTCCTTAATCCAGCGACGCGGACGGCTGGCGCCGGCGTTGTAGGCCGCCGCAGCCATAATGTAGGAGCCGTTAAACTCGTCGACCAGATCATCCAAATGGCTGCGGCCCAGGGTGAAATTGTAATCGGGGTCGTCAGTCAGCCAGGACTGGCGGTAAGGCATGCCCACTTGGCGCGCTGTGGCGCGCGCGGTGGATGGCAGCATTTGCATCATGCCGCGTGCGTTCGCGTGGCTGATCGCTCTTGGGTTCAATTCGCTTTCCTGCCGCGAGAGGGCCAAAACCAAGGCTTCTTCAGCCGACCCGGAATTGCGCGAGGGCGGCAGGTCTAGGACGGGATAAGCGGCGGCTGGCGCGACGAGGCCCTTCGCGAGGCCGGTTTTGGCGCTGCGTACGCCGGCGCGGGGCTGCAGATAGGACCAAGCAAGGTCGAACAGCATTTGATGCTCTTCCGGCGTCGTCAGCCTGTCATCGATGTCATAGGAGAACTTTTCAAACGAGCGGAGACGGCCCGTTTCCGCCAGCAGGATGGCCGCGCGTACTTGCGGGCGCGCTTCAAAGGCTTTGCGATCCGCGTCCGTCAGGCCGGAGGGCGTTTTAAGATCGATCGACGCCGCGCTGTCGCCGACCTTTTCTGCGGCGAGTTGTCCGTAGAAGGTGAAAGGATGATTGGCGGCTTCTTGATAGGCTAAAAGGGCTTCATTAGGTCGTCCAAGCGCGCTGAGCGCTTCGCCGCGCCAATAATGCGCGCGACCTAGGCTGATGGGCGTTCCTACGCCTTGGGCCAGCGAACTAAAATGCGCTTCCGCCGCCGCCGCGTCGTTCAAATAACGCAGCGCCAGCCAGCCGGCCATCCATTCGGCGTCTGCGAATGCGCCGCCGGACGTCAATCCATGGTCCGCCGCCAGCGTATAAGCCGCGCGATAATCCTTGCGCTTGATGAGATTGCGCGCCGCTAAATTGCGTTCGGTCCAAATCTTATTACGGCCGACTTCAATCGCGTCTTCTGCACGGAGCACCATTAGCAACGGTATGGCGTCATCCGTCCGGCCTTTTTTGCGCCGCCAGCGGGCGCGATCGTGAAGCAGGCCGGGATCATCGACGTGGCTGCGCGGCACGGCGCCGACGGCGCTGTCCACGCCACGACGGCTTTCAATAAGGGCGATGCGCGCTTCAGCGACGCGCCTGTCTGCAGTGGTTAGGCGCGGCAGCAATCGCCGCGCGGCGGTGCGCTGACTGGTCCAGATCAGCATTTCAACGCGATCGCGATGATCTTCGGAGGTCAGTAGGTTTCCAGAATTGGACAGCACGCGTTTCGTCGCGCTGTCCGACAGGACGTTGTTACGCCACGCGTCCCGAATCAGCGCATCGGCGTCGGCGATTTGGCCCAATTGTCTGTGCGCCTCAGCCAGAACGAGTTTGCCTTCCCCGGTCGTTGCGCCGCTTTCGCCAAACCAGGCGATCCGCTCGCCCGGCGATAGGGTGGAGTTGGCGATTTCACGCTCCGCTTGAACGCGGATCGCGCGCTCGCCGGGCCAGTCTTTAAGCTCGACCAGTGCGGCTTGAAGCTCCGCGAATCTCGCGCGCGACGACGTTGAGGTGGCGATCCGCCACTGCATCAGGCGTTTAGCGTCGGCGTCCTGGATTTGTGCTTGGACGGTCTTAGCTTCCGTCCAACGGCCGGCGTCGGCGGCGTCCAAGCCGCTATCCAAACGGGTAAAATCCGCCTGTGACAGAACACGCGATTCATAAACGAGCGCAGGCTTTAATGACGGCGCTCGCGGGGCCGCGAAAGCAGGCGCAATGGCGCCGATCGTTAGAAGTGCGAGGGATAGAAAACGCGTCATTGCCTTGAAAAAACCTTTCGCGATGTCAATACACTCTCAAACCAACGCCGAGGGTCGACGCCATTAGCGTCCCTGGTTATGCAAATATAATGACACGTCTCGGAGGGCGCGATGTTTAAGGGCTCCATTCCCGCACTTGTGACGCCGTTTCGTGGCGGAAAAGTGGACGAAGATGCGTTCATCCGTCTATTAGATCGCCAAATCGAGGCGGGAACCCATGGGCTTGTGCCGTGTGGGACCACCGGCGAATCGGCCACGCTGTCGCATGACGAACATCGCCGAGTGGTGTCCCTTTGCGTCGAACGCGCCGCCGGACGGGTGCCGGTCATCGCCGGCGCGGGGTCGAATTCGACCGAAGAGGCGATCGGCCTTGTGGCGCATGCCAAAGAGGTAGGCGCACACGCTGCATTGACCGTGGCGCCTTACTATAACCGGCCTGGGCAGGACGGAATTTACGCGCATTTCAAAGCGATTAACGACGCTGTGGAGATGCCTTTAATCCTCTATAATGTGCCGGCGCGCACCGTGTCGGACATCCTCCCAGAGACGCTCGCTGAGCTTGCAAAACTCCCTAACGTGATCGGTATCAAAGACGCCTCAGCCGAGCTTGATCGCGTCGCACGCCATCGTGATCAATGTGGAGAAGATTTCATCCTTTTATCGGGCGAAGACCCTACTGCGGTGGGCTTTAACGCGCATGGCGGGACTGGATGCATCTCGGTGACGGCCAATGTCGCGCCCGAAGCTTGCGCAAAAATGCAGGAAGCGTGTCTCGCCGGCGATTACGCTGAGGCCCAACGCATCAATCAAACGCTTTATCGCCTGCATCGTGTCCTGTTTCTGGAACCCAGCCCTGCGCCGACAAAATACGCGCTCTCGCTTTTGGGCCTATGCGAGGAAGAGATCCGTCTGCCTCTATTGCCGGTTGTCTCGGACGCGTTGAAAGCCGAAATCCGCGAAGCGATGATCTTAGCGGGACTGGATGTCTCCTAATGGCGCCGAAGAAAAAAAAGGCGGCGGACAACAATAAGCTGGTAGCGGAAAATCGCCGGGCGCGCCGCGAATACGAGATTGAAGATACGGTAGAGGCCGGACTTGTCCTGGTGGGGACGGAGGTGAAATCCCTACGCCTGGGCCGCGCCAATATCGCTGAATCCTATGCGCGTCAGGAAGATGGGGAGATGGTGCTGGTCAACGCCGACATCCCGCCTTATCCGCCGGCGGCGCAGTTTAATCACGCGCCCAAACGCATGCGCAAACTGCTGCTCCACAAGAAGGAGATGGGCAAATTGTTGGGCCAGGCTGATCGCGATGGACGAACTTTGGTGCCTCTGAAGCTCTATTTTAACGACCGCGGGATCGCCAAATTGCTTATCGGCCTCGCAAAAGGCCGCAAGACGGAAGACAAGCGCGACGTTGAGAAGAAGCGCGATTGGGAAAAGCAGAAAGCTAGGCTTCTTCGCGACCGAGGATAACCGCAGAACAAGAAGTGCGGATCGCTTTCGCCGCTCGACATGCGCCCAGTAAATGCTGATGATCGTAATGATCGAAGAATTTGGGAGGGGATCCGTATGAAAAGGTTATCAACGTCGGTCGCTGCGGTTTTGATGTTGCTGGCTGCCGCTTGCACGAATTTCACCGCGCCGCCGGCTGAGCCTTCGGCGCCCGTTGTCGGTCTTGGAGAGATCTGTGGCGGCATTGTCGGCGCCGTTTGCGAAGGCGAGGGAGACACGACTTTCTGTAAATCGGACGTCGGCGCATGCGGCGAGCTCGCTGGCGTTTGTTCGGAAATCCCACAAATTTGCACCGCCGATTTCAAACCTATTTGTGGGTGCGATGGACAAGACTACAGCAATAGCTGTGTTGCGGATCGTGCGGGCGTCAACGTCGCTTCAGAAGGCAAGTGCGGCTGAGCTGATTGATCGTCTTCAGATCAAACCCTTAGCCTTAAAGCTCTCCGCCCCGTCGCGCCCGACGATCAAATGGTCGTGCACTTTGATCTCCAATGAGGACAGCGCGTCGATGATGTCGCGCGTGATTTCAACGTCCGCGCGAGACGGCGTTGGATCGCCGCTTGGATGATTGTGCACTAAAATAACGGAGGACGCCGCATGGGCGAGGGCGCGTTTGGCGAGTTCGCGTGGATAGACCGGGGCATGATCGACTGTTCCGCGACCGAGCACTTCATCGGCGATCAGCTGGTTCTTTTTGTCCAAGAATAGAACGCGAAACTGTTCCGTCGTTTCGTGTTGCAAACTGACCCGCACATAATTTAGCAGAGACGCCCATGACGAAATGACAGATCGCGATTGCACGGTTTCACGCGCCGCGCGCTGATTGAGCAAATGCGTCGCGCGGATATAGGCGGCGGCTGTCTCGCCTACGCCATCCACCTCCACCAAGCGTTCCACCGGCGCCGCCATCGCGCCCGAGACGCCGCCAAAGCGCGCGATCAAGTCTTTTGCGATCGGTTTTACGTCGCGACGGGGCAGGAAGGCGCACAAAAGGAGTTCTAGGAGTTCGTAGTCCTGCAGCGTCTCCCCGCCGCCCTCGATCAGACGGTTCCGCAAGCGTTCGCGATGCCCGTGATAATGGCGGGTCGGTCCGTCTTTAGCTTTTGATTCTTTTGTTCCCCCCGCCACGATATGTCGTCACACCGTATGCGGCGTGTGCAGGCCCGCTGGGGATTCTGTAAAGATCTCGCATCCATCATCGGTGACGCCGATGGAATGCTCAAACTGCGCGGTCAATGACCGATCGCGCGTCACCGCCGTCCAGCCATCCGGCAGCAGCGCCACATCCTTGCGACCCAAATTGATCATGGGCTCAATGGTGAAAATCATGCCGGGGCGCAATTCATGACCTTGACCGCGCTTGCCGAAATGCAAAATGTTCGGCGCATCATGGAAGAGTTGGCCAAGCCCGTGGCCGCAAAACGCTTCAACGACGGAGCATCTTTGGCGTTCCGCATAATCTTGGATCGCCGCGCCAATATCGCCCGTGCGCGCGCCTGGTTTCACGGCGGCGACGCCCCGCATCAGGCATTCATAGGTGATATCCATCAAGCGTGAGGCCTTACGCCGCGTTTCGCCCACGGAATACATGCGCGAGGTGTCGCCGTGCCATCCGCCCTCAACGATCGCCGTGACGTCGATATTCAGAATGTCGCCTTCTTTCAAAAGCTTGTCATGGTTTGGGATGCCATGACAGACCACGTGGTTGAGCGAGGTGCAGAGCGAGTGACGGTAGCCGCGATAATAGACCGTGGCGGGGATTGCATCATGATCCAGCAGAAATTCGCGCGCCAAATCGTCAAGATGTCCAGTCGAGACGCCCGCTTTGACTTCCGCAACCAGCATATCGAGGCAGGAGGCGGCGACCTTGCCGGCGCGACGCATGCCTTCAAAGCCTTCCGGCCCGTGCAGCTTGATATGCCCCGTATTTCGAAGCGGCGCTTCAACGGCGTCGATAAAATTCATGAATCACCTTTTGCGACGCAACAACCCCGATACAAGCTATTCGAATGTGAGCGAGCCGACAGCCGAGCGTCTGTTTGTGACAGATCACAAACCTAGCATAGAAGTGCAACCCCCGCACGTGTCGCGGCGCCTCCACAGTTCGCCGGCGCCGAAACAATTGGCATTAGTTACGACAATATTTTAGCGTGAGACGTAAACCATAGATAGGAGGACGCGATGGACGGCGCGCACGCAAGCTATGTTCACTTCGACTTGAAGCCGATGGGCCCCGTGATTGGGGCGGAATTGCTCGGCATTGATCTTTCACAAGACTTGCCTAATGAGGCGATCGAAGAAGTGCGACGCGCGCTTTTAGAGCACAAAGTCGTGTTCTTTCGCGATCAGGACCTGACGGAAGACCAGCACATTGCGTTTGCCCGGCGATTTGGCGATCTAGAAATTCATCCCGCTACGCCTGAAGATCAGCCGAATCGCGAAATCCTGCGCATCGCACATGGTCCTGAGTCGCGCGGCCAGGAGAATTTCTGGCATTCCGACGTGACCTGGCGGGCCGAACCCTCGCTTGGATCCGTCTTACGCGCGATTGAAATCCCGGAAACCGGCGGCGACACGTTATTTTCATGCATGTATTCCGCCTATGACGCGTTGGCTCCCGAATTGAAACGCTGGGTGGAGGGATTGACCGCCCGCCACGATATTGCGCGCGTGTTCGCCGGCCGTATGGATGTGGATCCAGAGGTGCTGCGCCAAAAATTCCCGATCCAAGAACATCCTGTGGTTCGAACCCACCCGGAAACCGGCCGTCGCGGGCTTTATGTGAATGTCGCCTTCACTACCGAGATTGTAGGATTGGACAAGCCGGACAGCGATTGGCTGCTAGAGCGTCTTTACCGAGAAGCGAACATCCCGGAACGGCAATGCCGCTTCCGCTGGCGGCCCAATTCGATTGCGTTTTGGGACAATCGCGCGTGCCAGCACTACGCAGCTTCCGATTATTTTCCTCAGGTCCGCGTGATGGAGCGCGTCACCATCAAGGGCGACCGGCCGTATTTCACGCCATAGGGGATCGGTCTGGGCGCTGGCGCCAAAGTCGGTTTTTCGGTAGACGGTTTGAATGTCCAAAACCGTATCCGCCGCTGTCGCCCTGATCGGCGACGAACTCCTGTCCGGGCGCACGCAGGATGTGAATCTCAAAACCATCGCGGAGTTTCTAGCGCCGGTGGGGATACAGATCGCAGAAGCGCGGGTGTTGTCCGATGACCATGAACGTATCGCTTCCGCCGTACGAGACTTGGCGAGAACCTATGATTACGTCTTCACGACGGGCGGGATCGGGCCGACGCATGACGACATCACGGCCGATGCGGTCGCGGCCGCTTTTGGTCGACCGATCGATATTCGCGACGACGCCCGCGCGATTCTCGAAGCGCGCTACGCCGAAACCGATGTGGAGTTGACGCCGGCGCGCCTTCGGATGGCGCGGATACCGGACGGTGCGTCCTTGATCGACAATCCGGTTTCCGGCGCGCCGGGGTTTCAATTGGAGAATGTGTTTGTCATGGCCGGCGTGCCGGTCATCGTCAAAGGCATGCTGCAAGATGTGGGACATCGCTTAGAGGGCGGCGCAATCGTGTTATCCAGAACGGTTCGCGGCAAGGGTCTGCGCGAGGGCGATATCGGCGAGGCGCTCGGGACGCTTCAAGACGCGATGCCTGAGCTAAGCTTTGGTTCCTATCCTTGGTTTCGGGCGGGGGATAATGGCGCAAATCTCGTGGTCCGCGGCGTTGACGCGAATGCTCTCGACGACGCAGTCGCGGCTTTGGTCGAATTGGTGAAAGCGCACGGCCGAAATCCTGAAGTGGATCCTACCAATTAAGTGCAGATTTGCGCCCGACCCTTCATATTTCGGTAACTAAACTCACCGAAGTCTAAACGCGCTTAATCGAGGCGCGCTGAACGGCGTTTGAGGGCGGCTCGACATCGTCCAACAACGAGTAAGTCCAATGGGGCTCGCCATGTCGTCGTCTTCGCTTCTGCACCGGGTTATTGTCGCGCACCGCTGCACGTCCACACATCATCACATCGCCATTACGGCGTTGACGCTTCTTGAGGGCGAGGACGCCGGCAAATGGCGCGATCTTTTGCTCGCCAACCATATGGAGCTGCTGGACGGCGCAAAAGCGCCTGACAAAGTTTTCAAGGACTTCAAAAATCATGTCCTGCACGTCAGCGAAGGAGAGTGGGGCGGCGCGCGCGACAAGGCTCTTGAATGGTATGCGAACGCCGTCGACCATTTGAAGCGCAAGCGATGGGCGAAGGCTGCTTATGCGCTCGGCGTGATGAGCCATTATTATGCTGACCCAATTCAACCCTTCCACACGGGTCAGACCGAAGAAGAAGGCGCTGTGCATCGCGCGTTGGAATGGTCGATCGCCAAATCGCGGCATACGATCGAAGCGAAGATCGCGGAAACCGGTTATCCGAAAGTACCAGCGGGCGAGGGCGCTGGCTTTGTCTCAGACATGGTGCGCGCCGGCGCGGACAAATCCCATCCGCATTATCAAACGCTCATCGACCACTACAATCTTGACGTCGGCGCCAAGGATCCGGAAGCGGGCCTGGACCAGACGCTGATCGACGTGATCTCTGAACTTGTCGCTTACGCAACGGCGGGCCTCGCCTCCATCTATCAGCGCGCGTTCGATGAAGCCGGTGTTGCGCCGCCGAAAGTGTCTTTGTCTTTGCTCGGGTATCTGTCGACTTTGGACATCCCGCTGCGTTGGGTGACGAAAAAGCTCGCCGACGCCGAAGACCGAACCACGGTTCAGCTAATGTATGATGAGTGGAAAGCGACCGGCAAAGTCGTCAAAGCTCTGCCTGATGACGACAAAGCCATCCGGAAGCTGCATGCGCGCCAGGTCCGCCGCATTTCCGTTAAGGAACTGGATGCGCTGCCGGCCAAACCGATCGGGTCGAAACACGTACCGCTTGTGGCGCCTGAGCCGCAAAAAGAAGAGGTGACGCGCGCGACGCCGAAAGCTGTCGAAGCGTCGAAAGCGTCCAAGCCGGAGGAGGCGAAGCCAAAGCCGATCGCCGCCCCTCAGCCGGCGCCTGACGAAAGCGTCGAGATCACATCGGCTGAAAACAAACCCGCAGCGCGTTTCAAGTTGAAGCGTAAGCTCAAGCCTGAGCCGGTTGAGGGCAAAGCGATTGAAACGGCGATCGACGCTGCGATTGAGGCGCCAAAGCAAGACGATGTCGTCTCGACCAAGCCCGAACGGCGCAAAGCTGATGTGACGCCGAAGCCGGAAGCTGAGCCGGCCGTCGAGGCCGAAGCGGCGGACATTCAGATCGAAGATAAGCAGGCCGACGACGTGGCGCCGCCCGAATGGACGCAAGAGGATGGCTTGACGCTCAACGCCCCGGTGGAAGAGGCGCCGTCTATCGGTCGCAAAACCGCTGCACGCTTGCGCAAGGTCGGCATCTATACGGTCGGCGATTTGATAGACGCGGACGTCGCTGAGGCGTCCGCTCAGCTAAAAGTCAAATTCATGAGCGCGCGTACCTTGAGCGATTGGCAAGATCAAACGCGTTTGATGTTGTCCATGCCCAGCTTGCGCGTGCATGACGCGCAAATCCTGGTCGGGGCGGGGGTCCGCAATGTGGATGACCTCGCCAATGCGTCCGCGCGCGATCTGCTGGACGCCGCGATGGACTTCCTATCGAGTACGGATGGCGCGCGTACGGTACGCGGCGACTATGAGCCGAACGCGGCGGAAGTGGATGATTGGATTGGACAGGCGCGGGCGGTTGGCGAGTAGGTCGACCGAGCACCAGACTTGAAATTGTTGTTTTACGATAAAAAGTTATTGAAAAACGAAAATCCTATGCCATAGTTCTCGCGAATTTCGGGAGCGATCGAGGGATTTATCCATGTCCGTCTTTAGAACAGCGGGACTTGTCGCCGCCGCAGCCGTTTTAAGCGGTTGTATTAACATTATCGAAGCGCGCACGGACGGTTCCTCGGACTATGTCTATGACGGCGACATCGTCGATACGGTATTCGATGTGGGGCCGTTTGACGGAATCCGCGCAGGGTCCGGCTTAGATGTGGTGTTTGAACAATCGGACGATTTTGTCGTCGTCGCCGAAGGCGGTCCGCGGCAGCTAGAGAATGTTGACGCCTATGTTGAGGACGGCGTGCTGCGTCTCTCCCAGGACAACCGCGTCGGCGCTGACTTTTATGTGTCGGCGCCCGTTCTAACATCCATAGATGTGAGCGGCGGCGCCGACTTTATCGCCGAAGACCTCGAACTCGATGAGATCTATCTTGAGGCGAGCGGCGGCGCTGATTTGGAAGTATCCGGCGTGTGCGCGGTCGTGACAGCGCGCGCCTCCAGCGGCGCCGACATTGAGGCGGGCGATTTAAAGTGTGCGCGGGCCGACGTTAAAGCGTCCAGCGGCGGCGATGTAGAAGTCTACGCGTCGCGGTCCGCTGAGGCGGAAGCGAGCACCGGCGGAGACGTAGACGTGCGCGGCGCGCCCGACGATGTGGAAAGCACTGAGAGCTTTGGCGGCGACGTCACCATCGAAGGTTAGCGACGAGGCCTACCCAATCTTAAACTGATCGGGTCGATAGCCTGGGTCGGGATAGGTCGGCGCCATCTCTTCCAGCGTATGCCGGATTAGACGCGCGGCGATCGCGTTGCGGCGCACCTTGCTGTCGGCCGGTACGACGTGCCAGGGCGCATGTTTGGTCGAGCATTTCGACAGCATGTCTCCATAGGCGTCCATGAAATCGGGCCAGAGCTTTCGGTCTTCCAGGTCGCCGGGATTGAATTTCCAGCGCTTGTGCGGCTTTTCCAGACGATCGAGTAAGCGTTCGCCCTGCGTGGCGTGGGACAGATGCAGCATCAATTTGAGGATCACCACGCCATTCTCGGTGAGGTGTTTCTCAAATTGATTGATTTGGTCATAGCGCTGTTTGACGGCGTCTTTGGACGCTAATTCGCGCACTTTCACGACCAACACGTCTTCATAGTGCGAGCGATCGAAGACGCCGATAAAGCCTTTAGGCGGCACGACTTGGTGGACGCGCCATAAATAGTCTTGAGCCAATTCCTGTTTTGTCGGCCCTTTAAACGCGGCGACGCGCATGCCCATTGGGCTGGTGCGGGCGAATGCACCCTTGATCACGCCGCTTTTGCCGGCGGTGTCCATGCCTTGCAGCACGACCAGCAAGGCGCGTTTGCCTTCGCCGTACAACGTGTCTTGCAGCTCATTGATCGCGATGGCGTCGGATTCCAAGCAATCGCGGGCGTGCGTCTTG
>JBCCMB010000091.1:0-11405 GCA_039026555.1 Pseudomonadota bacterium
AGCGCGCCGAGCGCCAATCTCGACGCCGCGATCTGTTCGTACATGGAGCCCTCTTAGCCGCGTTTGCGCCGTCCTGGCTGTTTACGGGTCTTCTTTGACACTTCCATGAAGGTTTTGTCAGCAATGACAAGCGGCGATCCGCAACAACAAGTCAAGGTGCAGATCCGATCGTCAAAATCAGCGCGCCCGCGCATCAACTCTGGTCGCGGAGACGTTCATCAAACGGCGCATCGTTGTCGGTATCGGCCTCGCCCAACTCGACGTTTGAGGGCTCATAATTTGGAAGCAACACGCCGAACGCCGCTCCGGCGCCGCTGACGCTCTCCACGAGAAACTCGCCTCGATGACGCGTTACCACGTGCTTCACGATCGCAAGCCCCAAACCGGTGCCGCGCTTCAGTCCTCGTCCGGGATCCACGCGGTAGAAACGTTCCGCTAAACGCGGCAGATGACGTCGGCCGATGCCAGGGCCGCTGTCAGAAACGCGCAGAACCGCATAGCGCATCGCACCGGCGGGCGTCCCAGTTTCATCAGACCGCCGCGGCGGTCCAAGCGAAGAGCCGGCGGGCGCTGACGCGATCGAAATGCGCGCGGCGTCCGGCCATCGTCGCCCTGCTCGCGCGGCGGCCTCTTCGCGCGCCAAATCAGTCAACACTTCTATTTCAACAACATCTCCCGCACGCGAGTATTTAATTGCATTGTCGATGAGATTTTGCGCCACTTGGGTGAGCTCATCACGCACGCCTGCGACCAAGACGCCACTGGCGGGACCAGAAATACGCAATCGAACATCGCGTTCTTCAGCAAGCGGCGTCAGCGCGTCCCCCACTTCGCTGACAACCGCAGCCAAGTCGGCCATGGTTTCCGGCGGTTTATGCTCGGTCAACTCAATGCGCGACAGCGACAAAAGATCATTGATCAAGCGGCGCATGCGTTCGGTCTGGCCATGCATAATTTCTAAGAAACGATCCCAGGCCTCGTGGTCGTCGCGCGCCGGACCGCGCATGGTCTCGATGAAACCAGCAAGCGAGGTCAGCGGCGTACGCAATTCGTGGCTGGCGTTCGCCAGAAAATCGGCGCGAGAGAGCTCCGCACGTCTAATATCCGTGAGATCGTGCATGGTCAGCAAGACGCCCGAACCGCCTTCGCTGTGAACCAGCGCCGCGACGCAGGCGTAGAATACATCGGTCTCGTCTCGTTCCATGAACTCGAACATCTGCGCGTCGCCCGTCTCGCGCGCGTCTTCTACGGCGGTTAAGACTTCGGGGCGACGCACAACGGCGGACAGGAGCGGCTCCTGCCCGACAAAGCGGAATCTGCGGCGAGCTTCCGCATTCGCGATCTCAATCCGCCCATCCGCGTCGACAAACAAAGTCGGCTCCGGCAACGCTTCGATGAGCGCCGCGCGAACCGCCCGTTCGCTTTCTATCTTGAGTTCGACGGCGTCCGCCGCAGCGACGTCCGTATCGTCCTTACCCACCACCTCGTAATCCGACGTGCCGATAAAATAGGCGAGCGCGCCCATCGCGAAAATCGCCGGGGCGACAAGCGCGGCCCACGCCTCTACGAGACCAAACAGACCAAACACGGCGAACAACGCGCCGGCGCCGGCGCAGAGTACAATAAAATCGGCGCTCCGTTTGCGTCTCGAAATGTCCGCAAACACGCTCGCCGGGCGCTTTTGAGCGGGGTCTATATTCATTACGCGGCGCTGTTCTCCCTCGATTCCAAAATAAATCCGCCTATCTATAGAGAAATTCAAACAAGGTTCATGCTTTTGCCTATCATAAGTCAGAATTCATGTCCCTTTTGCGTCAGTGCGCGTGCGACAATCGACAGACGGTAATTATTGTTTTTCAATAAAAACTGTTTGACAAACGATATGCATGATCTTACTAGACGGTTGATGGGCGCAGTCCTAGCAATTCTGCCCGCCGCCGTGGGTGTCGCGCGGCGACGGAAACACACGCAAAGTAACGGGAACGCATAAAGAATGGCCGACAGGCGAAGGACAGACGGTATACTTGGACTCGCGGCGATGGCGTTCGCGTCTGGCTGCGCAACTCACGCCAACGTCCCGGGTCCGAAAGAGGCTGGGCTGCCCGATACGCCGGATGCTTGGGCGGTGGATCTGGAAAAGGCGGCGCCGGCGTCCGACTGGATCGATCAGTTCGGATCGGAGCAGCTGACCGCACTGATCGGCGAATCGCTCGGCGAAAATTTTGATCTCGCCGCCGCAGCGGCGCGAGTGGAAGCGTCCAACGCGTCGGCGCGCGCTGCCTTCGGCCGCAGCCTGCCATCCGTGAACGCCACCGGCTCAGGCGGTACGTCGCGGACCGTGTTTGAAGTCGCAGGAGCGCCGCAAAGCACCGACGCCGCCGTCTATGACTGGGGTCTGAGCGCCAGCTGGGAAGCCGATCTTTGGGGCCGCGTCTCAAACACCGTTAACGCGGCCCGCGCCGATTTGCTGGCGTCGGAAGCTGATTTCGCCGCGGCGCGCCTGTCGATCGCGGCGAGTACGGCGACGGCTTGGATTTCTTTGTCGAACGCCATCGCACAACGCGACCTTTCCGAAGATGAGCGCGTCGCGCGGCAAAGATCCCTGGCGCTGACCGAACGTCGTTTTTCCAGCGGGTTATCGACAGCGCTCGACGTGCGCCTGGCGCGCAGCGCAGAGGCGACGGCGCGGTCCAACATCGCCAGCTCGGAACAAGCCGTAGACGATGCGTCTCGCGCGCTGGAAACCCTGCTCGGGCGATATCCCTCGGCGCAAATCGACGCTCCTGAGACCTTGCCGGAATTACCGCCGATACAAACCGGCGGCGAGCCGGCGGATCTTCTGGCGCGACGCCCAGACATCGCAGCGGCCGAAGCGCGCTTGGCGGCGTCCGGCCTGCGTGCGGATATCGCACGCGCATCGCTCCGGCCGTCTTTGAGCTTTTCCGCCAATATCGGCGTGAGCGATGACGATTATGAAAATCTGCTCGACGCGGATTACATCGCGGGTCGGCTGTTGGCCAACCTCGCCGCGCCGATCTTTAACGGCGGCGCGCTAAAAGCGGACGCGGAAAGCGCAGAGGCGCAAGCGCGCGTCAACGCCGCGACATACGCTCAAACGGTTCTCAACGCCTGGCGCGAGGTGGAAGAAGCGCGATCCGCGGATCTGTCCTTCGCGCTGCAGGAATTGGCGCTGGAGGACGCTTTGGTCGAAGCTCAAGCGGCCGAAGCCTTGGCTGAACGCCAATATCAGCGCGGTCTGATCTCGATTTTCGACCTCATCGATGCGCAAACCCGCCGCATCAGCGCGGAACGGCAATTGACGACCGTCAATGCGTCCCGCGCCATTAATCGCGTTGAATATCATCTCGCGCTTGGCGGCGGCGGCGCAGCGGCGCTCGTCCCAAACACCGCTCCAACATCACCTGAAGATAAGTCTCAAGAAAGTCTGCAGCCATGACCCGCAATCGCGCCCTGGCCCTCCTACTCACGATCGCCCTGCCCGTTGGCATTATTGCTGCGGGCTTTCTCACCAATATCGTATTGGGCGCATTGAAGGAAAAACCCGAGGAAGCGGCGGAAGGTCCGCGCGGTCTGCCTGTTTTCGTTGACGGCATGAGCCGGCAAGACGTGTCGCTGACGGTGGCGTCGCAAGGTGAAGTCACCCCACGGCGCGAGGCGAATTTGTCCGCTCAGATCTCCGGTAAAGCGGTTTACGTTTCGCCCAACCTGGAAGACGGCGGCTTTGTGCGCCGCGGCGAAATTTTGATGCGCATCGACGACGCTGATTACAAGCTCGCCATGGTGCGGGCGGAAAGTACAGTAGCGACCGCGCGCCAATCGCTCGCGCTTGCAGAAGCGGAAGCTGACAACGCTCGCAAAGATTGGGAAGAAATCGGCGTCGGCGTGCCCTCCCCGCTTGCTCTGCGTCAACCGCAATTGGAAGAAGCGCGCGCTGGTTTAGCCGCCGCAGAAGCGCAAGCTGAAGACACCGCGCTGCAATTGGCGCGTACCGCGGTGCGCGCGCCCTTTGACGGCCGCGTCCAATCTAAAATGATCGAGGTCGGCCAATACATTTCGCCTGGCGTCACGATCGCCAGCGTATTTTCTACGGACGTGGTGGTCGTCGAGCTTCAGTTATCAAATGATGAGCTCGCCGACATTGGTTTATCCTTGGCTTTCACCGCAACGGCGGACGATCCTGGTCCCGCCGTCATTTTGTCGAACCGCGCCGGCGGCGTCCGTAATGAGTGGCGCGGCGTGATCATGCGAACCGGCGCGCGCGTGGACAGCACGACCCGCCTTGCGTCAGTTTTCGTCGAGGTCGCCGATCCTTTCGGAGAAGGGTCGGACGACGGCGCGCCGCTGGCGCCTGGCTTGTTCGTCAACGCCAGCATCGAAGGCCGAATGATCGAAAATGTGCTGACAGCGCCTCGGGCGGCGCTGCGCAGCGGCGATCTGGTCTATGTCATTGAAGACGCCCCGCCCGCAGGCTTTGAGGCCGCCGACGATTTATCGGAAGACGAGGCGTATATGCACATTCGCCAAGTCGATGTGCTTCGCTCGACGCCCGAAAGCGTGTATGTCAGATCTGGTCTGGATGACGACGCCCTTGTCATCGTATCGCCGGTGCAAGCTGCGGCCAACGGCATGCGCGTTTTGGTTGTCGACGGGCAAGGTTCGCGTCCTACCTCTGATACAGGCGTGATCGCGAGCGCGCCCGGCAATTCAGGAGCAGCGCAATGAACGGCTTAATCGCATTTTGGGCGCGTAACTCCGTCGCCGCAAACCTGTTAATGCTGGTCGCGCTGGTGGGCGGCGTGATCGGTTACAGCCGATTGGAAAAAGAAACCTTCCCCGCTGTTAATTTCAACGGCGTCGAGATCAACATCACATGGCCCGGCGCATCGCCTCAAGAAGTAGAGGAGCAACTCATCGTCCGCATGGAAGAGGCGATCGCGGACATTGACGGCATGGAGGAGCTGACGAGCATTTCGCGCGAGGGCTCGGGCACCGTCTTGATCAACACCAAGAACTCCACCGACACAGCAGTCTTCATGGACGAAGTGAAAAGCCGCGTCGACGCCATCAACAATCTTCCCGATAGCGCTTATGAGCCGCAAGTGCTGCGTTGGCGGGAGACGCAGCCTTATGGCGGGATCGTTCTTAGCGGCGATATCGATCTTCGCGAGCTGAAACGTGAGGCCGAAAAACTACGCGATCGGCTATCGCAGATTCCGGGCGGCGAATTGGCCGAAGTCAATGGCATTTTGGGCGAAGAAGTCACCATCGAAGTATCTGAAGACGCGATGCGCCGGTATGGGCTGACTTTCGACAGCGTCGCCAACGCGATCCGGTCGGCGTCGGTCAACGGTTCCGGCGGCAGCGTGCGCACGCAGACCGGATCCGTATCATTGCAGACCCGGGCTCTGGCCGACACCCAGGCGCAATTTGAAAACCTAATCATTCGTCAGACGGCCAATGGCGGCGTAGTGCGTCTGGACGATGTCGCCATTGTTGAGGACGGTTTTGTAGACGCCGATCTAGATGCGCGCTTCAATAAGCGCGCCGCCGCGTTTATCTTCCTCCCGCAAACCGAAGTGATGGATCTCCCCGCCTACTCCAGGGCGATTCAGGAATTCGTCGAAGCTGAAAACGAAAAACTGCCGGGAACGCTCGAACTAGACATCCTTTGGGATGATCACGACTTTTTCTCGGCCTTGATGAACATCATCGGAAACTCCGCCGTAATCGGTACAACGATGGTGCTTATTCTTTTGATCTTGTTCTTACGTCCGATCGTAGCTTTTTGGGTCGCTGTGGGCATCGTAACGGCCTTTGCAGGCGGCTTCGCGCTGCTGCCCTTCTTGGGCGTCTCATTGAACATTCTCAGCCTATTCGGCTGTTTGTTGGTCATCGGGGTCGTAGTCGACGACGCTATTATCATCGGCGAGAATATTCACGGCGAGGTGGAGCGAGGTAAAAACCAGGGGCTCCAGGCGGCCATCTCTGGAGCAACTGCGGTATCTAAGCCGGTGGTGTTCGGCGTGATCACCACGATGATCGCTTTCGCCCCATGGGCGCTTATCTCCGGACCCGAACGTCAATTCACGCAAAACCTAACTATAACCGTGATCGCGGCGTTGACCTTCTCGCTGATTGAAGCCTTCCTCATCCTGCCTAACCACTTATCGCACCTAAAGCCTCAAAAATTCGACGGCATGGGTGGCAAATTCGCAAGGTTCCAATCGCGCATCGCCGATAGCCTGTTGTGGGTTGCGGACAATGTTTACAAGCCTATTTTGGAAGCGGCGGTTAAATTCCGGTACGCGACGGCGTCGTTCTTTATCGCCCTATTCATCCTCGCGGTTAGCCTTATGCAGCATGGCTATGTGGTGATGAAAATCATGCCGGAGATCGAGGGCGATCTTATCTTCGTCAATATCGAAATGCCCAATGGCTCGCCCTTCAGCCGAACCATGGACGTACGCGACGCGTTGGACCTCGGCGTCGACAAATTGCGCGAAGATTTGCAGGAGGAATATCCAAACGCCGACGAGGACGTGATCCAGGGCGCATCGATCATCGCCTATAACCGGTTTATTGAGGCCTATGTCGATCTTTCGCCGCCGGAAACGCGGCCGCGCGATATCTCGACCAAGCAGCTCGCCTCTCGTCTGCGCGAACTGACAGGTCCGATCCCAGACGCTGAAGAGGTCACGTTCGACTTCACCTTCAACCGGCAGGACGACCGAATTCGGTTCGCGCTCAATCATCCGGATCTCGACGTGCTGCAAGCCGCTGCGGGGGATTTGAAGGCGAAGCTGGCAACCTACGCCGACGCCTATGATATCGGCGACAATTTGTCCGCCGCGGGCGAAGAAATTCGCTTGTCGCTGAAGCCCGGCGCCGAAGCGCTCGGCCTAACGCTTGGCGAGGTGTCCCGCCAAGTGCGCCAAGCCTATTACGGCGAAGAAGTGCAGCGTCTTCCGCGCGAGGGCGACGACGTCCGCGTGATGGTTAAACTGCCCGAGGACGCCCGCCGCTCGCTCGACAGTTTGCGGGAGTTCCGCATCCGCACGAATGACGGCCGCCAAATTCCGATGTTCGAAGTGGTCGACATCACATATGCGCCGGGCGTGAACGTCATCTTGCGCAATGAGCGTCAGCGCTCGATCGCCGTTTTCGCGCAGATCAATGGCGATGAGCGCCAACGGATTACGAACGACATTGAAGAGAGCTATCTTCCTGAATTACGCGATCGCTATCCGGGCCTGGAAACCTCCGAGTCCGGCGCAGGAGAGCGCGAAGAGGCGTTTATCAGCGAGGCGATGATCCTTCAGGTGGTCGCCATTGTTGTGATGTACATCGTATTGGCGGTCGCCTTTGGATCGTACTGGCAGCCGCTTTTGATCATGACGGCGATCCCCTTCGCTGTCGCGGGCGCCGTTTTCGGCCATCTCTTCTTCGGCATCCCAATGGCGCTGTTCTCCGTTTTTGGGGTCGCAGCGGCCGCCGGCGTTGTTATCAATGACAATTTGGTCCTGGTCGATTATCTCAACAAATGCCGAAGATCCGGCGCCGGCGCCGTGCAAGCCGTGGTCGAGGCGGGCGTCATGCGCTTCCGCCCGGTCTTGTTGACGTCGCTGACGACATTTGTCGGCATTTTGCCGATGATCGCCGACCGTTCCGTGCAGGCGCAATTCCTGAAGCCGATGGTGGTCAGCTTGGGCTGCGCGGTTGTGTTCGCCCTTTTCATCAGCCTTCTGCTCGTACCGGCGCTCTATGCGATTGGCGTTGAAATTAAGCGGTATTTCGATTGGATGCTGCGGGGTACGCCCTTCCGGCCGATAGGCGGCACCTATGATGAAAGCGCGACGTTGCATGCAGGCGGTTCGGCCGGCGACTTGCCGCCCGCGACCCAGCCTGCGGAATAGAGTCGCTCGCGGTCCGACAATGTCGCTTTATTGGACCGACTCACCGAATTGAGAGGACTTCAATGTATAAAACGCTGATCGCGTCAGCATCTTTCGGAGCGCTTGCGGCGTGCGCGCCGGCGACGACGCCTGACGAGACCGCCATCGAACAAACGGCGCCTGCCGCGAAAGCCGCCTTTGGCGAGTTCGGCCTGGATTTGGAAACGGTCGCGCAAGATACAGCGCCCGGCGATGATTTCTTCCGCCACGTTAACGGCGCATGGCTCGATACGTTTGAAATCCCGGCCGACAAATCGCGCTATGGCGTCTTCACGCTGTTGTCGGATCGATCCGAAGCGCAAGTACGTGCGATTATCGAAGACACGGCCGCCGCCGCGCCCGATCCCGGCTCGTTGGAAGGCATGATCGCTAACTATTATAACGCGTTCATGGCAGAGTCCGTCATCGAAGACAAAGGCCTCGCCCCCCTCGCCCCCTACCTTGAACGGATTGAAAACGCGAACACGCGTGAGGACCTCGCCGCTTTGTTTGCTGCGAACGGATACATCGCGCCTTTTGGCGGTTGGGTGGATATCGATAGCAAACAGACCGATCGGTACATTTTTTACGTAACGCAAGCCGGCTTGGGCCTACCGGATCGGTCCTACTATCTCGACGACAATGACCGCTTCGCCGAGATCCGCGGCCAGTACGTCGATTTTCTTGAAACCATGTTGGGTTTCGCCGGATATGAAGATCCGCGGGTCGCGGCAGAACGGGTCATGGCCTTAGAAACCCAGATGGCGGAAATCCACTGGGATCGCGCCAAGCGCCGTGACCGCGACCTCACCTACAATCTTACATCGCGCGAGGACTTCGCCGCGCTCGCGACGGATTTTCCAATCGAGACGATGCTCGTCGAGCTGGGTTTGGGCGACCAAAGCGAGTTTGTTCTGCGTGAGAAGGACGCAATCGCCGGATTGCTGAATCTCGCAAACACGGCAGATCTGGATGATTGGAAAGCCTATCTCGCCGCGCATTTCGTTTCCAACCGCGCCGCCACGCTGCCGAAAGCCGTCGATGACGCCGTGTTCGACTTTTTCGGCCGGACGCTGCGGGGGCAACCGGAACAGCGCGAGCGGTGGAAACGCGGCGTCTCCGCGGTGGAAGGCGCGCTCGGCGAGGCGGTCGGCAAAGTCTATGTCGAACGCCATTTCCCTCCGGCGGCCAAAACCGCCATGGATGATCTGGTTGAGAATCTCAGAACCGCCTATGGCCAGCGCATTGATGGGCTGGAGTGGATGGGTGACGAAACCAAAGCGCAAGCCAGGGACAAGCTGGCGAAATTCGTCGCCAAAATCGGCTATCCTGAAAATTTTGAAGCCTATGACGGGCTTCAAGTCGGGGACGATGCGTTCGAAAACGCATTGGCGTCCGCCGACTGGTCATGGAAGGACCAATTGTCGGATCTTGGCGGGCCGATCGACCGCACCGAGTGGTTCATGACGCCGCAAACGGTGAACGCCTATTACGCGCCCAACCGCAATGAAATCGTCTTCCCGGCCGCTATTTTGCAGCCGCCCTTTTTCGATTTGGCGGCGGATCCGGCCATCAATTACGGCGCGATCGGCGGCGTGATCGGCCATGAAATGGGCCATGGATTTGACGATCAGGGCTCCAAATCCGACGGCGACGGCGTGCTGCGCAATTGGTGGACAGACGAAGACAAAGCGGCTTTCGAGGCGCGTACGCAGGCTTTGGTCGACCAATATGCGGAATTCTCGCCGGTCCAGGATTTGTTCGTCAACGGCCGCCAAACCTTAGGCGAGAACATTGGCGATTTAGGCGGGTTGAGCGTCGCCTACCACGCGTATCAATTGTCGCTGAACGGCGAAGAAGCGCCGATACTAGGCGGCCTCACCGGCGACCAACGCTTCTTTATGTCATGGGCGCAAGTATGGCGTGCGCTTTACCGAGAAGAAGCAACCGTCCAACAACTAAAATCCGGCGTTCATTCGCCGCCGAAATACCGCGTCAACGGCGTCGTTCGGAATATGGATGAATGGTATGAGGCGTTTGGGATCGAAGAAGGCCACGCGCTCTACATTCCGCCAGAAGATCGCGTATCGATCTGGTAGCGCCAGACTGCCAAAAATCTTGACGAAAACACTAGAGACCGGCCGTTGTCATAACGGCCGGCTTTTTTTGTTCCGCTAGCGCTCAAACGCGGCTTAATCCGAAATGTCTTCTTTAACGTCGCTCGCCGTATCAGCGATGACGTCGCCGCCTTTCGAAATGTCTTTCCCAACGCCCTCAATCGTATTGCAGGCCGCCAACAAACTAATCAGCAACGTCCCGATCGCGACACGCATAGCAAACTCCCTCGCCATATCAGACGACTCTATCTGACGGCGTTCCAAGCTAAGCTCAAGCGCAAATCAAGCAAGTCCAACCAAATTGTAATCTTAGACCCGCCTACGCGGCCGGTGTGGCCGTTAGCGGGGCGGTTATTTGCAAGGCGGCAAACCACGATAGAGATCGTTTTCCGGGCCGCCGAACAGATCCGAATAAGGATTGCAGCCCGGCCCCTGTCCGCCAAAATCCTCGCGAGGGCTTTCGCCGGTTTCCGATGGCTCCACTACGGTTGGACCGAACAAGGCGTTCTCCAGGCCGGTCGCGGCCGCTGAGATATCTTTGCCGACGCCGTCCACTGTGCTGCATCCCGCCAAGGCCGCCGCCGCCAACACCGTTGCCAAACCACGCATCGCTCTACTCCGTTTAACAGCGTAGGAACGCTGCAAATCTTCCATGTTTTTAGGCGGAAATCCCTTAACGGTCTACGAGCTGAGCCCGCACATTCGCAGGGTTTGCATTAAGCCTTGTTAAGGGCTCGCCTGGCGCTGCGAAGCTTGCTAGAGGCTTCGTCTATGAAATCCGCCGTTATCGTATTCCCCGGGTCCAATTGCGACCGCGACGCCCAGACTGCGCTCGAGCAGGTCACCGGCCAAGCGCCGGCCATGGTCTGGCACAAGGACGCCGATCTGCCGCAAGGCCTGGATTTGGTCATGGTGCCGGGCGGGTTTTCCTATGGCGATTATCTGCGGGCCGGCGCGATGGCGGGAAATTCGCCCATTATCGGCGCGCTGAAAGCGCACGCCAATCGCGGCGGCTATATTCTGGGGGTCTGCAACGGCTTCCAGATTTTGACCGAGACCGGCTTGCTGCCTGGCGCGTTGATGCGCAACGCGTCGTTGAATTTTGTCTGCAAGCCGCAAGAATTGGTCATTTCCGCCAGCACTAACTTCACCGCCGCTTATGGCGAAACCGGCGCGGTCACCATCCCAATCGCCCATCATGACGGCGATTATTTCGCCGATGAGGCGAGTTTAGATCGCCTAGAAGGGGAAAATCGCATCGCCTTCCGCTATGCCGGCGACAATCCTAACGGTTCGGCGCGCGATATCGCCGGCGTGTTAAGCGACAACGGCCGCG
>JBCCMB010000092.1:0-11128 GCA_039026555.1 Pseudomonadota bacterium
CCGCCGTCCTATCCCTGCGCAACGGCCCGGACGGTTCATAGGACCAATCGCGCACAGGCGATACGGACCAAGCGCCGCTTTCCTCATCGATCATCGCCGCGGGAAGCACGGACAAATGCTCGACCCACTCGCGATCATCCCGCGGCGTCTTTGTCATCGAGACAAGAATGAAACAGAGCGACGTCGCCGCTAGAGCAGCTGCAATCGCAATAAGCGGCCGTTCACGCACCCATGCGAGAGCGGCGTACGCCTGCGCACGCACCCGGCCCATCAGCCGAACCGCGACGGATCAGCATCCGCCCACGCCTCGCCGAGCGGCGTACGCGCTGGCGCCGAAAGCAAAGCTCCGGGGTCAAGAATATTGTAGACGTCAGTCGCGGGCTTTGCCTCCGTCGGCGACATGCGGATCATCAAACGGTCCGGCGTCAAATCGCGCGGATGCTCAACACCGGCCGCGGCGCACACCTCCGCCAGCGCATGAACCGTATTATGATGAAAATTACGAACGCGCGCGGCTTTGTCCGTCACAACCAACGCGCGTTGGCGGCCTATATCCTGCGTGGCGACGCCGGTGGGGCAATGATTGGTGTGGCATTGCAGCGATTGAACGCAGCCCAGCGCGAACATAAAACCGCGGCCGGAATTCACCCAATCTGCGCCCAACGCCATGGACGCCGCCATACCGAAGCCAGAGATTAATTTGCCGGACGCGGCGAGCGCGACGTCGTCCTTTAATCCTGCGCCGACCAACGCGTTGCGCGCCAAGATGAGACCATCGCGCAGCGGCGCGCCGATATGATCTTGAAACTCGACCGGCGCCGCACCCGTTCCGCCTTCCGCGCCGTCGACAACGATGAAGTCTGGCGCGATCCCCGTATCCAGCATGGCCTTCACCAGCGCCAAAAACTCGCGCGGCGGCCCCATGCAGAGCTTCAGCCCTATGGGCTTGCCGTTCGACAAATCCCGCAGCTGGGCCACAAACGCCATCATCTCCAAGGGAGTTGAGAAAGCCGGATGATAGGGCGGCGAGATGCAAGTTTCCCCAATGGGTATGCCCCGCGCTTCCGCGATCTCTTGGGAGACTTTCGCCCCCGGCAGCACGCCTCCATGGCCCGGCTTTGCGCCTTGGGACAGTTTTACCTC
Organism: Pseudomonadota bacterium; assembly: GCA_039026555.1. Taxonomy (GTDB): domain Bacteria; phylum Pseudomonadota; class Alphaproteobacteria; order Caulobacterales; family Hyphomonadaceae; genus JBCCMB01. The sequence goes on from JBCCMB010000092.1 coordinate 1,144, forward strand.
GATCATTTTGATCTGATCATCGGCGGCGACGTCTTTGAATCTCTGCGGATCGAAACTCCCATCCGGCGCGCGGCACCCGAAATAGCCTGATCCCAACTCCCAGACCAAATCGCCGCCATGGCGATGATGACGCGAAACGGCCCCCTCGCCCGTGTCATGATAAAATCCGCCGGCCGCCGCACCTTTGTTGAGCGCTTCAATCGCTTTGGCGCCAAGCGACCCAAAACTCATCGCCGAAATATTGAGGATGCTGGCCGTATGGGGCTTCGCGCAATGCCGCCCGCCCACTTGTACGCGTAAGCTGTCGGGCTTCGGCGTTTTGGCGGCGAGAGAGTGCGACAGCCATTCATAACCCTCCGGACCCGCATCAACATGCGATCCAAAGGGTTCAACGCTAGAGACGTCTTTGGCGCGGCGATAAACCAGCGTCCGCTGCTCATGATTGAAGGGCCGGCCTTCGGTTTCGCTTTCGACAATGTATTGGCGTAAAAACGGCCGCAGCCAGTAGAAAAACCAACGCATGCGACCCGTTACGGGATAATTGCGCCGGATTGCGTGCTGCACCTGGAAATAGTCCGCGAGCCCAAACAAGGATGCGACGCCGAACAGCGCAACGCCCGCCCACGCCCAAGGCGTCGCGCCTACAAGGGCGAGGCTAAGCCCGAAGCCCGCAAGAACGCTTAAAAAGGGCAAATACCGCATGTCGCGACGCTAGCGGTATTGTCCTCCCAGCGAAACAGGTTTTGCGCGGTCTAACGGTTGGGCTGCGGCGTAACGCGCAGATAGGGTTTCACCTCAGTGAAGCCCTTCGGAAAGAGGCGTGCAATTTCATTGGGATCCGTAAGCGACGGCACGATGATGACATCCTGACCATCCGCCCAATTCACCGGCGTCGCGACCTTATACCCGTCCGTCAATTGCAAGCTGTCGATCAGGCGCAGCACCTCGTCGAAATTCCGGCCCGAGCTTGGCGGATAGGTAAAGCTGGCCCGGATCTTCTTATTCGGGTCAATCACGTAGACGGCGCGCACAGTCACTTTCGGGTCCGCATTCGGATGGACCATATTGTAGAGATTGGCGACTTCACGCGACGGATCGGCGATAATCGGGAAATTCATCGCGACATTCTGCGTTTCTTCAATGTCGTTGACCCAGCCCTGATGCGTTTCCAAAGGGTCGACTGAAATCGCCAGCGCTTTGACGTTTCGCTTGTCGAATTCCGGCTTTAATTTGGCGGTGTAGCCCAGCTCGGTCGTGCAGACCGGCGTGAAATCGGCGGGATGCGAAAAGAACACTGTCCATTGATCGCCGATCCATTCATGGAAGCGGATGCGGCCCTGTGTCGTGTCCGCTTCAAAGTCGGGGGCGACGTCGCCGAGCAGAAGGCTCATAAGGATGTTCCTCGCGTTTTGCGTGTTCGTTATTGGAAGTGCGCCCAAGCCGGGTTAGTTACAAGCCGCCCGCCCTGATGGGCTCGTTTAGCTTTTCTGATTTATGCGCCATCTTATCCTCTTCCGACACGGCAAAGCCGAACTCGCCAGACCCGGCGAAGACGATCATGATCGCGCTTTGGCGCCGCGCGGCTGGGATGATGCGCCGCTGGTTGCAAAAGCTTTGATCGCAAAGGGGCTCGCCCCGGACACCGCCTATATCTCCACCGCGCGGCGATGCCGGGAAACTTGGGCGGCGATTACGGAAATCTTCATGCAGGCGGCCCCAAGCGAGACCGAAGATCTTTATCTCGCCGCGCCGCGAACCATCTTAGAAATCGCCGACGCGTCTGACGGCGATTGCATGCTGATCGTTGGGCATAATCCCGGCCTTCAGGATTTATCAGTGTCGCTTGCGCCCATGGGCGATCAACGCGCGGCGGCCATGCGTACGCGCTTTCCAACTTCGGCGGCCTCAGTATTCAGCCGGGAGAGCGACGATGCGCCGTGGCGGTTTGTTGATTTCATCGTCGCCAAGGATTTACGGGCGCCGGAATAGGCCATGTCACCGCCGTCGAAAGACGACCGCGCCGGCGCCGTCGGCGTCCATAATCGCCTCGGATTTCTCAGCGCGCACCTCCACCGCCAAAATACGTTCATCCTGCATCACCGCGTCTGCTAAGGCGTCGATATAGGTTTCCACCAACTGATGGTGGCAGGTGTGCGCCAAACTTTGCGCGGCCTTGGCGAACGCATTGTAGTCGACCGTTTCCGACAAATCGTCCGACGTTACATCAAGCTTGGCCCAGGCGCGTACGCTGACAACCAGCGGCTGCGTCCTTCCTTTTTCATGCGCGTAAACGCCAAGCTGCGCGCGCACGCGCAGCCGATCGACAAATATTTCAGTGAGGGCTGGATCGCGCCCGCCGAAGGCTTCGTTCATGCGCCCGCCCTCCAAACTGCTATTCAACCAGGCCAACAACGTCCGGCGTTTGCCAGATCAGGTGCTGGCCGCCGTCGACGGCGATCATTTGTCCGGTCACGGCGGTCGCGTCGAGCAAATACAAGAGCGCCCGCGCGATCTCGTCTGGGTTTGAGCCCTCGCCCGTCAATGTCGCGTCCACTTGCTTTTGAAAATCCTCATCCGATTGCCGCGCATTTCGCAGCGTCGGCCCAGGGCCGATGGCGTTGACGCGAATGTTCGGCGCCAGGCCCTGTGCCAGGGTCTGCGTCGCCGCCCATAGCGCGGATTTAGACAAGGTGTAGGTGAAGAAGGTTGGGTTCAGCTTCCAAACGCGCTGGTCGATCATATTGACGACCACGCCTTTTTGATCCGCGGGCAATTGCTTGGCGAATTGCTGGGCCAGATGGATGGGCGCGCGTAAATTCACATCCATGTGCAGATCCCAGCCCTCGCGGCGGTGGTCGATCGCTTCATCCGGCAAAAACGCCGACGCCGAATTCACCAGCAAGCCAAGCGGTCCCCCAAGCGCGTTAGCGGCGGCGGCGACAAGGCCGGCGGTTTCCGTTTCACTTTGCAAATCGGCTTGGACGAGTTGTGCGCTGCCGCCAGCGGCGTGCACAGTCTCCGCAGTCGCCTCTGCGCCCGCGTTCGACCCGCGATAATGGACGGCGACGGCGTATCCGCGCGCGCCCAACGCGCCCGCCATGACCTGGCCAAGACGTTGACCCGCGCCCGTAATCAAAGCGCGTCTCAACGTCATTGGACCGTGCTTTCGATCGGTTCGATGAACGCGTCGGGCAAATCATTTATCGTCCAGCCCCGCACCAGCCCGGCGATGTATGTCAAATACAGCAGCAGGAACAGCAATCCGACCAACCGTCCAATCGGCTGTTTCGTGAAGATAAACAACGCCACCATGATCGTAGCCGCACCCATGGCCCAATGGCTGTATTCGTGAAAGCTCGACGCCAATTGCTGATCTTTGATCAACGCGATGGCGCCGCCGGCGGCGAGCAAATTGAACATGTTCGAGCCAAGGACATTACCGATCACAACATCGCCATGCTTGCGCATCGCAGCCGCCACCGCCGCGCCGATTTCCGGCAAGGATGTTCCAACCGCCAATAGGGTCAGACCGATAAGCTCTTGGCTGATATTCATGGTTTCGGCGATCGCGACGCCGCCGGTAATCAGAAAATTCGCGGCCAAGGGCAGGCCGACAAGCCCGATGGCGATGAACAGAGACATCCGCCAAACCGGCGTTTGATCTGCTCCTTCCAACTCATCCGCGTTGGGTATCTCATCCGCCTTCCGGCTGGCCACGAACACATAGGTGATGTAGCCGATCAAAGCGCCTAGAAAGACCGCGCCGACCCTGGCGTTGAGGCCGATCGACGCGGTGATCCAGATCCATGCGGCGGTCGCGATTAACGTTGCGGTCGCAGACCGCTTCAATCCCGTCGAGGTCGTCAACAAAGGCGCCATCAAGGCCGGAACGGCGAGCACAAGCCACAAATTTGCGATGTTAGACCCGACAATATTGCCGTGCGCCAGACCTTCGCCGCCAGACAAAGCGCCATCGATCGAAACAATGACTTCGGGCAAGGATGTGCCGAACCCGACGATGACAATCCCGGCGACGAGGGGCGAAACACCCGCCTTCAACGCCGCCGCCACTGCGCCGCGCACCAACAAATCGCCCGCTATGAGCAAGAGAACAAGGCCCACGGCGACCAAAATCAGGGCCGTTGTAAGCGGCATCTAAGGATCCCTATCTGGAGATTGCGCGTCGAATGCGACGCGGCAAATGATCAATCGAACCGATTAAACTCAAGCAGGTTTAGCAGTCCAAAAATCGCAACGGTCGCCAAAATCGCCCAAACAGCCGCCATAAACGCCTCCAAAACTCACTTGCGCGCGGGTTCTAGCTTGGTTTGCGCGCCAACGCTACGGTCATTCGCGGTGAAGTCGATCGACGGGGGCCAAAGATGAAACGCAGACTGCGCGACCGTATCCATCAAACATGGTTCCGACTGGCGCGTCCAATGACGCTGGGCGTCCGCATCGCCGCAATCGACCCACGCGGCCGCGTCATGCTGGTTCGCCACACCTACACCGACGGATTTTACTTTCCCGGCGGCGGCGTCGAACGCGGCGAAACCTGCGAAACGGCTGCAATCAGAGAGCTGGAGGAAGAAGCCGGCCTCATCCTTCATCAGCCGCCGGAATTGCTAGGTGTCTACGCCAACCACAATTTCTTCCCAAACGATCACGTGCTGCTTTACCGCGCGACCGATTGGGAGGAACGCAAGCCGACAAGCGCGGGCGAGATCGCTGAATATGGGTTTTACGACGCCCTCAATCCGCCTGAAGATACGAGCCCGGCGACGCGCCGCCGCTTAACCGAGTTGTTTCAAAATGCAGCGCCGTCGACAATTTGGTAGCAACGCTCGCAATGAATCGGGCGTGGTCTAGACGCCGACCTGCTCCAATTGGCGATGCACGAGGCGATCGTAATCCTGCATCAATTGCTCGGTGATCACGCCCGGCTTGTAGGCGACGCCCGCCATCTCGGCGACAGGCGTCACTTCCGCCGCCGTGCCGGTGATGAAACATTCGGAAAAACTTGGAAGCTCATCCGGCATGATGTGGCGTTCAATCACCTCACGTCCCCGCGCACGGGCCAAATCAATCACCGTGCGACGCGTGATGCCGTCCAGAAAGCAATCGGCGAGCGGCGTATGGATCACGCCGTCGCGGATGAGGAACACGTTCGCGCCCGTCAGTTCGGCGACATAACCGCGATAATCCAACATTAGCGCATCAGCGAAGCCTTCGGCTTCCGCCTTATGCTTGGACATGGTGCAAATCATGTAGAGGCCGGCCGCTTTGGCGGCGGAGGGAATGGTTTCCGGCGAAGGACGTTTCCAATCGGACATCGTAACCCTGATGCCCTTCATCTTGTCCTCAAAATAATTGCCCCATTCCCAAACGGCGACGGCCGTCCGAATGGAGTTTTGCTGCGCGGCGACGCCCATCATTTCCGATCCGCGCCAAGAGAACGCCCGCACATAGCAATTCTCAAATCCCATCTTCGCCATGAGCTCGTCTTTGGCGCGATTAATCTCGGCGACCGAGTAAGGAATGTCATAGCCGACGAGCTCCGCCGATTTGTGCAGGCGCTGAGTATGCTCTTCGGACTTAAACACTTCGCCGGCATAGGCGCGTTCGCCCTCAAACACGCACGACCCGTAATGCAGAGAATGCGTCAGTACGTGCACCTTCGCCTCGCGCCATGGGACGAATTCTCCGTCCTGCCAGATCCATCCATCACGATCATCGTAGGGCAACAAAGCCATGGTCGGCCTCTTGAACAAAGGACTCAAACCCCTAACGGCTTGAGTTTCGCGGAAAGGTCTTCATTGTCTGCGGGTGACCATGCATGTCAACCGACCTCCCACCCTACCCGCGAGCGGCGGGGCCGACGGACGCCTTTATCTGCGTGAAGCGGAGCTGGATCTTGGCGCCGAGCTCTTGCGCGCAGCCGCCCGCAGGCTGATCCGCCGCGCGCGGAACGCCGCCGGCGCGAAAGACTTGCTGGACGCGGAACTCGACATCGTGATCGAGCTTTTAAACGCCGAAGGTATCGATGTGAGCGAGATGCGGGCGCGGTTGGATGCGCCGAAACAATCTCTCGCGCGCAATCTCAAATCTTTGGAGAACAAAGGTTTCATAGCGCGTAGGCCCTGTCCGAAAGACGGTCGGCGCCGATTGTTGTCTCTGACAGAGATCGGCCGCGACCTCGCCTCGCGAGCGGCGGCGGGTTGGCGGGAAGCGCTGCTCGACGCCTACAAAGCCGCCGGGCCGGAAAGCGTGGCCGGCGCGCGCAGTCTTTTGCAAGCGATCGCCGCCGACGAAAACTCAGCTCAAGGAGGGGCGTAATATGATCCCCTCGGAAGCGCACATTTTGACGGTCGACGATGATGATCGCATTCGCGATCTGATGAAGCGCTTCTTGTCGGCGCAAGGCTATAGCGTCACGACAGCATCGGACGCCGCCGCCGCCCGGCGATTGTTGCAAACCATGTCGTTTGATCTGGTGGTCTTGGACGTCATGATGCCCGGCGAAGACGGATTGTCGCTTCTGGAATCGATGCGCGCTGAGATTTAAACGCCGGTGATCCTACTAACCGCCCGCGGCGACGCGCCGGATCGGATAGCGGGGCTAAAACTCGGCGCGGACGATTACATTCCCAAGCCCTTCGAACCAGAAGAATTGTCCTTGCGCATCGCCGCCGTGTTGAGGCGCGCAAAAGCCGAGGCGCCGGCCGAAGAATTGTCGTTGTCAGGCCAAGTCTTCAATGTACCCAAGGGCGAACTTCGCCGCGATGGGCGGGTCGTAAGGCTTACAGAGAGCGAAACCCAATTGCTGCGCATTCTTGCGCAACACCCCGGCGAGCCTGTCTCGCGCCAAGACTTGGCGGCGCTCACCTCCGCCGGCGTAGAACGCACAGTGGATGTGCAAGTCACGCGGCTGCGCCGCAAGATCGAGCCCGATCCGCGCGAGCCGATCCACCTGCAAACCGTGCGCGGCGTCGGATACCGTTTAGCCGTGGATTAGGGTTTGTATCGCATGCGCCTTCCCAAACTCGGCTCGCCTCAACTGGCTCTCCCCAAGATCCGACGCCTGCGCGACATCACCCCGCGCGGCCTTTACTGGCGTAGCCTGCTGATCATCATTCTGCCGATCGCCCTGATGCAGATCGCCGTGACCTACGCTTTCTTCGACAGTCATTGGCGCCAAGTTAGCCGCAAACTCTCCGAAGGCGTTGCAGGCGACCTCGCCTTCCTCGTCGCGCTGCACGAAAAGCAACCCGAGCAATTTGCGGAAATCGCCATGACGGCCCGTGAAACCACGCGCTTGTCCGTCGTCGTCCGACCCGACGACGAATTGCCCACGGCGGAGCGCCGATCGATCTTTTCGGCTTTGGACCGCACACTGCAGCGCGAATTGTCTGAAGCGTTGGATGCGCCCTTCTGGTTCGATACCACGCGTTATCCTGATTACATTGATATTCGCATCGAGCTAGAGCAAGGCGTTGTCAGGGCCCTAGCGTATCGCGACCGCGCCTATGCGACGACGGGCCATATTTTTGTGCTTTGGATCGCCGGCGCCACAGCGCTGCTGACCCTGGTCGCCGTCTTGTTCATCCGCAATCAGGTCCGCCCAATCGAAAAATTAGCGCAGGCAGCGGACGCTTATGGGCGGGGCGTCGAACCGCCGGAGTTCAAGCCCTCCGGCGCGCGCGAAGTTCGTCTGGCGGCGCATTCGGTGATGCGCATGCGAGATCGGATCCGTCGCTACGCCGACCAGCGCACCGCCATGCTCGCCGGCGTCTCCCACGATCTGCGCACGCCGCTCACCCGTCTCAAGCTGGAATTGGCTCTATTGAAAGACGTCGATACTCAGGCCGCCAAAGACGACATCGCCGAGATGGAAGCCATGCTCGAAGGCTATCTGGATTTCGCGCGCGGCGAGGAAGGCGAAAAGGCCGAGCTCACCGAATTGGCCGACCTGGCCAAGTCGGCCGCAACGGCGGCGCAAGGCCGGATCGATCTGACCCTCCAGACGGACAATCTCAAGCCCATCAAAATCCGACCGCTCGCGATTAAGCGCGCCTTGTCCAATCTCATCAATAACGCATCCGACCACGCCAATTCCGTGCGTGTCGCAATCACTCAAACTCCCAACTCAACGACCATTAGCGTGGAGGATGACGGTCCAGGCATTCCAGACGATCAATACGATGAAGCGCTTCGGCCGTTTGGCCGCCTAGACGCCGCACGCAATCAGAACGTATCAGGCGTCGGTCTGGGCTTGTCGATCGCCCGAGACGCGGCGCGCGCGCACGGCGGCGATATTGAATTGAGCCGGTCTATTATGGGAGGATTGAAAGCCGCTATTCGTCTGCCAAGACGGGCGGACCTGACCTAGCGCCGTTTGTCATAGCCGCGAAATCGATCGACGCCTCGATCGCCGAACCACCAGAGCGTCGCCGCCGTCGCCGCGAAGGTCGCGGTTTCTATAATCGCGCCGCGCGCCGCCGCATCCGAGCTGAAAAAAACGAGCGTCGCCACGCCCCATAGTAAAACCGTAAGCACCGGACGCGTCAGGCCCCGCACCGCATTGACCCATTTGTATGACGCGCCGATCGCGGCCTCCGCTTCCATGCTGGCGCGTAGTCCGGACCAAGACCCCGACGCATCCGCCAATAGGAGCTCTGCTTCCGTCTCCGTACGTTTCTTTTGCATTTGCAGCTGCAGGAGCGAGGCCTCATGCGCCCAACGCGCCTGTTCTTGGGCGTATTCCTGCCGGCGCTCTAAAATCGACACGCCGCGACCGAGCAATGTGCCGATCAGGCCGAAAACGCCGCCGCCTGCGGCCGACGCCGCCAAACCCATTATGTCCGCCATAAGCTTTTGCTCCCTGGATAATACCAAAGCGCAGGGCGCGCCCTTCGATCCACATGGATGAAAGAGCGCGCGAGGCCCAGCCCGGAAAAACCAGCCTCGCGCGCCATCGCCGCCAAATCCGGTCGACCAACGCTTATCGGAACGCGAATATCGGCAGCGATGGATTTGTGCATCGACAAGGGCGCGCCGCCGACCGCCGCATTCCATTGTGCGCAGCGATGGCCCGAATTGATCACCAGCGGCTTACCGACCAAGGCGCGTAGACGCTCTAGCGCATCGAGAAAATCAGGATCATGCCAGTACTCGCCGCCGCAAAAGCGACCGCATCGGCACGCCAACTCCGCCGGGTGGAAATGGGGCCAACGCGCGCTGTCCCACGGCGCCGACTGATGAGGGGAGACCAGCATTTAGGCGCGCCCGCCCGTCAACCGACAGCGGAGGAGGATCAAACGATTGACGGGTGTGAACATGCGGCGCGGGCTCCATTTCCGAAGTCCACGCTATCGCGGGTTCCAAACCGGTCGGATTAATCGCCAGCTGGGCTGGGCCTCGAAGCTATTCGGCGGCGGCGGCGTAGGGACTAGAAAGCCCCATCAAACGCGCCCGAGCGGCCTCATATTGCTGAGTCAATTGCTCGATGTACTCCGCTGCGCCCATGCGGGATTTCACCGCGCCAATCCCTTGGCCCGAGCCCCAAATGTCCCGCCAGACCTTGGCGTCCGCTTCGCCGCCAGACTTAAAGCTCATATCGCTGGCTTTGCCGTCTGGTAGATTATTCGGATCCATGCCGGCGTTCGCGATAGAGGGTGCAAGATAATTGCCGTTCACGCCCGTAAACAGGCTGGAATAGACAATGTCCTTGGACGAGCTGTCGACAATCATGTCTTTATAACCCTCGGCCGCACGCGCTTCATGCGTCGAAATAAACGCAGAGCCGATATAGCCGCCGTCAGCGCCCATGGCCTGCGCCGCCAAAACGGCCTCGCCGGTTGCGATAGCTCCGCACAGAAAGACCGGGCCGTCAAAATGTTCGCGAATTTCTTGGATCAGCTAAAAAGGCGAAGACACGCCCGCATGTCCGCCCGCGCCCGCCGACGGCCTTATCCCCGTGGCGGCG
>JBCCMB010000093.1:0-11058 GCA_039026555.1 Pseudomonadota bacterium
CGGGTAATATGGCTTGAACTTACCGTCGCCTTTCAAAATATAATCAAAAAAGTCTTTCTGATAAATATTCGACGGAAGGATGATATAATCTCCCACGTCAGTTTGTTCTTCAACATTTCGAAATTTCTCAGCCGATGGAAGGAATGTTTTTGCTTTTGCTCCAAAGTGCGGGGCCTCGAACCCAACACTCGAAGAGAGCGAGCATACCCTAATGTCATCAACGCTTAGCAAATGGTAAGTGTCAGTTCGCGTAACTTTACATCCGATTTTGGTCAATTCTCGTTCTAGTTCACGACTAAGTGGTTCATGTGGATGAGCTTTAATGTAAAAATTAGTCAAATTGTGCTCACTTTTATATTCCTCTAGGGCATCTCTAATAAATAAGTCGTCTATAAACTCACCGTTGCGTATTCTTGATGAATCAAACTGAGTTTGTCCAAAAAAGACAGCGCCGATTTTCGGATCAAGCCTTTTATCATACTTGCGAGCAGCGCGGGATTTGCGAAACGCCACGTGATGTTGAATATACTCAGGGGCTGGAGTGAGCGTGACCAATCTATCGTGAATACTTTTGTCATTGGTCGACGCTGACAAATGATAGTCCGTTAGAAATCGCAGCGGAAAAAGCCGTATGTCCACATACGCGCGTCCCATTTTCGTTAACGTCCGCTTTTGCGCCCGAGACAACTCATATCCCACTACAACTTCATTGACGCCACAGCTTTCAAGAAAAAACTCCGATACGATTGGGACGCTGTCTAAGTGATCATACAAATAAGCCCAGCCATTTTCATTGTACGCGATTGATGATGCATTCACTATTCGTTTCGCTCGGCTAAGAAACTCTTCACGAGAACTCGTACATGTATTAACGTCAAGTGCGGCAGAAAAATAGTTTGCACACCAATTAACATTTCGTCTCAGAATTGAATTGTCGCCACCAACGTTCCGAAACCAATCGAACACCAAGGACATCTTGGCCTCCACTTTCTAGAATTTTGATATTAAAACGAAGAGCAAGAAAACATGTTTGCTCGGTATTCAAACAACCCCCACCGATAAACAATCGTGCACGTGCAACAGCCCTAACGGCTTGCCTGCGTCGTCGACGATAAACACCGACGTGATCTTCCGGTCGCTGAAGAGCGCCATTGCCTCCGCCGCGAGGCTGTCTTCGCGCACCACCAGGGGATCTTTGGTCATCACATCCGCCACACGCGCGTCGCTTAACGACCGTGAAAAGTGACGACGCAAATCGCCATCTGTGATGAGACCAATCAGCCGTCCATCTTCGCCAACCGCCCCGACGCAGCCAAAGCCGGAGTCCGACATGATTGCCACGGCTTTTTCGACGGTGTCGTCAGGTCGGCATAGCGGCATTTCCCGCTCGTGCATCAGATCGCTGACGCGCCGGAGCGCGGCGCCCAGTTTCCCGCCGGGGTGAAAGGCGTGAAAATCCTGCGCGGTAAAGCCTTTGCGCTTTAATATAGCCACCGCCAGCGCATCTCCGAGCGCGATCATAACCGTCGTCGACGTCGTCGGCGCGCGCGTGACGTCGCACGCTTCATCCGTCTTTGGAACGACAAGGGCGACGTTCCCCGCCTGGGCGAGCGTCGACCCAGCGCCAGCTGTCATCGCGATCAATGGAATGGAGAACCGGCCGGCATAGCCCAGTACGTCGCGCAATTCCGGCGTTTCGCCGGAGTTCGACAAGGCCAAAATGGCGTCTTTCCGGCTAATCATGCCCAGGTCGCCATGGCTCGCTTCGCCGGGGTGCACGAAAGACGCCGGCATGCCGGTGGAGGCGAGCGTGGCGGCTATTTTTCGCGCGATATGGCCGGATTTGCCCATGCCGGTGACGATAAGCCGCCCCTCGACGCGCTCGCAGAGGTCGACAGCATCTTCAAACGCCGCGCGCAACGGAGCGTCTGGGCTGTGTAAAGCGCCCCTCAGGGTGCCGAGGCCCTGGGTCTCGGTATCGATGACCTCAACGCCAATGTCAGCGGCGGAGGATCGCGCGGGCCCGCGCGCAGCCAAATTCGACACCATGACTTTAGTATTCCTTACCCTGAAGGCGCTCCTTACTGCAGAACGCCGATCAAGTCTAACGTAGAAAGAGATAGACCGCGACTTTGCGATGCGCCACGCTACGACAAACTCTAAGACGTCCTAGAAATCTTCGCAATTTTGTACTGCAGACCGACCTTCTTGCAGCCGCTGCGGAGACCGGCCGCGTTATCAAAGTCAAGAAGGGCCGGTTTTTAGCGCCATGGGACATGAAAAACGTCGTCGCGAAAGTGTCGGCGCCGGCAATCCCAATGTCTTCATCACGGAGCGCGGCGCCAGCTTCGGTTACAATATGCTGGTCATTGATTTCCGCGGCGTGGCGACCATGGCGCGGGACACTGGCGCACCGATCATCTTCGACGCCACCCACTCGGTGCAGCAACCAGGCCGACTAGGCGCAACGTCCGGCGGGCAGCGCGAAATGGTTCCGACCCTGGCGCGCGCGGCTGTCGCCGTCGGCGTTGCGGGCATCTTCGCCGAGATACACCCGGATTCGGATAAGGCGCCGTCGGACGGACCTAGTATGATCCAGCTTCACCAACTGAAAACGTTCTTGGAGGAGTTGCAAGCGCTCGATCGGGTAGCCAAAACGCAGCGATCCTTGCACGGGTTTTCTACCGGCGCACGACCGTTAAAGGCGTCGGCTGATCATACGACGTTCGGCTAAGGTCTTGTAAAGACAAAGCATTTCTGGCGCGATCACTCCATCGGACGGCGGATGCATTGTTTGTCGTCGCTACGATAAAATCACAAAGCTAAATGTTTGACTTGTCGTATAGGCTCGGTTCTCGATTAGGATCTGCCCGTGCTGAACGGCGATGTTGGTCTTGCCCGTTGGGCCGGTTGAGCCAGTGAGCAAGGTAGCTCCTTGATTGGTAACGCCTCCGCCGACGAATACCGACGGCATGGCAAGCGATAACCCCGTGTCGAAAATCAAAATTGCACTGTGGAGTAATTGCGGATACGCCGAATCGGAGATGTGCATGAAGAAGAAACCGGACGACCGGGGGGTCGAAATAACGCCAACGGAGTCAGCGGCGATTTCTATTTCGCTGCTGCTAATGCATGGCGATGCTACACCGGGTCGACTCGACATGGTGGATAATTGCGACGTCCACGCGGCGCCGTCTGGGCTGGTGCGCAGATGAAAATTGTCATCGCCCGTCAGTCCCAGCTCAGCCCGCCCGCTAAATCCGGTTTGATAGAGCACACTAGCTGTATCGCCGCCTGCGTTTTTATTAATTTTCAACCGATGATCATTGCCGTCATGAGAGAACAAGGCGGCTGATGACGCCACCGACAATCGATTCGTTGTATCGGCCGTTGCATTCACGCCGACAAGCGAGGCTGGGTTTACAGAGCCGCCGCTGGACGCCGCGTTCCAAGCGGCGCCGTTCCAAACGAACAAGTCGTTATCTGCGGCGGACCACGCGAGCCAACCCTCTTGCGGCGGAAAATAGGCCCAAGCGCCATCCTGCCAGGCAGCGATTTGATTGTCCTTAGCGATCCAAGCATCCGTGGCGCCCGCGGCGATTATATGCCGGTCGCCCTCCACCGGGCTTGCCGGTGGTTCGGTGAGAGTTCGATCAAGCACTGATAGCTGGACGACCGCGTCAAGCGCGCGTATCGCCTCGTTGTGCGTAACGTGCTTTTGCGCTTGAGACGGCATGATGTAGGGCAAATCGAGATTGGCGGAGCGTTCCACGACGGGTTTCCCTTTCTAGGCTTTCCGATCGCCATTATCGGTGGGCATGCGCGGTGTTCGATAAGTTTCGGCGATCACGGTCATGGTTGCGCGTCGACGACACGCACATTTTAAAGGATCAAACGGTAGGGCTTCGTCCGCCTCACGCTGTCTTTCCCGAACAAATAATAGCGGCGTCAAATTTTCTGTTTCCGTCAGAATATGGTGCGGTTTTGATATGCCGAGGAGGGGCTTGTCGGATAAGGATATTCTCACCCGATGTGCGAGATTGGCGCTGGGCTCTAGCTCCCGTCGTCGCGGCGGCGCGCCGTTCCGCCGAAGTCGACGTCGAGACTTGTGCAAAACTGAACTTAAGAGTTCTAGGCGCAATGGGCGGCGCAAAAACATGACGCGGATCCACCAGCACCGTAAACGAAGTCGGCGTTCCAAATCCCATGTAGAGCGGCTAGGGCAGGGCGGGCGCATTCTTGGCGCGTGCGACGACAAAATCCGAATACGTAAAGCGGTGCGGCATAGGTTTTGTACATTTGTCAGGCATCCTGTATTTCAGTGGCCAAACGCCGCCTAGGCGATCAGCAGATAATAGGTTTCCCCGTGATCCTTCTCACCGGCGTCGCTGGATTCATCGGATTTCATACGACCGTCAAACTCTTGGAACGTGGCGAACATGTCGTTGGCGTTGACAATCTCAACACTTATTACCCAGCGGCTTTGAAGCGCGCGCGCTTGGCTGTCCTGGAAGCAATGCCAGGCTTTGAGTTCGCAGAAGCCGACATCGCCGATCCATTGGTTTTGCCGGCGGTTTTGAAGGGACGAAAGCCGAGCCAAATCGTTCACCTCGCCGCTCAGGCCGGCGTGCGGTATTCGATTGAAAACCCCGCCGCTTATGTCGCCTCCAACCTGGTTGGTCACGCGGTCATCCTGGAGGCAGCGCGTCGCTGGGAAGTTGATAATATGTTGTACGCGTCGTCGTCGTCGGTCTATGGCGGGAACACAAAAACGCCTTTCTCCGAAAACGACGTCACAGACGATCCCGTGTCGTTTTACGGCGCGACTAAGAAATCCAACGAATTACTTTCGAACTCCTATGCGCGCCTGTACGGCCTTTCGCTCACCGGCTTGCGCTTTTTCACCGTCTACGGCCCATGGGGGCGGCCTGACATGGCTTACTGGATTTTCGTGGAGAAAATTCTGGCCGGCGAAACCATACGGATCTTCAATGAAGGGCGCATGAGCCGCGACTTCACATATATCGATGATATTGTGGCTGGCGTGCTTGCGGCGTTGGATCGGCCTGCGTCGGGTCTAGATATCGAGACGCCGCACCGGGTCTATAATCTCGGCAATGATCAACCTGAAGAGTTGATGAGCCTCGTTGACAACATCGAAACGGCCCTGGGCCAAACGGCGCACAAATCCTTTGATCCTATGCAGCCGGGGGATGTGGAGCGCACTTGGGCGGACATCGCCAGGGCGCGCGCGGAGCTCGATTATGCGCCGCGCACCGATCTCAAAGACGGAATTGAACAATTCGCGGACTGGTTTCGCCATTGGCGTACACGTTAGGGCGACCACTCTAATTTAGAAGCGAGACGTTGGATCCCAATTCAAATTTATTGCTATTGCGATCTATTATCTGGCGGATGGGGTGGGATTCGAACCCACGGAACGCGTAAACGCTCGCTGGTTTTCAAGACCAGTGCAATCGACCACTCTGCCACCCATCCGCGCGGTCGATACTCCTAACGTGCTTTTCTGAAAATAAAAATGGTTTCCGCGTTTAAGACATGCAGTGGCCGGCACCGCCGCGAGGGCGCAATAAAACACAATGTTTTCAGCATGTTGAGGGTCAATGGTGCTGAATTTTGGTGAAATACAGTCAAAGATAAGTCGTTTCAAGTAACCCTAACGCAGTTTTAACCATGAATACGAAGAAACGCATGTAATAAATTTACCCTTCTCAAGGGGCTGTCGGTTAGTGTTCACGCCATAGACCGCTGCCAAAGCGGCATAGCTAGCAAACGTAAGAATAAGTTTGCGGCAACCTTGAAAAGGGAAGACCAGCATGGCTTACGCCAAGAGAGTAGGGCCGCAATATGCGGCCTGCGCGCTCAAGCTTGCGGCTGCATCAGCAGTCGGCCTCGCCTCCGCAGCCTTCGCCACCGGCGAGGCCGCCGCCAAACCTCGCCAACCGGCGCCGATCGTATACGCGAAGGCGAGCCCGAACACGCCGGTCGCGCCGACAATCGTCTATCAAGCCCCGGGCCCCCAAGGCGGCGGTCGCGTTGACGCTTGGTCGCAAGGGCAATCGCAGCTTCAGCGGGCTCAGCGTCCGGCTCAAAGCCAATCCAGACAGATCGCCCACGCGCAGCCTCGCCTAAATGATTTTGGACGCGACCCGGCGATCGCTAGCGGCGCTTTTGATGCAGCGCCTGCTGCGGTCTCGGTTCACCGCGCGCCTCCGGCGTCATATCAACCGCAAAGACGCCTGACATCGGCTCCGGTGCGCAAGGCGCCCGTACACGATCCAAACAGCGGGTTCGCCAAGCAAAAAATCGGCGCCCCCTATCAAGTCGCCGGCAAATGGTATGTCCCGACGCCAGAACCGAATTATGACGAAGTCGGAATCGCGTCTTGGTATGGTCCTAAATTCCACGGACGTCCGACGGCGAATGGCGAGACCTTCGACATGAACGCGATGACGGCGGCGCACCCCACCTTGCCGATCCCGAGCCTCGTGCGCGTCACCAATTTGGAGAATGGCCGCACCGTCGTCCTTCGCCTCAATGATCGCGGCCCGTTTGTCGATGATCGAATGATCGATTTGTCCCGCAAAGCCTCCCAGGTCCTGGGTTTCGAGGCCGCCGGCACCGCGAAAGTTCGTGTCCAGTATATGGGTCTTGCGCCGAAAGAGCCGAATTCGCTTCCGCCGGAATACGCAAACCAGGCGCAAATGTTTGGCGCTCCGTCTGTACGGCGCCAAATCGTCAAAGCGCTACGTCCGCCCAAACAGCCCGCGCCGCAAGCCTATGGCGAGCATTACGTTCAGGCCGGCGCTTTCGCTGATTTGGGTAATGCGCATGCGCTACGAAGAGAAATTGAGAGCTTCGGCTCCACCGTGATCGGTGAAACGCGTGTAAACGGCTCAGACTTTTTCCGGGTTTTATTGGGCCCCTTGCCGGATCGACGCGCCGCAGACGCCGCCAGGGAGCGCCTTGTCTACGCGGGATACAAGGGCGTGGTCGTTCAAGGGCGATAAACCGCTGAATATCGCTGATCCTTTTCGGCCGGAGGCGTTGACGTCTCCGGCCGAAGCGCATTCTGTAACGCACAAATGCATAAGGAGACGGCGATGCGCGCTTGGATCACCGGATTGGTGTTTATGGTGTTTGGGCTGGCGGGAACGGCGAATGCCCAAGAAACCGATCCGCTCAACACCAAAGCGGAATTTGCATACATCCTCGACGCCGATACGGGGCTAACTCTTTATTCCAAGCGCGGCGACGAGCCTATGGTCCCCGCCTCAATGACTAAGATCATGACCGCTTATGTGGTGTTTGAGCGCATTCGCGATGGTCGTTTGTCTCTGGATGATGAGTTCACTGTCAGCGAAAACGCCTGGCGTCGGGGCGGCGCCGCATCTGGCGGCTCAACCATGTTCTTGGAACTGAATTCTAAGGTGCGCGTCGAAGACCTACTCCGCGGCGTCATTATTCAATCGGGCAATGACGCCTGCATCGTACTTGCCGAGGGTGTTTCCGGTTCGGAAGAAGCGTTCGCCCGCGAAATGACGCTGCGCGCGGAAGAATTGGGGCTCTCTACTCTCAATTTCAAAAACTCCACCGGCCTTTATCATGAGGAGCATGTCGTCAGCGCGGAAGATCTCGCCCAGCTCGCGTATCTGATGATCACCGAGTTTCCCGAGTACTACACATTCTATTCAGAGAGAGAATTTACCTGGAACGGCATCCGGCAACCTAATCGCAATCCCTTATTGGGAGATGTCGACGGCGCGGACGGCATGAAGACCGGCCACTTGGAGATTTCGGGCTATGGCCTAGTCGGCACGGCGGTCCGCGACGGCGAGCGACGGATTATTGTGCTCAACGGACTTCCCAGCATCGCCGATCGCGCTCAAGAAGCGCGCCGCGTAATGCGCTCAGCCTTCGTCGACTTTCAGGTGCGCGATATCGTCGGTGCAGACGTCGTCGTTGGCGAAGCGGACGTTTGGCTGGGTCAATCTAAGCGCGTTCCCCTGAAAACGACCGAAGCGATGACGATCGGCGTCCACGCAGACGCCGCGCGCCGGATGGAAACCTATATCTCGTATCGCGGTCCGCTGACCGCGCCTGTCAAAGCCGGAGATCAAGTCGGTGAATTGGTGGTTTCAGCGCCAGGGATGGAAGAGATCCGCGCGCCCTTGGTCGCTGACGCGGACATTCCGAAACTCGGATTGATCGGACGCGCTCTGCTCGGGATTAGCGGAGGGCAATAAGCTTGGCTCCCGCGCGCGGACATTTCATCACCTTGGAAGGCGGCGAAGGCGTTGGCAAATCCACGCTAATGACGGGGCTCGCCGCTGAGTTGCGGTCGCGCGGGCTAGGCGTCTTGGAAACACGCGAACCTGGCGGTTCGGCCGGCGGCGAAGCTTTGCGCAAACTGATCCTGGATCCGCCAGAAAATGTCACTTGGTCGGCATTGTCGCAAACGCTGTTGTTCAACGCGGCGCGTCGCAACCATCTCGACGATTTGATTGAACCGGCGTTGGCGCGCGGAGACTGGACGATTTGCGACCGATTTTCGGATTCCACCCGCGCGTATCAAGCGGCCGCTGGCGGCGTCGCGATGGAAGATGTTTTAGCGCTGGAGAATATCGCTATAGGTGTTCGCGGCCCGGATTTGACGCTCATACTCGATATGCCCATCGACACAGCTGCGGACCGCCGGCGCGCGCGGGGCGGTCCATTGGATCCGTTTGAAGCGGAGGACGAGGCGTTTCATGAGCGTGCCCGCATGGCGTTTCTGGCGATCGCTGAGGTGGAACCGGAAAGATGTGTCGTAATCGACGCCAGCCAGAGTGCTGAAGCCGTTCTGTCGGAGGCCCTAACCGCCGTCGAAATGCGCTTTGACGGGGCGAGCGTTCCGTCATGACCGAAGAGCTGGCCCAATTTGGTCCCATCATAGGCCATGCGTGCGCAAAACAAACCTTATTGGACGCGTATGGCGGCGACCGCATGCATCATGGATGGCTGTTTCAAGGCCCTCGCGGGGTCGGAAAAGCTCGGCTGGCGCTTCAGTTCGCCGCACACCTATTGGGCGCGCAAGCGACAGAGCTTGACGCGCCTAAAGATAATCATATCGCGCATTTGATGCTGACGGGCGCCCACCCCGATTTTCGTTGGATCACGAGGCCGGTGGACGACAAGGGAAAATTGAAGGCCGAAATTCCCGTCGACGCCGCGCGCGCGCTCGCTGAGTTTTTCGCGCTTCGACCAGCGATGGGCGGATGGCGCGTGGCGATCGTCGACGCGGTGGACGAACTCAATCGCTTCGGCGCCAACGCCTTACTGAAAACGCTAGAGGAGCCCCCGAAACAAGCGCTATTGATCCTATTAGCGCATGGCGAGCAAGCCGTTCTGCCGACATTAAAGAGCCGCTGTCGTCAGCTGCGTCTCGATCCATTGTCCAACGCTGAAATGCTGGACGCCCTGGCGATGGCCGGCGTGTCAGCCGATGCGGCGGCGGATATGGCCATGCTTGCGCCGGGACGTCCGGGACAAGCGTTAGCGCTGCAATCAAGCGAGGCGCGCACCGCCGCGCGCGCTGCGCTGGACGCGGCGAATGCGGGCGGTCGACTGGATGCGCGCGGCCTAAATGCGGCGATCACATCATCGGCGAAGTCGGAGCTCGCGTTCGAAGCGGCGGTCGCAAGCCTTATGCGCTGGACGCAAGATCGCGCGTGTGGCGCAGAAACGCCGCTCGCCGCTGGCGCGTGGGCGGACGCGCATCGGCGTATCAGCGAGACGGCGTCCGAGGCGAAGGGATTGAACATGGACAAGGCGCAAGCCGTCTCAAGCGTGCTTTTAACGCTTCAGAAGACGGCGCGAAACGGCTAGACCAGCGGCAATGTTATTCGACAGCCACGTCAACCTCCATGGGGAGGCTTATGAGGAAGATCGCGACGAGGTGATTGCGCGTGCTCGCGACGCCGGCGTGTCGCGCTTCATCGGCATTTGCGACAAGATGGAGAATTTCTCCGCCATTCGCGAAATCGCAGATGGTGAACCCGATATGTGGTGCAGCGTCGGCGCGCATCCGCATTATGCGAAGGATCATCTGGATCTAACGGCGGAGCAGCTCATTGAAGCGTGCCAAGATCAAATTGTCTGCGGCGTTGGCGAGACGGGCTTAGATTTTCATTACGGCTACAGCCCTGAAGAGGATCAGGTTCGCGTGTTTCAAGCGCATATCGACGCCGCGCGCGAGGCGAAACTTCCGCTGATCGTCCATACGCGAGAGGCCGACGACTTAACGGGCGACATTCTGGAACGTGAAATGGCGCGCGGAGCGTTTCAGCCCTTGCTGCATTGCTATACTGGCGGACCGCGCCTCGCCGAACGCGCGCGAGATCTGGACGCCTATTTTTCCGTCTCCGGCATTGTTTCGTTTAAACGCGCGGACGATGTGCGGTCCGTCGTGATGGATATGCCATTGGATCGCGTGATCCTGGAAACCGATTGTCCCTATCTCGCGCCGACGCCGCATCGCGGCCGCCGGAATGAACCGGCCTATCTGGTCGATGTATGCCGGGCGTTCGCCGACCTACGCGGGTTGGATTATGAGGAAGCGGCCAAGCTTACGACAGACAATTGCCTACGCTTGTTTGGACGGACGCATTGAGCGATCGCAGCGAGATTTGCGTGCGCATTTTAGGATGCGGATCGTCCGGCGGCGTTCCACGCGTGGGCGGCGATTGGGGCGCGTGCGATCCCACAAATCCTAAAAATCGGCGCACGCGCTGTTCCATCCTCGTTACGGCGCAATTGGCCGGCTCGGCGGAGCCGACACGCGTCCTGATCGACACATCGCCCGATATGCGCGAGCAATTGCTCGCGGCGGACGTCGATTGGCTGGACGCCGTTGTGTTTACGCATGAGCACGCGGATCAATGCCATGGAATTGACGATCTGCGCGCCTTGGTGATCCGACATCGACGTCAGATGCCGGTCTACATGGACGAGCGGACCGCATCGGTGCTGATGCATCGCTTTGAGTATTGCTTTGAG
>JBCCMB010000094.1:0-11050 GCA_039026555.1 Pseudomonadota bacterium
GCTTGCGACAATAGATCCGCCGCTATCCACGCTGGGTCATTTTGATCGTCCGCCACCACGCAAATTTCCGAGGGGCCGGCGATCGTATCGATGCCGACATCGCCGAAGACCAAACGCTTCGCCGCCGTCACATAGGCGTTTCCAGGACCGACGATCTTATCGACCGGGCGAAGATCGCCAGCGCCGTAAGCGAACGCCGCCACCGCCTGAGCCCCGCCGATCGGATAGTATTCGGTAATCCCGGCGCATTGCGCAGCATAGGCCACAGCCGGGTTCAACACGCCACCCGGCGCCGGCGCCGCCATCACCATTCGCGAAACGCCGGCGGTTTGCGCAGGCGCCGCGTTCATCAGCACGGAGCTAGGATAGCTCGCCCGCCCTCCGGGGACATAAAGCCCAACGGCGTCGATCGGCGTCCAACGCCAGCCGAGATCCAAGCCCGCTGCATCTGTGAAGCGATGATCCTGCGGCAATTGCGCCGCGTGGTAGTCGCGAATTCGTTTTGCGGCGAACTCTATCGCTTCACGGACATTCGTCGGGCATTGCGCCGCCAGCTGATCCAAATCGACGCGCTCTGACTGTAACGTTTCGGGATCAATCTCCAGCTGATCAAATTTGGCCGTTATCTCGGCCACGGCGCCGCCACCGCGCGCGCGAACGTCGGCGACGATATCAGCCGCCGCCGCATCTGCGCCGCCCGCGCCGCCGCCCCGGGGCTCGCGCAGAAAGCCTTCAAAACGCTCGGAAAAATCCGAGTCTGCACTGTTAAACCGCCGCGCCATCCCTAAAGCGCTCCATCTTGCTGGCGTTTGTCATGATCCGGCTTGCGCCGCGTCGGCCAGATCTTATCGCCATCGATTAGTGTTGCGTCGACGCACTCCACGTCCAGCATTATTTCAGCGCCGCCTGCAAAACTCAGGCGCAATCCGCCCGCAGGCGCCTCGTCTCCGGGCTCAAACACCGCCGACAAGAGCGCTAAAACCTCATCATCTCCGCGCGGCGGCATGCCCCTCGTTTTGACGCTCAAGACCGTATCAAAGGCCAAGATCGCGCGCGCCCGAAAATAGGGTCCGCGTTCGCCGGCGTTCTCCCATTGGAACCGGTTCATCTCGAAAGAAAACCGCCGTCGATTAGCGTCGAACGCGATATCCGACGCCTTAACCAGCCCGTCCTGCGCAGCGGCTGAGACAAGCGCCAACCCTTCCGGCGTGCTGGCGGTTAGGCGCAAGGGCGCCGGTCTAGGCATGGTGGTCGTCGCTCCGAAATCGTCGCCCTAATCGCCGCGACGTTCGATCTTGGCGCCGCAAGCGCTCAGCTTATCTTCCAAATTCTCGAACCCGCGGTCCAAATGGTAGACGCGGTTCACCACAGTTTCCCCCTCCGCGACAAGCCCTGCAATGACAAGAGAGACCGACGCGCGCAAATCCGTCGCCATCACCGGCGCACCCGTCAGCATAGGAACGCCGGTGACTACAGCCTCGCGTCCATCGACGCGGATATCCGCGCCCAAGCGCGCCAATTCCGGCACATGCATGAAACGGTTTTCGAAAATATTCTCCCGAATGGCGGACGCCCCATCCGCTGTGGCCATCAACGCCATGAACTGCGCCTGAAGATCAGTTGCGAAGCCTGGATGGGGCTGAACATCTACGTCCACCGCTTTTAATCGTCCATTGACGCGGGACACGCGCAGCCCGTCATTTTCAACACGCGTCTCAACGCCGGCGCGGTTTAAATGATCGCAGAGCGCCGTTAACGCATCGCTCGGCGCGTCCTTCAACAACACATCGCCGCCTGTCGCCGCGACGGCCATGGCGTAAGTGCCCGCTTCAATCCGGTCCGCCATGACGAATTGGCTCGCTCCGCCGAGTTTTTCGACGCCGTCTATGGTGATCGTCGGCGTTCCGGCGCCCGATATCTTCGCGCCCATGGCATTCAACATCGTTGCGATATCGACGATCTCCGGCTCGCAAGCCGCGTTAAGGATCCGCGTGACGCCTTTGGCTAGCGTCGCCGCCAGCATGGTGTGCTCCGTCGCGCCGACCGAGGGGAAAGGCAGCTCAACATCCGTCCCCTTCAGCCCGTGCACGGCGGCGGCTTTCACATAACCTTCCTCAATCGCGATATCCGCGCCCATCGCCTCAAACGCCGCGAGATGAAAATTGACCGGACGCGCGCCAATGGCGCAGCCGCCGGGCAATGAGACGGTTGCATGCCCCATACGCGCCAAAAGCGGCCCCAACACGTTAAAACTCGCGCGCATTTTCCGCACCTGGTCATAGGGCGCGATGGTGCTTGTCAAATTGGCGGCGTTCAGCCGGCACACGTTTTCGCCCTTAGGCCAATAAACTTCGACGCCCAAAGACGCTAAAAGCTCCGATAAAAAGCGCGTATCCGCCAGATTCGGCATACGTCGCAGCGTCACCGGCTGGTCGGTGAGAAGCGACGCCACCATAAGCTTGAGCGCCGAATTTTTTGCGCCGGAAATAGGAATTTCGCCGGTCAGCGGACCGTTCCCGGTAATGATTAATCTGTCCATAGCGCCGAGATAAAGCGGGAATCGCGGCGTCGGCACGGCGCGGCGACGTCAATCCGGCGTCAATCCCGCGTCAATCGTCAGGATTGGCGGGCCTTTGCGTGTTTTCAACGTCTTTGGCGACGGCCTTTCGCTGCGCCGCCTTGCGTCGGCGCAGATTGGCGCGCAAGGCCTCGGCGAGGCGCGCTTCACGGGTCGATGCGCGAGATGCGCCGCCAGCCTGATCTGTCGGTTTCTTCGCCATGGCTGACACCTATCCGCCCTGCCCCTTTCCATCAACACCGACGCAGTCGTCAAATCCATCCGGTGAGCATTCGAACAAGAACGGAGTGCGCAAACCGCAACAGCTAGGAGGCTTGCCGATACCCGCAAAAATCAATAAGCACGGGGCTCGTCGCCGCAGTAGCTCAGTGGTAGAGCGCATCATTGGTAATGATGAGGTCGGGAGTTCAACTCTCCCCTGCGGCACCATTTGAAATCGGCCAGACACGCTGATTTTGTTGATCCGTGGGATCAAAAATAGACTGAGGATGCTCCGCAAGGGGCGCTATCAAGATAAGCCGCCTATTCCAGTGAAACGCCAAGCGCTTTTCGTCTATTCTGCGGACGAACCCTTCTGATCGCGTCCTCTCGCCGTCACTTGCTTCCGCGCCGCCTCCACTGCGTCGGCAGTGACAGATTCCGCGTACTCGGCGGAGCGCTTAATCTCCATTTCGAGGCCGTCGCCAAACGTCGACGCATAGCCCTCATCAATGGTTTTCTTATAATTGAGTATCAGCGCCGGATCACAGCTCGCCATGTCCGCAGCGAGCTTTAGCGCTGCGGGCGCCAATTCATCGGGCTCGTAAATCCGATTGACCAATCCCCAGCGCTCCGCAGTCTCAGCATCCAAGAAATTGCCGGACAGCGACAATTCCTTCGCGCGACTGATGCCGATTAATCGTGAGAGTTTTTGCGACAAGCCCCATCCAGGCATAATCCCCACGCGGGCGTGCGTGTCGGCGAATTTAGCATTGGTGCTGGCCAGCAGAACATCGCACATCAATGCCAGTTCAAACCCGCCCGTAATGGCGAAGCCGTTGATCGCGCCGATGATCGGCCACGGATAAGCGCATAGTCCGCGCGCCAGATCAATCTCCGCCGCCTCTTCGCCCACGCCGAGCGCGAAACCGGTTTCGCCCGCTTCTTTTAGGTCGACGCCGGCTGTGAAGGCCCGGCCGGCGCCGGTAAGCACCACCGCGCGGATATCTTCATCCTCGGCCAAATCAGCGAAGGTCGAGACGATGGCGCGCCGTAAATCACGATTGAGCGCGTTGAGCGCATCCGGCCGGTTCAGCGTGACAAGCGCCACAGGCCCGTCCTTTTCGACCAAGATAATGTCGGCTTCGCTCATTGGCGCTCTCCTTTTAAGGCGTTCCTCTAAGTATCACTCCTAGACCTGCAGCCGCCTTCGCGAAAGCGGTGGACAAGCAGTTGACGCAACGCCATTTGAACGGAACGCCTATCAATGGAGACGCCCTATGGCCGACGACATCCGCGCCGACGTACCGCCTGAGGTCAATCGACGCTTCACCCCTGAAGAAATCGAGCGGATGACGGCGTATGGCGACGTACTCGATCGCAAAGCGGGCGACATGTTGTTCCGCGAGGGCGACAAACAAATTGGCTGCTATATTTTGATGTCGGGCCAGTTGGATATCGAATTCTTTGAAAACGGAGAGAAAACCCGCATTGGCTGGCTAGAACCGGGACAATTCACCGGCGATGTCTCGATCATCGCCGGCCAAGCCTCCAGCGTCTTCGCGCAGATGAAAAAGGACGGGCAAGTGCTGCACTTGCCGCACGACAAGCTTCAGCGCTTGCTCGTCGAGGATTCGCGGCTATCCGATGCATTTGTGAGCTCGTTTATGGCGCGGCGCGCCTGGCAAAGAGCTAGCGGCCGGTCTTCCGTGACCGTCATCGGCGCGCCCTATAATCGCGAGACCTTCGCCATTCGCGATTTGCTCACCAAGCATGATCTCACATTCCATTTTTTGGATCCCGATACGCATCCCCTCGCTGCAAAAGCGCTCGCAGCGGTTGATCTTACGGTCGAGGACACGCCTGTGGTTCTGCGCGGCAAAAGTCTGCGCCTTGTTCAGCCCTCCTTGGAGGACATCTCCAAAGCTTTCGGTTTGGATTTGCTGCCGGACGGTGCATGCGCAGATGTATTAGTGATCGGTGCGGGCCCCGGCGGACTAGCCGCTTCTGTCTACGCCGCCTCCGAGGGCCTAAGCGTCCTCACGCTTGATATGGCCGCGCCTGGCGGCCAAGCGGCGACCAGCTCCAAGATCGAGAATTATCTGGGCTTTCCAACGGGCATATCCGGCCGCGAATTGGCGGACCGAGCCGCCGTTCAGGCGCAAAAATTCGGCGCGCGCATCGCAGGCCCCGTGACCGCCGAAGCGCTTGAACGCGTTGAGGATGATTATCGCCTCACGCTGAAGGACGGCAGGTCTTTTGGAGCGCGGGCGGTTGTACTCGCCATGGGCGCGCAATACCGCAAATTGCCGATCGAGAATTTGGAATTCTTCGAAGGTCGCGGCGTTTACTACGGCGCAACGCCGATGGAAGCGCAGTTGTGCGGAGACGCCACGGTTGCAGTGGTGGGCGCGGGAAATTCGGCGGGACAAGGTGCGGTCTTCTTGTCGCAAACAGCGGCTGAGGTGCATGTCGCTTATCGCCGCGCCAACATCCGCGACACCATGTCGGAATATCTCGTGCGCCGACTTGAAGAGACGCCGAACATTCACTTGCACCCCAACACGGAAGTAACGCGGCTGGAGGGCTGCGACGAGAGGCTGCGAAAAGCGGAACTCGTCGACAATGCACAGAACAAACGATTCACTGTCGACCTGCCTTTCCTATTCATGTTTATCGGCGCGCAGCCCTGCACCGAGTGGCTGCCGGACAGCGTGGCCTGCGACGGCAAAGGCTTCCTAAAAACGGGGCCAGACGTCACAAATTTGGAGCTGGTCCGTGCGGGATGGACGCTCGACCGCATGCCGACCCGCTATGAGACGGCTTGGCCAGGCGTCTACGCCGTGGGCGATGTGCGCTCAGGCTCCGTCAAGCGCGTGGCGTCGGCGGTGGGCGAAGGCTCAGTCGTCATAAGCGACGTGCATGCGGCGATCTCTGAGAAATCGCCCGGCGAGCCGGCTTAGAGCTATTCGGAGTTAGCCCACATAAAAAAGCGGAGCTTTGCGGCTCCGCTTTCTTGTTTTGGCCGTTAGGCGGATAGCCTTAGGCGTTCGCCATCGCTTCTTGGAAATTGGAGGCGACCTGCTCCAAAAAGCCTTCTGTGGTGAGCCAGGACTGATCGGCGCCGACCAACAGCGCCAAATCCTTCGTCATATGGCCGTTCTCGACCGTCGAGATGACGGTCTTCTCCAGCGTTTCGGCGAAATTGACCAATGCGGCGTTGCCGTCGATCCGGCCGCGATGCCCTAGACCGCGCGTCCAGGCGAAAATCGACGCGATGGAGTTGGTCGACGTCGCCTCGCCTTTTTGGTGATTGCGATAATGGCGCGTCACCGTACCGTGCGCGGCTTCGGCCTCCACGGTTTTACCGTCGGGCGACATGAGAACGGACGTCATCAAGCCAAGGGACCCAAAGCCTTGCGCCGCTGTGTCGGACTGCACGTCGCCATCATAGTTTTTACACGCCCAGACATAGCCGCCGGACCATTTCATGGCCGCCGCCACCATATCGTCGATGAGACGGTGCTCATAATGGCCGCCGAATTCTTTGAACTGTGCTTCGAACTCGGTTTCGTAGATCTCTTGGAACAGATCTTTGAAACGGCCGTCATAGACCTTCATGATCGTGTTCTTGGTGGAGAGATAAACCGGCCATTTGCGCGACAAGCCATAATTGAAGCACGAACGGGCGAAATCCTTGATCGACTGATCGAGATTGTACATGCCCATGGTGACGCCGGCGTCGGGGAAGTCGAAAATCTCTTTTTCAATCGTCTCGGACCCGTCCGCCGCTTCCCATTTCATGGTCAGCTTGCCCTTGCCGGGAACGAGGAAGTCGGTTGCGCGGTATTGGTCGCCAAACGCGTGGCGGCCGATCACATATGGCTCGGTCCAACCGGGCACCAAGCGCGGGACGTTCTTAATGACAATCGGTTCGCGAAAGACCACGCCGCCGAGAATGTTGCGGATCGTGCCGTTGGGCGAGCGATACATGCGCTTCAGGTCAAACTCTTCGACGCGCGCTTCGTCCGGCGTGATCGTAGCGCATTTAACGGCGACGCCGTATTTTTTCGTGGCTTCGGCGGCGTCTACGGTGATTTGGTCGTCAGTGGCGTCGCGCGCCTCGATGCCGAGATCGAAATATTTCAGGTCGATGTCCAGATAGGGCAGGATCAACCGCTCCTTGATCATCGCCCAGATAATCCGGGTCATTTCATCGCCGTCCATTTCGACGACGGGGTTGTCCACCTTGATCACGGCCATATCCTAATCCTTCTGTGTCATAGCGTGGCGGGCGCAATCGGCCCGCTGAGAATTCGTAATTGCGCCCGGCTATAGCAGAGCCGGCGATGCGGTCAAACCGAAGCGGAAGCATATGGACGAGAGTCAAAAACCGGCGATCATTCTCGTCGCCCCGCAAATGGGTGAGAATATCGGCGCGGCGGCCCGTGTGATGGCGAATTTCGGCCTCTCAGACCTGCGTTTGACTGCGCCGCGCGACGGCTGGCCCAATGCCGCCGCTGAGACGATGAGCGCCGGCGCTCTCAAGAGGCATGTCAACGTACAAGTATTTGGGACGCTCGAAGCAGCGATCGCTGATTTATCATTCGTTCTCGCGACGACGGCGCGCCCGCGCGGCATGGAAAAGCCGGTCTACAACGCCGCCGATGGGATCAACGCCATCCGCCAAACCCATGGGCGGACAGGCGTCTTGTTCGGCGCCGAAAAATCCGGTCTTCCGAATGACGCTGTCGCCCGCGCGGCCGGCATTCTCACCTACCCTGTCGCACCTGGCTTCTCATCGCTCAATCTTGCGCAGGCGGTCGCTGTGTTCGCGCACGCATGGGCGGCGAGCGACGCCTCAACGCCCGACGTGTTTTTGTCGGACGACGCGCCAGCCTCTGGGGCGGAGTTGTCCGGGATGCTTGAACATTTCGAAGCGGAATTGGACGCCGCCGGCTTCTTCTTTCCACCGGAAAAACGCAGCGTCATGGTGCGTAATCTTACAAACGCCTTCACCCGCGCCGGTTGGACGTCGCAAGAGGTCAGAACCTTTCGGGGGGCCGTAAAAGCCCTCGCTATAGGTCGCGGCAAAGCTCGCACTTATCGTTGATTTTTAATGATTTTTAAGCAATCGGGGCACCCTCAAACCGATCGTTTGATGATTTGATGTATGATTTGAACGGCTGGCCGTGTTAACCTATCCACAGGGATAGGGAATAAGGGTGGAGTAACATGTCAAACGGACGGCTGAAGCTTGGCGACGTCATGAAGGATGCGCGCCAAGGCGACAATGACGCGGTGAAGCAATTATTTTCCGGCTTTATGGGCCATCAGGAAAGCGTCGTGAAATGCGGATATCTGGGCGCGCTGGGGTTCATTCTGCCGGAACACAGTTTCTGGTGTATTTCCAATAAGCGCGTTTGCGGATTGCTCATTCGCGCCGGGGGACGGGTCAATTTCAACAGCGGATCGCTGGACTTGGTGAACTCTGTCGCGTTCAACCAGCCCTCGCTCATCCATTTGTGGCTGTTTTTGATCGGCTTCGTGTTGCTGTTCCTACTCTTGGCGGGGTCGCTAGCGTTTGCCGTCGCCGAATTCTTGCTAATGACGCTCTACTTCAATTTTGACGTCATGCTGTTCGACTTTCGATGGGCGTTTATCATCGGCTTTTTCCTGATATTCGCCGCGCTCGCCGTGTTGCTGCTGCGCTGGATCGTCCGGATCTATTATCGCTTGGTGAAATCAGGCTGCACGTTCTGGACGCGTGAGACCAAGCCAGTTTTTGTCTTCGCCGATCGCCACAAGCTGGCCGAGGCGCAGGAATTCATGCGCGCCTTCGCCGACGAGAAACTCTCCTACCGCTAGCAGCGCAAGGATATCTATATGGCCCAGATTTTCACATCCTATTCGCGCAAAGATACGCGAACCGTCGATCATCTCGCGGAACGCCTGGAACGCGCTGGACACAGCGTATGGGTGGACCGTGAAGGCATAGATGGCGGCTCGCAATGGCGCGAATCCATCGTCAAAGCGATCAATGACGCCGACATATTCTTGCTGGTGCTGAGCGAGCATTCGGCGGCGTCGGACAATGTTCGCCGCGAGTTGGATCTCGCACAGGGCGCGCCGGCGCGCGTCATGCCGGTGCAGTTTGGGCCGGTCCAAATTCCAGAGGGCATGGCGTACCAGCTCGCCGGCGTTCAGATCATTGATATGACCGAAGATCGCGATATCGGCGTTCAAAAACTGCTGGCGGCGATGGATGAGCTGCCCGGCGCGACGCCGACAGCCCCTCAGCCTGCGGCTCAGCCGGCCGAAGAAGATCCAAAGGTCGATCTTGCGGGTCTGGGCGGCGGCGGTTTCTTGTCCCGACTTTTCGGTCGCCGATAAAGCCTAGCCCGGAAACACTTGAACGCCGACGGGAAAGGCGCCGTTTTCGCCGCCTTCTAGGCACAACGAGGATTCCAAGCCCTGCGTGTAACAGAACAACACCGTGTCGGACGTCCGGGTGAGCTCGTAAAATTCGCGCGTATATCCCTCCTCAGGGAAAAACGGAAACTCCGATCCCGGCGAAGGTTCTAGCGTTCCTTCCACCCATTCCGGCAAGGTGTCTCCGGCCGGATACATGTTCTGGTCTGGATCAATCCAGTCTTCCAGCGCGCTTTGCATCTCGTCGGCGCTCTGGGCGTATTGTAGATAGTATACATGCTTCGCCGGGAAGCTGTCGCTCCACAAAAGCCCGCCATTCTCGTCTCGGATCGTCAGGAACGCGGCCGCCTCTAAGCAATCATCGCCGACGGTGAACGCCGTCACCAAATGCCGAACGCCCGAGATCGGCGACCAATGCGAATTGGTTTGGCCTTCGCAGCCCCGCTTCACGAAATCCTCGTCGGAAAACGCGTCTGCGATAGAGGGCGGCGGCCCCAAAGCGGGCGCCTCGGGCGGCGGTGTCTCCATAGAAGTCTCCGCCGCGTCCAGCATAACCTCAGCATCGTCTTGCCCAGCCGGATCTACCGCTGTTTGGCAGGCCGCTAAGACAAATGCGCCCAATCCCGCCGCCAATCGTCTGGCCGTCATTATGGTTTCCCCGCTCATTTGTGTCCGAGCCTATCTCAGCGTAAGCGCAAGGTCAGCCCAATCTGGCGTCTATACTTGACGTCAGCCTTCGCATGAGCTTTATCGCCCCTTCTCGTTTCAGAGACCATACGGGTGATGCGCATCCGCCGTTGAAATCGCGACCGCCAATAGGGGCGACCGCCGGACCGCATCGAAAATGAGGACGTCATGACGAAGCGCACCAGCGCCAAGTACAAAATCGACCGTCGCGTCGGCGAAAATATCTGGGGCCGCCCCAAATCTCCCGTCAATAAACGCCCAAGCCGTCCTGGCCAACATGGTCAGCGCCGCGCCGGCAAAGCGTCTGATTTCGGTCTGCAATTGATGGCGAAGCAGAAGCTCAAAGGCTATTACGGCGACATCACGGAAAAACAATTCCGTCGCACCTATGACGAAGCGGACCGCCGCAAAGGCAACACAGCTGAGAATCTAATCGGCCTGTTGGAAAGCCGTTTGGATGCGCTGGTCTACCGCGCCAAATTCGTGCCGACGATTTTCGCGGCGCGGCAGTTTGTGAACCATGGCCACGTCACGGTGAACGGCAAGAAGGCGAACATCCCCTCCATGCGCTTGCGCCCGGGAGATGTTGTTCAAGTGAAAGAGCGGTCGCGCAATATGGCGTTGGTTCTTGAAGCGCTGGGTAGCCCGGAACGCGATTTGCCGGACTATATCGAAGTTGATCCCAAAGCGATGACGGCGACCTACATCCGCATGCCGGAATTGTCCGACGTGCCCTATGCGGCGCGTATGGAGCCAAACCTCGTGGTCGAGTTCTACTCGTCCTAGGTCCGGCGCGACGCCTGTCGCCGCTGCTCGCGCCTGGCGCGAAAGAGATTGCGCAAAGCCCTGTGGCGTGTCGCCATGGGGCTTTGTTTTGTGAGGACGACAGCTAGGGGCCGAACCGATGGGCGACTATCCGAGCATGAAAAGCGTTGTCGAAGCTACGCGCGTCCGACCGGGCGCCTCGCCGCATCCTGATGATTTGCCCACCCATGGCGAGTTTCTGTTCCCAGGCAAGACGCACGCCCGCGATTGCTTGGAATCCGACGCCATCGCGATCAATGAGCTGCAAGACACGTTGTACGGCGAAGGCAAACGCGCCTTGCTGGTCGTGCTGCAAGGCATGGACACCGCCGGCAAAAGCGGCGTGATCAA
>JBCCMB010000095.1:0-10764 GCA_039026555.1 Pseudomonadota bacterium
AAGACGAGATTCCAGATCTCGATGAACCGATCTCCGTCTTCATCCGGCGATCCGGGCGGGCCGCCGGGAATGTCGGGGCCGTGATCGTAAAAGATCTCGGAACACGGCCCGCAAGGACCGGTGTCGCCCATCGACCAAAAATTATCTGAAGTGGGGATGCGGATGATTTTATCGTCCGTGAAGCCGGAAATCTTCCGCCAAAGCGCAGCGGCTTCTTCATCTTCCGAATAGACAGTGACCAGCAGCTTGTCGGCGGGAAGATCGAACACGTCTCGGACCATGGTCCAGGCATGGTGGATGGCTTCTTCTTTGAAATAGTCGCCGAAAGAGAAATTGCCGAGCATTTCAAAGAATGTGTGATGGCGCGCCGTGTAGCCGACATTGTCGAGGTCGTTATGCTTGCCGCCGGCCCGGACGCATTTCTGCGAACTCGCGGCGCGCGGCGCGAAGGGCGGCTCAACGCCGGTGAAGATATTTTTAAACGGCACCATGCCCGCATTGACGAATAAAAGCGTCGGATCGTCCTGCGGAACGAGCGGCGCGGAGGCGGCGACGTCATGGCCGTTGGATTTAAAATAATCCAGAAACGCCTTTCGAACGGAATTGACGCTGGCGTCGCCCGATCCGGACGCGGATTTTTTAGACGAGACCGGCAAAGACATTCGCGTTCAAGCTCCGATTGCGTCAGCCAGCGGGGCCGATGCAGCAATAATTATGAACTTTGCGATATAAAGAGCCTCGCCCGCTCCGCCAAGTCGAGAAGGGCGGAATGCGCGGGCGGCGCTGAAAAACGCCGCCCTTCTAAGCTGTATCTAGGCTTCAGCGACGTCCGGCGCATTATCCTCATCCTTGCCGGTATCCATCGCGGCGAGCATCTCGTCCGACAAAATGCCGGCGTTTTTGCGGATGGCGGCGTCAATCTCGGCGGCGATGTCCGGATGGTCTTTCAAGAAACGGCGCGTGTTCTCCCGGCCTTGGCCCAAGCGTTCCGAATTATAAGAATACCAGGAGCCGGATTTTTCAACGACGCCGGCCGTCACGCCCAGATCGATCAATTCGCCGGTTTGCGAAATGCCTTCGCCGTAGATTATGTCGAATTCGACCTGCCGGAAGGGCGGGGCGACTTTATTCTTCACCACTTTGACGCGGGTTTGATTGCCGATCACTTCGTCGCGGTCTTTCAATTGACCAATGCGGCGAATGTCCAGGCGGACGGAGGCGTAGAATTTCAACGCATTGCCGCCCGTGGTGGTTTCCGGCGAACCGAACATAACGCCGATCTTCATGCGGATTTGGTTGATGAAGATGACCATGCAATTGGATTTGGAGATGGAGCCGGTGAGCTTTCTTAAAGCTTGGCTCATCAAGCGCGCCTGCAGGCCGGGCAGGCTGTCGCCCATTTCGCCTTCCAATTCCGCGCGGGGGGTGAGCGCCGCCACCGAATCGATGACCAACACATCGACCGCGCCGGAGCGCACCAATGTGTCTGCGATTTCCAAGGCCTGTTCGCCCGTATCCGGCTGGGAGACGAGAAGATCGTCCAAATCCACGCCAAGTTTGCCCGCATAAACTGGGTCCAGCGCGTGTTCAGCATCGACAAAGGCGCAGACGCCGCCGCTGCGTTGGGCTTCGGCGACGCAATGCAGCGCCAATGTGGTTTTGCCCGAGCTTTCAGGCCCGTATATCTCGATGATGCGGCCCTTGGGCAGCCCGCCAATGCCTAAAGCGATATCAAGCCCCAGTGAGCCGGTGGAGACCGCTTCAATATCCAACGCGGCGTTGTCGCCGAGCCGCATAATCGAGCCCTTGCCGAAATTGCGCTCGATTTGTCCGAGCGCGGTTTCAAGCGCTTTTTCTTTATCCATTGCAGGTTTGTCTTCCACCAGCCGAAGCGCCGATTGCGCCATGATTCCACTCCTTAACATCCCATGGGGGCCGCCGCCGGGCAATCGCGCGCAACGGATTTCCCCCCAACCTTCAATTGAGATGTTTGTACCACAAATGTTCTAAAAGAACAAATAGTGAATTTTATGGTTTAGATCTCGTCCAAAGACCCAGATGACGAGGGCGCGGTTGGTATGTTGATTTAGGGCTGAGCATTAGGCGGGCGGTCTTGTTCGATCAAAGATGAATCGAGCGTGTCCTGATGTCAGCGCGTTAATAATCCAAATCAGAGAAGCGTAGTCGCCTGCACGTAGCGTTGATGTAGCGTTCTTTGTCACAGGTCATGCGGAAGGCGCCGCCCCCGGGCACTGTCCAACACCCATCGTGAGATGTGACGCACCAACGCGGAAGTGCGTATTGAGGCATGCTATCGCCGACAACATCTTGTCCCTTATAACCGAAGTCCTTCCAGGGAAGGGTGCATCCGGGGCGACAGGTCATTCCGGGCGGACTTCCGTTCATCGAAATCGCGCGCCCTTCCAAAGGTAATTGTTTGCCGGCGAGCGAGGGGGTGCCCTGAACCGTTACAAGAGCCAAATCGATGCGTGTGCATGCAAATTTTGTCGGCCCAACATACTCTACGGGCGGTTTGCTACGATCATAATAAATTAGATCCCCAACATAGGCTGCCACAGAAGTTTCATCGGTTAGCTCGTCCTCATCGCTTTCGCGGACGAAATATGTGGGCGATAACTCAGTCCACGCTGTGCACCATTCCGGAATGATTGGATCGCCCGCCTCGTCATTCGCAAGCCGACACCCGGGCACGCACCAAATCTCCGTCCCCATCGCTTGCACATAGTTAGGATCAGGCGGGACGGAGACGTCGCCGCGACGAACTTCGCCGCGCGGTCGAGGGTCGGGCATCGACACCCAATGCGGGAATGCATTGCTTTTACGCCTCTTAGAAGCCGTTTCAGCGGCGTCCTCGACGGCCGGTCCCGACTCAGACCCATTCGGCGTCTGCGATCTATCGCAGGCGTAGACGGCAAGTATCACCGGAATGAGTACGGCGAGACGAGTCACACTCGCCGCGATAGAACCAATTGAATTCGACCACTTCATCAAGTGCGCCTCCAAACAGTCTTAGTGCAAATCAGAGAAGCGCAGTCGCCTGCGTGTTTCCGGCGGTGCTAGGAGCATTTGGACCTTCGCAAGCGACAATTACGAAAGTCAAAAAGGTCGCAATCCATAAAGGCGCGATCTTACCAAAAGACATGTTGTTCAAAATCAAGCCTTCCCCCCACGCTCGCGCGTTCAGGGTGTTTTAGTTCAGCTCGATTGTCCGATCCAGCCCTAAGCCGCTTCCATCGCTTCAAGCTCTTGTTTCACGCGTTCGGCCAATTGGCGGAGGGTGAAAGGCTTGGGCAGGAAGGAGATGGAGCGTTCTTCGTCCAGCGTTTTGGCCAGGTCGCGCTCGGCGTAGCCGGAAATGAACATGACGCGGGCGCCGGCGAGATAGGGCTTGGCCTCTTTCAAGAGGGCGGGGCCGTCCATGCCGGGCAGCACCACGTCCGAGATGAGAAGATCAATGGCGCCGGAATGCTCCTTGATCAGGTCGAGCGCGTCTTCGCCGTCGCCAGCCTCCATCACTTGATAGCCGCAAGAGGCGAGCAATTGGGCGGCGATGCCGCGCACGCCTTCTTCATCCTCGACCAGGAGAATTCGGCCGCGTCCGGCAAGATCCGTCGGGCGCGCAGGCGCGGCGTCTTGCAAGGTGTCGTTGGCGGGTTCGGGCGGGGTTGCGACGATCTCGTCTTCGGTGAAGGCGGGCAGGAAGATCTTAAACGTCGTGCCGCGGCCCACTTTCGAAACGGGATAGATATAGCCGCCCGATTGTTTGACGATGCCGTAGACTGTGGCGAGGCCGAGACCGGTGCCTTTGCCTTGGTCTTTGGTCGTGACGAAGGGCTGGAAGATCTGCTCCATCATTTCCGGCGGAATGCCAACGCCGTTATCTTCCACTTCGATAAGGAGATAATCGCCTTCTTCCACATGGTTGAAGCCGTCCTTTCGAGCGGCCGCCGCGTCCGCTTGAAGCGTACGGATAACAAGCTCGCCGCCGCCGTTTTTCTCGATCATGGCGTCGCGAGCGTTGGTGCACAGATTGGTGAGAGCGGTCTCCAGCTGAGCCTTGTCGGCGCGAATGCGCGGCAGATCTCGGCCGTGTACGATGTCCAGCTTAACGCGTTCGTCGATGATCTGGCGCAGCAGGACATAGTAATCCGAGAGCACATCCGACATATCGAGCACTTCCTGGCGGAAGGTCTGTTTTCGGGAATACGCCAGCAGCATGCGCACCAATTCCGCCGCGCGGGCGGACAGCTCGTTAATGGATTGCAGCTCAAAGAAGGACGGATCGCCCGGTGGATGCCGGATTAAGAGCTTGTCCGTGTTCAACATTACGCCTTGCAGCAGATTGTTGAAATCATGCGCCACGCCGCCGGCGAGCTGGCCGATGGCCTGCATTTTTTCGCCCTGAGCGAGCCGCAGCTCCAATTGTTTCTTGTCGGTCGTGTCGATGACATAGGCGGCCGCCGGACGGCCGCGTCGATCCAGTGCGATGAAAACGTCGACATTTTTCTCATTGTCGCCGGCGAGCTTGAGCTCGACCGCGCCGTCCAATGCGCGGGCGAGGCGGGTCGCTAAATCGTCCGAGCCGGCGTCGGCGTTGAACAGGTCTGCGAAGCGGGCGCCTGGTTGGGCGCGGCCTTCCGTCATATCCAACAGCGCCCGGTTCGCGTCCAACATAACGGCGGTCTCAACGCCGTCGCCATCTAAGCGCACCACGCCGAACGGTGCGTCTGCGAACATGGGATCGTCGGGATTGGGCTCAGCGAAGCCTTTGGCGGATCCGGGAAGAGCTGCGGTCGCGACGTTTGAGGTGAGGGCCGCCACCTCTGCGCCTTGCGATAGGGTGACGACGGATCGGGTCAGCGCGTCGGGCCCCTTGCCGGACCAGACCGTCATCAACGTCGCGGGCGTTTCCACGCCGTCGCGGGCGCGCAGCACGACTTCTGCGCGTTGACTGGCGCCGGCGCGGTTTTCCCGTCGCATCAGCTTTAAGCCTTCCGGACGCATCATGTCTTCTAAGCGCAGGCCGGCCAATTCCTCCGGCAGCCCCAGTAATTTGCGCAGCGCGCCATTGGCGTAGACCACGCGGCCGTCACGCCGCGCCGAGAAAAACCCGACGGGCGCATCCTCCACATAAAGCGCGCGAGGATCGACCGCGCCGATCCGACCGGCGGCCGCATCGACGCGCCGCAAACGCCATAGGGCCTTGGATTTGCCCAGCGGCGCCACACTGGCTTCAAACTGGATCGGCACATGGCTGTCGCCGAACAAAATAGCCGGCAGAATTTCAGATCTGGGCGCGCCGGCCTTCACCGCTTTGGACAAGCGATAAATCGGCGCCGCCATGCCGGGATTGGTGCCGAACAAGCGGTCGACCGAGGGCGTGTGTCCGCTTTCGCCAATTTCGTGCGCGATTTCCGCAATCTCCAAATAGGCGGGGTTCGCCGCCACGGACGCGCCGCCGCGATCGGTGATGAGCGCAGGTTCGCTTAAAGCGTCCAACCAACGAAATGCTTTGGCGGGCGCCGTCGCCGCCTCCGCCGCGCCCCGATCGGGAAAGAGGCCGATCTTACGACCGGCGCCGCGCAGCACCCAAAGAACGAAAACGACGCCCATCGCCACTAGCGCCAATAGCAAGATCACGCCCGCCGACCCCACCGCGTCGGACCAGGTCACCGCAACGCCTGCCGCGCCGGCGGAAATCGTCAACGACAACCAGAATGCAAGCTGAAGAAAATCAAAGCTTTTTTCATCCGCCTCGGCGCCCGGCGCATTGGTCGTTTCGAGTTCGGGCGTATCCATCAAGTCAGACATTTGCGGTCGGTCCATTCTAGCACCCGCCATCAATGGCGTGATTCGGCGTTTTCGGGGCGTCGCCCCAGCGTGAAACTGTCATCCTCATCGGCGGTTCTCCGCCGTGCGCATGACGAATCCTATCACTTTCGCAACAGCCTCAAAGTGCTCGCGCGGAATAACTTCATCAATCTCCACCCCGGCGTAGAGCGCACGGGCGAGGGCGACATTCTCCACCATCGGCACGTCGGCCTCTTCAGCCGCCTCGCGAATTTTCAACGCCATGTAATCGACGCCCTTAGCCACGCAGATCGGGGCAGGCGTGTCTTCGTCATATTTCAGCGCGACGGAATAGTGGGTCGGGTTGTTGATGACGACCCTGGCGTCCGGGACGGCGGCGATCATGCGTTGGCGCGAGCGCTCCTGGCGGATGGCGCGCAAACGGGCGCGCACATGCGGGTCGCCTTCAGCTTGCTTGGTTTCCTGCTTGATGTCTTCGCGCGACATCCGCATGCGTTTCATGAAGGATTGTTTTTGCCAGACATAATCTATCGCGGCGACGATCCCGATAACGACAAGCGCGGCGATGAATAGCCGTCCGGCGATTTCTTGAAGAAGCGGCGGCAATGCGACGACGTCTAATTCCCCGGCTTTCAGCACTGCGTCGCGTCGCGGCCATACGGCGTAAGCGGCGGCCGCCGTTACCGCGAGTAGCTTCAAAACGGCCTTGAACAAATTCATCCAGCCCTGCGGGCCGAACATGCGCTGAACGCCCTTGATCAGGGATAATTTGTCCAGCTTGGGCTTCATTTTCTCCGCCGTCCAAATCGGCGGGTGTTGGACAAAATGGCCGAACAGCGCTCCCAGTAGAAGCACGGCGAAAATCGTCCCCAGAACGGGAAGGATTTCCAAAAGAATGGCGGCCATCAAACGCTGCGCGCCGCCGTCGGATAAGGTGAAGGCATGCGGCCGGTCGAGGAAGGCCGTAAGCGGATAAGATAAGCCGTTCGTCAACGGCCCAGCTGCGGCGAGCAATGCAGCGGCCGCCATCACGATGAACCAGACGGGCACATCTTGGCTTTTGGCGATGTCGCCCTTTTTCAGAGCGTCTTCGAGCTTTTTCGCGGTCGGTTCTTCGGTTTTTTGGGACTGATCCTGGTCTTCCGCCATTACCGCCCCCCTC
Source organism: Pseudomonadota bacterium (assembly GCA_039026555.1). Lineage (GTDB taxonomy): Bacteria > Pseudomonadota > Alphaproteobacteria > Caulobacterales > Hyphomonadaceae > JBCCMB01. Next base: position 6,995 of record JBCCMB010000095.1, read on the forward strand.
TAAACAGGGCCCTGGAGGCGCGCATACGCTTCCAAAGCCTCCAACCAAGCCAAAAGCCCGCCGCCCATGCCCAGCGCCAGAATGGACAATCCCATAAGGATGGAGGAGGGCAGCGCGATAAAGAAAATCTGGACCTGCGGGATCAGCCGGTTCACCAAACCGAGCGCTAAATTAAAGATCAGCGCGAACACGACCAAGGGCGCAGCGATTTGAAGGCCTAAGGCGAAGGCCTGCGTCACGGAGGACAGTCCCCATTGCGCAACGTCGCCGAGCGGCAGAGATGTCCCGGTGGGAAACACTTGGTAGCTGTCGACGGCGGCCTGGAGCATGAGCCGGTGAATGCCGGCCGCCATCACCATCACTAATCCCATCAGCGAGAGAAGCACGCCGACAAGCGCGCCGGACTGGCCGACTGTCGGATCCATTTGTTGCGCAAAGCCGAGGCCCGACTGCATGCCAATCACTTGCCCGGCGACTTGCAGCGCCGACATCAGTAAGCGTGCTCCGGCCCCCAGAACGAGGCCGACCAGCGTTTCGCCGATGATAAGGACGACCGCATCGCCCACATTGTCTTGCGGCGGCGGCAATTGATCGATCACGCCGGGCGCCAAGGCCGCCGTCGCCAACAAGGCCGCCGCCAATCGAAACTGCGTTGGAACCGAACTTTCCCCCCAGCCGGGGGCGAGCATCAGTACGGCGCTGATGCGGGCGAACAGCAAAGTTCCCGCCCAAACATATGGGATCAGGCCGTCCATCGCCGCTAGAAGCCGGCGATACGGGCAAATATGTCGTCCGTGAAGGTCGACAGCGATGCGCCCATCAGCGGCAGAAACACCACTAGAGCGGCGAAAATAATGAGGATTTTGGGCACGAAAACCAAGGTCATTTCTTGCACCTGCGTCAGCGCCTGAAACAAGGCGATCGCCAGGCCGATCGCCAGGCCCGCAAGCATCGCAGGCGCCGCCATGGACACCGTGGTCCAAAGCGCGTCCCGTCCGAGGTCAAGAACTTCGCCGCCGGTCATGGTCGCATCTCCGTGCTTTTACGGTTAACCCTTGCAAAAAAAGAGTTAACAAAGGGTGGCGAATTGCTTAACGGCGACGAACGCCCTGGTAAGGAGAGACCTAATGGCGCGATTGGCGATGGTTTTGGCGGGTTTGGCGTTCGCGGCGGGCTGCGCGACGTCGCCGGTGTCGGAGGATGACCCCGAGACGATCGGCGGGGGGACGACGACAGCCTTGCAAAATGCGCCGACCGTGGAGACGCAAACCTCGGCGTTGACCGAAAGCGAAAGGCTGTATGCGTTTTTCGATGCGCAATTCCAGGTCCGGCTGGAGCGGTCGCCGCAATTGCGCACGCGACTGGGCGACAAAACTGATTACGACAAATGGGACGACGTATCCGATGATTTCGTGCTGGAGACCTTGGCGCGTCAACAAGCGGCCGTCCGCAAAATGCGGCGGGATTTCGATTATGACGCGCTGACGAAAGATGCGCAGCTTTCATACCGATTGTTCGAGTACAACGCCGCTGACGCGGCCGCCAATGCGCCCTTTCGCAAGCATACCTATGTCTTTAATCAGATGTTCGGCCAGCAATCGGCGATTCCGGCCTTCTTGATCAGCCAACACCGCGTGGCAAACGTGACCGACGCTGAAGCCTATATCGCCCGTTTGCGCGGTGTTGAGGCCTATCTTGGCCAGCATTTGCAGCGGGCGCAGGAGAGTGCGGAGATCGGTATTCGTCCGCCAAAATTCGTTTACGCCTACGTTCTTTCGGACGCGGTCAACGTGATCTCCGGCGCGCCTTTTGGGCCGGGCGAAGATACCCCGCTCTACACCGACCTCAAAAACAAGGTGAATGCCCTCGACATTGATCCGAACGAGAAGATCCGACTGATCATCGAAGGACGCAACGCTTTGTTGGAGTCGGTGGGGCCAGCCTATCAAGCGCTGATAGATTGGGTGGAGGCGGATCGAGCGTCCGCAAACGCCAATGACGGCGTTTGGAAACATCCAAACGGCGATGCGTACTATCAACAGCGCCTGCGCTCACGGACGACGACAGCGCTGACCGCTGATGAGATCCACGAATTGGGCCTGTCGGAAGTCGCCCGCATCCACGCGGAAATGCGGGGCATTATGGCGCAAGTCGGGTTTGAAGGCGATCTAGAGGAATTCTTTGACTTCATGCGCAATGATCCGCAATTTTACTATGCGGACGACGAAGAAGGCCGGGCGCGCTATTTGGCCGAAGCCACAGCTTACATCGACGAAATGCGGGAGAATTTGCCCATCGTCTTCAACGTTTTTCCAAAGGCGGAATTGGTGGTGAAGCGCGTCGAGCCCTTCCGGGAAAAATCTGCAGGTAAAGCCTTCTACCAGCGTCCCTCCGCCGACGGGTCGCGACCCGGCGTCTACTACGCCAATCTTTATCGCATGGCCGATATGCCGACCTATCAAATGGAGGCGTTGGCCTATCATGAGGGCTTGCCCGGCCATCATATGCAATTGGCGATCGCGCAAGAATTGGAGAGCGTGCCGCAATTCAGGAAGTTCGGCGGCTACACCGCCTATACGGAAGGGTGGGGGCTTTACACCGAGTACCTACCTAAGGAGATGGGGTTTTACGAAGATCCCTATTCGGATTTCGGTCGCCTCGCTATGGAATTGTGGCGCGCCGCACGCCTCGTCGTAGACACCGGGCTTCACCACAAAAGATGGACCCGCGCGCAGGCGACCCGATATCTTGAAGACAATACGCCCAATCCGCCCGGCGACTGCGCGAAGGCGATCGACCGGTATATCGTCATGCCCGGCCAAGCGACCGCCTATAAAATAGGCATGATCAAAATTCTCGAGCTTCGCGACAAAGCCGAACTCGCGCTCGGCGAAGACTTCGATATTGCGGACTTCCACGATGTGGTTTTGGCCGATGGCGCCGTGCCTCTGTCGCAATTGGAGACGGCGGTCGAGGCGTGGATCGAACGCTTGGCTTCCGGCGGATAAGCCTGATTCTATTGGCGGGCGAGTTTGTGGAACAGAGCGTTCCAACTGATGGAAAGGGCTTTGAGCCGATGAATGAAATGCGTATTCGTATTTAAACAGGTTAAAAAGCGGGTTCGCTGGCGGGGGGCGGGTGAATACCGAAGCAATAAAGCAGTTACGCGGATTGGTTGGAGGATAGCGGCCGGATGATCAGGGCTTTGCAACTCATTTTGGGATTGGCGGCCGCCGCGGCTGGCGGATATGTGCTTTGGACGGAGTACCAAGCCTCGGGCGGCGTCTTTGTGGTCCCTGAAGGCGGCGAACCCCCGATTATGTTGGTTGGCGGACTGATCGCGGTCTTGTTTGGCCTGGTTCTCGTTTTGATGGGGCTGTCGCCGCGCGCGAAACCGGTCGCGGACGATGGGTTTTTGGCGGCTGACGACGATGAAGACGCGGACGACACGGACGAGAAGGGTGCGATCGTTGCAGCCGGGGCCGCCGTCGCCGGGGCCGCTGGCTTAGCGGCGACTGAGCAGGCGAGCGCACCCACGGCCGAAGCTGAGCCCGTCATAGAAGATGCAGCGCCAGCACCGACGCCTGAGCCCGCCCCCGAACCGGTCGTGGAGCCGACGCCGGAACCGAGCCCCGAACCGGCTGTAGAAGCCGCGCCCGCGCCAGATCCTGCTCCAGATCTTGCGCCAGACCTTGCTCCAGATCCTGCGGCCATGCCTGAGCCTGTTGCGGAGGCTCCTAGCGAGCCTGCTTCGGAGCCTGAGCCCGAAC
>JBCCMB010000096.1:0-10585 GCA_039026555.1 Pseudomonadota bacterium
AGCCTCAGCGGACGAAACGCGGAACAGCCAGGGCACCGGATTGGGTCTTGCGCTCACAAAATCCTTCGCGGAAATGCACGGGGGCCATCTGACGATTGAAAGCGTGGTGGGCGAAGGCACCACCGTCGCATTCTTCCTGCCGATTGAGCAGGGCCCGCGCACGCATAAGACAAACGACAAAGTGCGCGCCGCCTAAGGCGTAGGGCGCTTAGCGAGGCGGAGGTCGGTCCCGGTCTTGAGCCTGTCTGTCCGGCCCTCCACGCGGCGGCGGCCGATCCAGCACCCGAAGCAGCCTTACGCGATCTTTTGGCGAGAGCTCGTCCAAGCGCCCAGTGATAGCCGTATGAATACGCGCCTTTAACGCCTCTTCCGCCGCGCGTTGCGCAGCAAGCGCACTTTCCAGAGCTTCGCGATCATAGGGATCGGCTGATGCGGCGGCTTGCGCCGCGCGCCGCGCCTCTCCAATGGCGCGACGCTCTGCATCAGCCCCGCGCCACACCTGCATTAAATCTCGGCGTAGAGCGCGGCGCTGAGAGGGCGACAAGTCTTCAAAAACTCGACGCCGCTCATTCGCTCGATCGTCGCGGGTCTCGTACGCCGCAGGCGGCGGACCGGCGAGAATCCGACCGCCGACAAGCCCCACGAGCGCCGCATTTAGCGCGAGAGAGACGGCCAACCAGATGGAAACGCCGCGCTTTTGGCTCATGATTGCCCGCCTTCCTCACCTGCGCCGCTAAACGCCGTCCAATCCTGATCGACATAAGACAGCACCGCCTCGGCATAGGCTTGTTCCGTGTCGGCGGACGTCTGCGCATACCCCACGCCGACGCCGCCGACCAACGCCAACGCCATACCCGCCGCAGACGCCCAGCGCGGCAACACGCCGCCGGTTAACGCGAAGAACGATCTGCGTTCGCCAATAGGCGACGTGTTTGGCGTTGGCGCTGAATTTAAAATTCTAGTTTCCAGCGCGATTGAGGGCGGCGCCACCTCATCCCGACCGAGGACATCATCGAGCATCCGCGCCTCATCCAAGGCTTGGGCGAACTCGGCGTCATCGGCCTCGATCAGAGCTTCTGCAGCGCGCCGCTCATCGTCCGCCCAACGGTTCAGATCAGCGCCATAGATTTCTAAAAGATCAAATAGCCTGGATCGATCAATCGACACGTTCATGCGCCACCCCCTTCCAACAATTCGGACCGACGTTCCAACAGTTTCGCCTTCAAATTCCGACGCCCCCGCGCCAACAAACTTTCGAGCGCCTCAACGCTAACATCCAAAATCGAGGCCGCCTCAATATTGGACAGCTCCTGAAAATGGCAGAGAACCAGGGCCGCGCGCTGGCGTTCCGGCAAGTCTCCCACGGCTGCGCGCACTTCCGCGCCGCGCTGCCGCTCTATGAGATCGCGGGATGCGGATGCGGACGGATCGATAGGCTCCGGCGCCGCATCCAAGGGCGCGGATTTCGGTTTGCGTAATCGATCCAAGCACAAATTCATCGCGACCCTATGCATCCAAGTGGAAAACCGCGCCTGACCCGGCTTCCATTTCGCCGCGTCGCGCCAAACCCGCAAAAACACCTCCTGCGCCACATCTTCGGCCTCGGCGCGATCCCGTAACATGCGTTCGGCGAGCGCGACCATTATGGGCGTATGGCGGCGTACCAACTCAGCCGCCGCCCGACGGTCGCCCTCGCCTGCGCGCCGCACAAGGTCTTCATCTGGATCTTGAACAGGGTCCATAAAGAAGGCTTAGCGGCTCCGCAGGCGATTGCATCCAAATTCGGCTTAGCCCTCGTCACGCTTTTTGAACTTGCGGCGGGGTTTCATCTCGTCCTTTGTCAGCTCTCCGTCATCGTCTTTGTCCATGCGGTCAAACGGGCTTTCAGACGGATTCATGAATTCTTCCAAGGATGCAGCGCCATCGCCATCCGTATCCAATTTGGCGAACCGCTTGTCTTGAAACCTCTGCATACGTTCGGCGCGTTCCGTTTCGCGCTGCGCGCTCATTTCTTCTTGGGTCAACAAGCCGTCGCCATCGGTATCGGCGCTCAGGAATCTGGCTTCCCGTTCGGCGTCCATCTCAGCTTTGGAAATTGCGCCATTGCCGTCCAGATCCAGAGCGGCGAAACGCTCATCCATCATGGCTTTGCGTTCGGTCTTGCCGGGATGGGCGTGCTCGTCGGCGATTGCGACGCCGGCCGCTGCGACGCCAAGAACCGAAAGCGCAAGTATCAGTTTTTTCATCAGGTTTATCCTCTGTGTCTGTCTAACCTGAAGGTTCAACGGAAGAGGCCGGCGTTTCCGTCGCTAAAGGACCCAGTTTTTTCAGCCGCACCTCGGCGATCGCATCTTGGCGGGCAAAAAGCTCCGCCTCCAAAGATGCAAAATCTGTGATGTCCACGACGCCCGCCAACCAGGTCTTCAATCCTTCAGACGCGGCGCTGGGGTCGTATTGATCGCTGGCCGCGATCCTTAAGGCTTGTTGTAGATTGAGCTGCAAGGACAAGCCGTCGCGAAGGGCGCTCGCTTCAGCGCTGGAGACGCGTCCTGAAGCGGACAACGCGTCAATCGCAGCGAGCGTGTTGGCCTTTACGACGCCCGGCGTCTCCGCCGCCGCCAGCAACATCGCATGCTGAACAACGAATTCCGCATCCACTACGCCGCCTTCGGCAAGCTTTAAATCCCAGCGCGAGGACGGCTTTCGCTCGCGCGCGATACGGCGACGCATATCCGCTACGTCGTCTGTCAATCCCGGCTTCGACGAACACTCGCCCACCGCCTTGCAGGTGAGATCCTGGATGCGCGCGCAAAGATCCGGATCACCGGCGATGGGGCGCAAGCGCGTCAAGGCCATAAACTCCCATGTCCAAGCTTTATCTTGATAGTAGGTCTCGAACGCTGAGATCTTCACCGCCACCGGACCCGCACGACCTGACGGACGCAATTGCATATCGACTTCATAAAGCGCCCCTTCTTCGGTCGGCGCCGACAGGGCGGAGATCAGCCTTTGCGTAAAGCGGGCCGCGAGGTCTTCTTGCCCCTCCTGCGGCTCGTAGATCACCATAATGTCCAGGTCGGAGGTCGCGGTCATTTCGCGGCCGCCTAGTTTGCCAAGACCACAGACCGCCCATTTTGCGGTCCAAGGTCCAAAGCGTCGCTCAATCTCCGCCTTTGCGGCGTCGGCGAGCACGGCGATACACGCATCCGCCAGATCTGCGTAGGCCGCGCCCGCTTCAACGGCGTGCGCTTTTCCGCGCAGCAATTGGTAGCCGATGCGAAACGCCTCTTCGCGATGAAACCGGCGCGCAGCGTTGAGCACGTCTTCAAAATACTCGCAGCTTTCGGCTAGTGCTCGTAGCGCCGCTTCGCGCTCACCCGCCGGATCGTCCTGAACCGGATGCTGGAACCGGGCGTCCAGCATCGCGTCCAGCAAGGCCGGACGGCTCGCAAGGTCGCGCGCCAGCTTAGGCGCAAACGACATGGTGGCGATCAAATCAGCCGTCAGCGCGGGCTCCGCGAGCATGAGCGAGAGCGCCTGGACGCCGCCGCGAACGCCCGACAGAAAATCGCCGAAACGCGTAAACGCGGCATCCGGTTCACCCGCATCCGCCATCATTTGCAGCAAGCGCGGGGTCAAAACCGTGAGCAATTGCCGCCCCCGCGCCGACCGCGTCCCGGCGACGCCGCCGCGATGCCAATTGCGCACCGCCTTCGTCACCGTTTCCGGCGATGAAAAGCCCATCTCCGCGAGTGTGGCGAGCGTGTCTGGATCATCATCAACCCCTGTAAACACGAGATTGCCGCCCTCGCCGGACAAGCGCTCTTCCTGCGCAAACAGATCGGAATAGGCGCTGTGGACGCGACGCCTTACCTTGGCGAGATCCGCCTCAAAGACCTCCAATTCAACGCCGCACAAACGCGCGATCTTAGCCCGGCGCTCAGGCGTATCCGGCAAGCGATGCGTTTGTTCGTCATTGACCATTTGAATGCGGTGCTCGACAGCCCGCAAATAGGCATAGGCGCGGTCCAGATCCTCCGCCAGATCCGTATCGACCGCATCAATCTCTTCAAGCGCGCGCAGGGCGGACAAGGTTTCACGACTGCGCAAATCCGAATTGCGGCCGCCGAGTATCAATTGCTGAGTCTGAACGAAAAACTCGATCTCGCGAATGCCGCCTCGGCCCAGCTTCACGTCAAAATCCTTGGCGTCCAATTCCGCATGACGGCCCTGCGCATGGATTTGGCGCTTAATCGCGTGAATGTCTGCAATCGCCCAATAATCGAGATGATGGCGCCAGACATAAGGCTCCAGCGCCTCCAAATACTTCCCGCCTGCGTCTTGGTCGCCAGCGCAAACGCGCGCCTTGATGTACGCCATCCGCTCCCAATTCTGGCCGATGGTCTCATAATAATCGAGCGCGGCGGACGCCGACACGGCGATCTGCGTGGAGCCGGGATCCGGCCGCAAGCGCAAATCCGTGCGAAACACATAGCCATGCTCGGTGCGCGCTTCGAGTAATTGGACGACGTCTCGAATGATCTTCGCCGCCGCATCCTTCTGCGAGCGCGCCGCCGTTTTAAAGCGGTCCGGATCGAAAACCGCGATCAAATCGATGTCGGATGAGTAGTTAAGCTCCCGGGCCCCCATCTTGCCCATAGCGATAAGAAAAAGACCGCTGTCTTCGACCGGCGTCGGGGCCACGTCTCCGCGACGTACAGCCTCAGCGAATGCAACCTCCAGCGCCGCCCGAACCGACACGTCGGCGAGATCTGTTAAAGACTGCGTGACGCGGGAGACGTCCCAGTGTCCGCTGAGATCGCCCGCTGCGGCGATCATATGCGACACTTCCTTAGACGTTCGAAGCACACGCGAAACATCATCCAGCGGCGTATCGGACGGTAACGACGAGATCGCATGGAGTTGTGCGGAAAAAAGGTCTGACAGATTGTTGTCCGTCATCGCCTCAGCTGCGCCTGCATGTCGATTGAGCAAACGCGCGAGATAGGGCGCATCCTCAGCCGCGGCGCGTAAAGCGTCTAAGGGAGACGTCAGTCCCCCCACGGGTCCGATGGTCAGATCAAGAAGCCGCTCGGTCATAATGCGCCAATTAGCCGTGCTTCGCGTCGATTGACCAGCGCTGGGCGTTTCAGTCCTGGCGGGTCTTTTGGCCGGCCGGCAACACCAGGGCCGCGCGCAGGCCGGGTCCGCTCGGACCGCCGGCGCCTTCAGTCAGCTCCAGCCGACCGCCATGCAGGTCGGCCACTGCAGCTGCGAGCGATAGACCCAAACCGCTGCCCGGCTCCGTTCGGCTTTGCTCCAAGCGCACAAAGCGCTCCACCACGCGAGATCGGTCGCCCCGCGGAATACCAGGGCCCGTATCGGTGACCGCCAATTCAACATCGCCGGCCCGCGTTCGGCGCGCGCGTAAGACCACGGCGCCGTTTTTCGGCGTGTACTTCACCGCATTGTCGAGGAGATTGACGACCGCCTGGGCGACCAAGCTGCGATCCGCCTGGACATAAAGCCCCGTCTTCACCTCAGCGTGAAAGGACAAATCGTTTTCGTCGCAGACAGGTTCATAAAGCTCGGACAGCTCATCCGCGATCAGCGCGACGTCCAACAGCTGCATCGGCCCGCTATCGCCAGACTGAACGCGGGATAGGCGTAGGATCGCGTTGAAGGTTTCAAGCACGGCGTCGAGCTCATCTAAGGATTGCTCAATCGCCTCCTCGCGCGCTTCGCCGACGGGTTCGGTCAATGCGCCTTCCAGCCGATTGCGCAAACGAGACAGAGGCGAGCGCAAATCATGCGCGATGGCGTCGCCCGCGTGGCGCGACGCCACCATTAGCCGTTCCAATTTGGACAGCATGGCGTTGAGCCGTTCCGACAGCCGATCAAATTCGTCGCCGGACCCTAAAACCGGGGCCCGGCGCGACAGATCGCCCGCCATCACATCCTCGGCGGTCTTCGCCAACGCCTCAGCCCGTTGCGCGGCCCAGCGCGAAACCAGCGCGCCGCCCAGCAAGGACAAGATGATGCCGACAAAAGCGGAGGTCCAAACCACATCTGTGACGCGCCCAACAATCTCGCCCCGTGCGCCGGTGTCGTACGCCACCATCAACACGCCCTGATCTTGCAGGCGCACCATCCGACCCGCCGCTGATTTACGTTGAACATCGCCTTCTATGGATCGCGCTTCATAATCGAATGAAATGTCGGTTTGACCCACTTCGGGCGGATCGTCCGGCAACATGTCGAAATCGCCCGACACTTTGGACCCATCGCCGCGCACAAGCAGATAAAAGAACGGCCCCCGTGCAGAGGACCGCTCGATGACGGATTGGTTTAGGCGTGAAAACCCGCCGCGCGCATACGCGGCGGATAAGGCCGAGACTTCAGCATTCAGTTCCGACCCGGCCTGGCGTCCCAAATAGCCCGCCGTCGCTGAATAAAGATACACCAACAGCGCGCCGGAAAACACGATAAACAGCGCGGCGTGAACCAGCGCCAACCGAAAGGTCGTGGTCCGAACAAGCGCCGGAAGGCGATTGATCATGCTTGCAGGCGATATCCGGCGCCGCGTACGGTGTGCAGCAGGGGCGCGTCAAAATCCTTGTCGATCTTGCCGCGCAAACGCGAGATATGCACGTCGATGACATTGGTCTGGGGGTCGAAATGATAATCCCAAACCTTTTCCAGCAGCATGGTGCGCGTCACGACTTGACCGGCATGCCGCATCAAAAATTCCAGCAAGCGAAACTCGCGGGGTTGAAGATCGATTTTTTGACCGTCACGGCGCACGGTGCGCGCCAGAAGGTCCATCTCCAATCCGCCAACCGTCAGCTTGGTGACGGGCGCCTCGCCGACGCTGCGACGACCCAGCGCTTCTACCCGAGCAACAAGCTCGCTTGGCGCGTAAGGCTTGGACAGATAATCATCGCCGCCGGCGGTCAGCCCCTCGACGCGGTGATCTACATCGCCCAGGGCGGATAGAAACAGAGCAGGCGTTCGTCCGCCGCCATCGCGATAGGATCTCAGGAGGGAAACGCCGTCCAGACCGGGCAACATTCGGTCGACCACGAGCGCGTCGTAATCCGTTGATTGCGCTTGATCGAGGCCGGATTCGCCATTGCCTTCGACATCCACAGCGTGCCCCGCTTCGGTCAGCACTTTGTGGACAAAGGACGCCGCATCATTGTCGTCCTCAATCACCAAGACACGCATGTGATCCACCTCCCTATGTGTCAACTCTCGCTAATATCCACCGTCAAAAACAATGTGTTCCGGCCTTTGCGGACGGCGACTAGAAGGTTGGACTTGCCATCCTCGCGTGCGCCCTCCACCGCGTTTTCAAAGGCAGAGGTCGAGCGGAGCGCCTCGCCATTCGCTTCCAACAGCGCATCGCCAACCGCCACGCCGGCGTCGCGCAATGGGCTGTTCCGGTCCATTTCCGCTACGAACAAGCCGGCCTCGCCGTCTTTCAGGCCTAGCGCATTGCGTGTTTCTTGGTCCAGCTGACGCAGTTCCGCGCCCAGGAAAGACACGCCTGTCTTTTCTTCCGGCGACCAGGGTTGCGGATCAACAGAGGCGACTTGCAGATCCCCAGGACGCTTACCGATCGTGACATTGATATCGCGTTGACGTCCCTCTCGCAGCACTTTGAACGTGTTCGTCGTCCCCGCCAACAAACCGCCAACGCGACGCGTGACGTCTCTTGAGCTGTCCACCTTATCGCCATTGACCGCCAGAATGATGTCGCCGCGCTTAAAGCCGCCGGCTTCAGCGGGACTGTCGTCCACGACTTCGTTCACAATAGCGCCGCGCGCATCCGCCAAATCTTGGCTTTCGGCGATCTCTTCCGTCACGGTCTGGATGGAAACGCCGAGCCAGCCGCGGGACACCTCGCCCGTTTCAATCAACGCTGAAACGATCTGTTTCGCCGCCGCCGCCTCAATGGCGAAGCCGATGCCGACGCTGCCGCCGGACGGCGAGAAGATCGCTGTGTTCACGCCTACGACTTCGCCGCGCAGATCAAACGTCGGACCGCCGGAATTGCCCCGATTGATCGGCGCGTCGATCTGAATGAAATCCGTATAAGGGCCGCCAATTTCCCGGCCGACCGCAGAGACAATCCCCGCCGTCGCCGTGCCGCCCAAATTGAACGGATTGCCGACCGCCACCACCCAATCGCCAACGCGCGGCGGTTTAAGGTCGGAGAACTTCACATAAGGATGATCGCCGTCATCGACCTTCAAAACTGCAAGGTCGGATTGGGGGTCGGTGCCAATCACCTCAGCCTCAAGCTCGGTCCCGTCTTTGAGCGCGATCGTAACTTCCTTTGCGTCCTCGACGACGTGGTTGTTCGTTACAATGTGGCCGTCCGCGGAGATAAAGAACCCGGAGCCGACGGACCGGCCGCGCCGGCGATTTTCATCGTCTTCTCGGTCTTGATTCTCCGGCGCGCCATAGCGTTCCATAAAGTCTTCAAACCCAGGCACGCCGCGGAAGCGCTGCATCAATTCTTCCGCATCGCTGCCTTCAACCTCAGTGACAACGGCGACGCTTACGACCGCCGGGCTCACCTTTTCGATCAGGTCTGCAAAGCTCATCGGCGCGCCCTGAGGCGCCTGCACGACGATCGGCTTGGCGTGAGCCGAATTCGAAGCCATTGGCGCGATCACCATCGCCCCTGCGGCGACCGCTCCCAACACTGCTGTTGAAACCGCCCAAGCCCCTCTACGAATTTGGCTGTCGCTCGTCATTTGCACTCCTTTTAGATGCCTGTCCCGGCGAGCCGGATGAACTATACGTAAATGATATCGAATTTCGATAATTAAAGATCCGTCATGCAATTTCGCGCGTTCTCACAACCACGGGCGTATGCAATGTGCGATGAACAGGGCATTTATCCGCAATTTCCATCATCTTCCGTCGTTGCTCATCGGTCAAATCCCCCTCAATGCGGATAGACCGTTCAAAGACGTCGACGTGCGCCGCCTGCGCCTCATCGCAATGCGCGCAGTCTTCCGCGTGGGTCTTGTCGTGGGTCACGTCTACGGCGACCGCAGCGACGGGCCATCCCTTGCGTTCCGCATACATGCGCAGCGTCATCGAAGTACAAGCGCCCAGCGCCCCATTAAGCCATTCATAAGGGTCGGGGCCGGCGTCGTCGCCGCCATATTCCTCAGGCTCGTCCGCCAACAAGCGATGATCTCCGACAATCACCCAATTTTCGTAGAGACCACGCCCCGTTTCTTGAACCGCGACGCCGCGCGGTCCTGCGGCCGGTTTGGGCGGATTCGCCGCAGGCGCCTGACTCAAAGCGTGGCGCTCCGCCCAAGCGGCGATCATATCTGCAACAAACACCGCATCTTCTTTTCGCGTCAGCAAATGATCGGCGTAGTCCAACGAGACGAAGCTTTTGGGGTGCTTTGCGGCGACAAACAACTCTGTCGCATTGCCGATGCCGACGGTCTGATCGATCGGTGAGTGGAGCACTAAAAGCGGTCGCTTCAACGCCGCTGCGGCGTCGGTAACGCGCGCCCCGCGGACATCATCCAGAAACTGTTTTTTGATTTTGAAGGGCCGCCCTACCAATAGAACTTCAGCCTCGCCATCGCGTTCGATCACATGCAAATCGTCTGCAAAATTCTCGGTGACATGATCCGCGTGGGCCGGCGCTGCGATGGTCGCGACGGCTTTGACGGAAGGAATTCCGCCCGCTGCAACGACAACCGCTGCGCCGCCCAAGCTGTGACCGACAAGAAGGTCCGGCGCCATGCCTTGCTCTGTCATCCAAGTCGCAGCGGCTTCCAGATCTTCGATGTTTGAGGAAAAATTCGTATTGGCGAATTCGCCTTGGGAATGCCCAAGACCGGTAAAATCAAACCGAAGAACGGCAAATCCACGATCCGCCAAGCCGCCCGCGACCCGGGACGCCGCGAACACGTCTTTTGAGCACGTGAAGCAATGCGCGAACAAAACATATCCGCGCGGAACGCCCGAAGGCATGTCCAAACGCCCAGCAAGCGTCTGCCCCTCGGAGCCCGTGAATTCAACTTTACGCGGCTTTCCCATCGCGTCCTCCTACAGCCCGACACCCGTCCCTGACCCATGCGTACTACGAGGGATCGCGGCGTTCCTAAGACCCAAATGGGGCGTGCATCAAACGCCGGCCAATCACAAATCAGAGGGGTTTTCGTGATCCTTGGCCGGGCCCGCCTCAAATCGCCGCCGCGCCCGCATCGCCGCAAGCATCAGAACAGCGCCCACGCCCGCGAGCAGAATGAAAGGAAAGGCCCACAAAAGCGCGCCGCCGCCGCTCGCCTTTGGACGAAACAGAACGAAATCGCCATAACGTTCGGCGAACCAATCGCGCACTTCGCCATCTTCCGCACCCTCTGCAATCTGATTGCGCACCGCCCGGCGCATATCGCGTGCAATGTCGGATGCGGATTGCGAAATGGGCTCGTTTTCGCAGGCCACACATCGGATTTCCTGCATCAAAGCCTGCGCCCGCGCTTCTTCAGCGGCGTCTTCCAAGGGCGCGTCCCCCAAGACCAAAGCGAAGATCAGCGCGGCG
>JBCCMB010000097.1:0-10554 GCA_039026555.1 Pseudomonadota bacterium
ACGCCCAAGCCGATGGGCTATCAGTATTTGGGCGAGGCTCGCCCACTTTAGGCGGCGTCTTTCACTGTGTCCGTCGCCGGCGGTGTGCCGGTGTATCTTAAACCCACTAAAAACGGAATGGCGGCGACCGCGCAGAGAATACCGGCGAGTAAGAAGGCGGCGCCGGGAAAGTGCACGCGCGCATCGGCGCCCGAGAAGGCGTAAAAGGTCTGCGTCATCATGATCGGTGAAATAATCGCTGCAAGGGATTGGATGCTGGCGGCGGCGCCTTGCAATTCGCCCTGCGCGTCCTGAGGCGTGCGCGTCGATATCAATGTGTTGAACGCCGGACCGGTGAAGCCGCCAAAACCCGAGATCAATGTCCAAGCATAGGCGAGCCAAGGTGTTCCGGCGAACGCGAAACCCACAAAGGCTAGCACATTAAAGCTCAGCCCGATCATCGCGGTTTTCGCCGCGCCGAAGCGTTTCATGACGACGCCTGTCAGCCCGCCTTGTACGACAGCCGAGATCAGGCCGACAAAGCCAAGGGAGAGCCCTATCTCTGCGGGCGTCCAGCCATATCGGTACTCGCCATGATAGCTCCAAATCGCCGGATAGACGGTGTGGGCGAGGCCGAACACGCCCAGCGCCAGCAACAACCAACCGACATTTGGGATTTTGGAAAAATGCTGGAAGGCTCCAAACGGATTGGCGCGGGTCCACTCAAACGGCCGGCGTTTCTCCGGCGGAAGCGATTCTGGCAGCACGAAATAGCCGTAGACCATGTTCACCAGGGCAAGGCCCGCGGCCGCGAAGAAGGGCGCGCGTGGATCTATCTGTCCAAGCACGCCACCCAGGACGGGGCCGATGATGAACCCCAATCCGAAAGCCGCCCCTATCATGCCGAAGGCTTTGCCGCGCGCTTCGGGGGTGGTCGTGTCGGCGATATAGGCGTTCGCGGTTGAAAACGTCGCGCCGGAAATTCCCGACAACATCCGGCCAATGAACAGGACGACGACGGACCCCGCAAACCCCATAATCAGGAAATCAACGCACAGCGTACCCATGGACGCGAGCAGGACCGGGCGTCGGCCAAATCGGTCCGACAGCCCGCCAATTGTCGGTCCCGCCAAGAAATTCATCAGCGCATAAATGGCGGCGAGAAATCCGCCATAGCGCGCGGCTGACTCAACAGAATCGCCCGTGAGTTCCGACAGCAGGCTGGGCAGGACCGGAAAAATCAGCCCAAACGCCACCATGTCGATGAACACGCACACCAAAACGAACATGAAGGCGTTCTTGCCCGCAGGTTTGGTTGGTGTGGATTGCGGCGCGGGCGTTTCAGACATGGTCGATTCTCATAAACAAGCCGCCTCACTAGCAGATCCGAGCTGAGCGCGCGATGCGAGAAATATGTTGACAAGATACCTTAAGGTTTCCTATTAAAAAGAAACCATATAGTTTCTTAATTGAGCCCTTCCATGACGCTGGATGTCTTTCGCGCCGTCGCCGATCCCACCCGCCGGGAAATTATTGGATTGCTCGCGCATAACGAGCTGCGCCTCTCGGATATTTCCGGGTATTTCGACATGACGCGGCCGGCCGTCGCCAAACATCTCAAAATTCTGGTCGATACCGGCATTGTGAGACAGCGTGTGCAGGGGAGGGAGACGTTGTCGCGTCTAGAGGCGGCGCCGTTAAAGCAAATGTCCGATTGGGTAAGCCGGTTCGAGCATTTCTGGGAGCCGCGTTTGGACGCGCTCAAAACCATTGTGGACGCTGATTTTGAACAGGAGCCCAAATCATGACGGCAAGCAAAGAAATCACGAATCCAAGCGTCATGGTGAAGACGGTGTTCTTCAAAGCGCCGCCCGAATTTGTATGGCCTTATCTGGTGGAGGCGGAGAAACTAGGTCGCTGGTTCCATGCGCCGAAGACCGATTATGAAGTCGGCGCTGACTATCAAATGTTGTCGACAGAGGGCGAGCGAAAGGGCCAGCCGCTTCTATGGGGGCGTGTGTTGGAGATGTCGCCGCCAGTAAGGTTGGTGCACACCTTCACCCACCCGCATCTGCAAGAACGCGAAACCCTATGCACATGGACGCTGGACGCCGTCGAAGGCGGCACGCGGCTGACTTTGATCCACGAAGGGTTGATGGAGGCGGACGACGCCTTGGGCTCGCTCGCCTCCCACGACGCGGGATGGGACGAGCATTTCGTCAAATTGCGGGAGTTGGTCGCAGAGACGGTCGACGCTTAGCGCCGCGAATTCCAGCAATTCAAAGGACAGGGATCGCATCGTGCGCTAGAGTTCTTCAACCATGGCTGATCCTACAGACATCTATAATTGGCGGCGCGTTGATGCGCGTCTCACCACATCTGGACAACCCAGTGAAACCCAGCTGACAGCGCTTCAAACGCTTGGTGTATCGCATGTGGTGAATTTAGGACTGCATGATCACGAACGCGCATTGCCGGATGAACGCGCAAGCGTTGCGAAGATTGGCGCGGACTACGTTCATATCCCAGTTGCCTTCGATAATCCGACTGAAGACGATTTTGACCGCTTTTGCGCGACGATGGCGGAGACGGCGACGACAAGGCTTCATGTGCACTGCATCGCCAATTTCCGCGTCACTGCTTTCTTATACCGATTTCAACGTGATCGGCTCGGCGTAGACGAGGCGCAAGCGCGACGTTTAATGGACAGCGTTTGGCGACCGGGCGGCGTTTGGGCGAAATTCATAGGTGACGAAGCGAGCATTGGTCTGCCCCACCGACCGCCGGCTGATGGCGGCGATACGCAAACCTAGCTCTAACGCGACAATTCCCGCATGGCGTCGTCGAGGCCTGAGAGTGTCAGCTCGAACATGCGTTGCGGCCCGATAATATCGCGGATCAGCTGGATGGACGGCGTATAATCCCATCCCGATCTTGCGACCGGATTCAGCCAGACGAGGTGGGGATAGACCTCGGTCAATCGGTGTAGCCAGACCCCGCCGGCTTCCTCATTCCAATGTTCGACGGAGCCGCCGGGATAGCTGATCTCATAGGGGCTCATCGAGCCGTCGCCGACCACGATGACTTTGTAGTCGGACGGGAAGCGGTGGAGCACGTCCCATGTCGGCGTTTTCTCATTATTGCGCCGGCGATTGTCCTTCCAAACGCCCTCATAAAGGCAATTGTGGAAGTAGAAATATTCGAGATTTTTGAACTCGGTTCGCGTCGCAGAGAACAATTCCTCGCAGACCTTCACATAAGGGTCCATCGAGCCGCCGACATCAAAGAAAAGCAGGACTTTCACCGCATTACGCCGTTCAGGGCGCATGACCACGTCCAGATACCCCTCGCGTGCGGTTTGTTTGATCGTGCCGTCCAGATCGAGCTCGTCTGGCGCGCCGTCGCGGGCCCATTTGCGCAGGCGACGCAGCGCGACTTTGATGTTGCGGGTGCCCAATTGGACATTGTCGTCCAAATTCTTGAATTCGCGCTTGTCCCAAACCTTCACTGCGCGGCGATGACGCGATTTCTTTTGGCCGATGCGTACGCCTTCCGGGTTGTAGCCATGCGCGCCGAAGGGCGAGGTGCCGCCCGTACCGATCATCTTATTGCCGCCCTCATGGCGTTTTTTCTGTTCTTCGAGGCGCTCCTTCAGCGTCTCCATCAGCTTTTCCCAACCGCCGAGACTTTCGATCATCTCCTTTTCTTCGTCGGTCAGGTATTTTTCCGAGACTTTGCGAAGCCATTCCTCCGGGATGTCCGCCGTGAGGTCGCCATCGTCCAAGGCTTCCAGGCCTTTGAAAACATGGCCGAACACCTTGTCGAACTTGTCTAAATGGCGCTCGTCCTTCACCAGAGCAGAGCGGGAGAGATAGTAGAACTCGTCGACGGAATTGCCGATCGCGCCTTTGTCGACCGCTTCAATCAGCGATAGATATTCTTTCAAACTGACCGGTACGCGGGCGTCGCGCAGCTCGTTGAAGAAATGCTGAAACATGGACGGGTCTCCGAAGACTACGCTCAAACATTAGCGCGCGTTCAAACCTGGGCAAAGACCGACGCGGGGGAAGGCCTCGCTTCGCTGAGCAACGCCTAAGCGCCGAGCACAATGTCGACTTTGTGCGGGTAAAACGCCAAATGCTCTTTGATGGACGTGACGCCGGCGATCGGCGTTTCATAGCTCCAAACCGCGTCTTCGATAAGCGAACCGTCGGTCCCGCGGATGTGAAAGTAATTGGCGTCGCCCTTGGCCATACAAAAGCTGGTGTAGTCGGATCGCACCAGCGCAGACATGTCCGTATCTTCACGCGGTACATAAAGCACCGGCGGCAATGAGCCTTCGATCAATTCCAAGGCGCGCGTGGTGTTAACGATATCGACTCCACCCGCCGACACTTTGACCGGGCCGGCGTGGGGCGAGACGGTTAGGCTCATGCGTCTTCCGTCAGCACGCCCATTTCTTTCAGATAGGGCTTCAATTCGCCAGTCTCGAACATCTCCATGATGATATCGCAGCCGCCGACGAAATCACCCTTCACATAGAGCTGCGGGATGGTCGGCCAATTGGAGAAGTCTTTGATACCCTGGCGAACGTCGTCATTCTCCAGAACATTCATCGAGCCGTACTCGACGCCAAGATAATCCAACACCTGGGCGACTTTGGAAGAAAATCCGCATTGCGGGAAAATCGGCGTGCCTTTCATGAAAAGCATCACGTCATTGCCGTCGACGGCGGATTTAATCATGTCTTGAGCGCTCATTAGCGGGCTCCTGAAAGCGTCAATAAAGGCGGCGTTATCCCTGAGCTAGTGGCGCGGGCGGCTCGGGTCAAGATGAGGCTTCGCCCGGCGCGCCGGCGCGCCGGGCGGTTGAGAGGTTGGCGGCGAGGTTTTCCGCGCGTGTCGTAGACGTCAAAACGATATCGGCTGGTCCGTCTGAGATGGCGCTTGCGAGGCGTGAAAGCGGCGATTGGCGGGTGTCGCGCCGCGCCCCTTGCGCAAGATCGCGCGCCGCATACCAGATGTCGGACAGGCGTCGCGGTTGACGGGCCCCACGCACACTCGCCCCCATAACTTGAATGCCGACAACGCCCAACCCGGCGCTTTTGGCGCGCGTCAGCGTAGCCAACAGCGTTCCGGGGATATCGGTCGACGCCGGCGCCATAAGTAAGTCGAACGCCTGCGCGTCAATCGCCGCATTCAGCTCAGCGCCGCGGCCGCAAACGCCGACAAATCGAAGGCGGCCATCCGATTTGAAGGATTGGAGTTTCGCCAGCAGCGCATCTGTAAGATCGGTCCGCGCAGGTCCATGGAGGAATAGTGCGTCGACCTGTCCGAGCCGCGAAAGACTCTCGTCTAAAGATCGTTCAATCGCATCCGGCGCAAAATCCTTGTCCCAGCGCGAGCCGCGCTTTCGTGTGCCGGCTTTCGTACTTACAAATACGGGCGAATCGCTCGCGGAGAGCGCGAACCCCAAACGCTGTTCCGCTTCGCCGTCTCCATAGAAGGGGGCGGTGTCGAAAAACTCGACGCCGGCGCTCAGCGCCTGAGCGATCATCGCCACTGTGTCCATTTTATGCACAAGGCGCGTGGCGTGGGGGCCGGATACGCCGAACCCCAATATGGGGAGATCGAGGCCGGTCTTTCCGAGCGTGCCGCGTGGTAGAGGGGGTGGGGACAAGTTTAGCCCGGCGCGCGTGTTTTTAGCGCCAGCGCGTGGAGTTCGCCGCCCATTTTGCCCTTGAGCGCGGCGTAGACCAATTGATGTTGCGCCACGCGCGTTTTGCCGGCGAATTGCTCCGAGACGATTTCCGCCTGCCAATGATCATTGTCGCCCGCCAAATCTGTCAAAATAATCTCCGCCTCAGGGAAGGCTTCGACAAGATGCGCTTCTAGCGTTTCGCGCGTCATGGCCATGGCGGGCGCTCCATTAATTCAGATTATATGCGAGATGCGACGCGTCGGCCTTGCGGTCAAGCATGGGCTGAGAGATAGACGGCGCAACGACATCTGGGAGTCTGATATGTCCGATACAATTTCGTTTATGCTTAAAACCGCCGCCGGCCAGGTTTTCCCCGCCATGGCGGGCTTTCTCGCCAAGGGCAAGGCGCACGCCGAAGCGACCGGCGTGGAAGAAGCGGTGTTTATGCAGCACCGTTTGGCGCCGAACATGTTCGCGTTGCCGACCCAAGTACAAATCGCCACTGATATTTTGGCGCTTGGCGGTTCGCGCATCGCCGGCGTTGAGGGGCCAAGCCTGCCGGATAATGAAACCAGCTTTGACGAATTGATCGCGCGTATAAAGACGCGTTTGGAGTATGTCCAAACGCTCGACGCCGTCGCTCTGGATGCGGATCCTGACGCGGTGATCGAATTCCCCGTAGGTGACAGCACAATGTCGCTGCCGCGCCGGATTTATTTGGCGACTTTCTTACTACCGAACCTCTATTTTCACGCGTCCACGGCTTACGGTCTTTTGCGCGCCCAAGGCGTGGACATCGGCAAGCGAGACTTTTTGACCGGTTAGCGCTTACGAGCGTCCCGCCATATAGCGCGGCATCCATCCTTCATGGGCGTTGCGCAGGCGGGCGAGGGGGATAGAGACAGTTTTGATATCCGGGCTTACGCCGAGATCTATTTGGACGACGTCTCCTCCAATCCGCCCGACAACGCTCGGCAGGAAACCGCGCGAATCCCACCTAGCCATTTGATCGTCTGTCGCAGCGACGAGGAATCTGCCCTGCGTTTCACCGAAGAGCTGTCCAAGTTCTGTTTTCGCTTGGCTCATATTATCGCCGCAGAACTGCGCGCCCTGTCCGCTGGCCAACGCCATTTCGGCGACAGCGCAGGCAAGGCCGCCGTCGCTGATGTCGTGGACGCAATTTACTAAGCCGCGTTCGACTAAACTGCGGACGAAATCCGCGTTTGCTTTTGCACGCGCCAAGTCGACGGGCGGCGGTGGGCCAAGAGTCTCCCCGGCGAAGCCCATCATTGTTCGAGCGAACAGAGATGCGCCCAAATCATCGCCGCTGTCTCCGATGACAACGAGCTTGTCTCCAGGTTGCGCGCCTTTCAGCGTGGCGATCTTCGACACATCCTCGATCAAGCCCACGCCGCCGACCACAGGCGTCGGCGGGATCGCTTGGCCGTCGGTCTCATTGTAGAGCGAGACATTCCCGCTCACTACGGGAAAATCGAGGACGCGGCAGGCTTCCGCCATGCCTTCGACGGCGCGGACGAATTGGCCCATGATTTCGGGCCTTTCCGGGTTTCCGAAATTGAGATTGTCGGTAATGGCGATCGGCTTGGCGCCGACGGAGGAGAGGGTGCGATAGGCCTCCGCAACCGCCTGCTTACCGCCCTCATAGGGATCCGCCGAAACATAATGTGGGTTGCAATCCGACGTGATGGCGAGCGCCTTGTTGGCGCCATGAATGCGTACAATGGCGGCGTCGCCCATGCTCTGCGAGCTGTCGACCGTGTCGCCCATGACATGGCGGTCGTATTGCTCCCAAATCCAACGTTTGGACGCCATGTCCGGCGAGGACATGAGCTTTAGAAGCACCTCGCCATAATCCTCAGGCTCGGGGATGGATGCGATGTCGAGCGGCTTGCGCGGCTTGGGCTCCACATAGGGTCGGTCATAATTCGGCGCATCCTCCGCCAGCGGCGCGACGGGGATGTCGCACACCGTTTCGCCGAATTGCTTCAATACGAGACGACCCGTGTCCGTCGTCATACCTATGACTTCGGCGTCCAAATCCCATTTGTCGAAAATGGCTTTTGCATCGTCCACCTTGCCGGGCTTGAGCACCATCAGCATGCGCTCTTGGCTCTCCGACAGCATGATTTCATAGGCCGTCATGCCATCTTCGCGCTGGGGGACTTTATCGAGGTCCATTTCAACGCCGATACCTTCGCCGTTTTCGCCGCCGGAATCCGCCATTTCGACGGATGAGGAGGTGAGACCCGCCGCGCCCATATCCTGGATCGCCTGGATCGCGTCGGTCGCCATCAGCTCCAAGCAGGCTTCGATCAGGAGCTTTTCGGTAAACGGATCGCCCACTTGTACGGTCGGACGTTTTTCTTCGTCGCCCTCGGAGAATTCGGCTGACGCCATGGTCGCGCCGTGAATGCCGTCTCGGCCCGTTTTGGAGCCGACATAGAAGATCGGGTTTCCGGGCGTTGCGCCGCGGGCGTAGAAAATCTTGTCCTGGTCGGCGAGGCCCACCGCCATCGCGTTGACCAGGATGTTGCCGTTATAGCCTTTGTCGAATTGCGTTTCGCCCGCCACGGTCGGCACGCCGACGCAATTGCCATAGCCGCCAATGCCGGCCACCACGCCGGCCACCAGGCTGCGGGTCTTTTCGTGCGACGGATCGCCGAAGCGCAGCGCATTGACCAGTGCGATAGGCCGCGCGCCCATGGTGAAGACATCGCGCAATATGCCGCCCACGCCCGTCGCCGCGCCTTGATAGGGCTCGATATAGGAGGGGTGGTTGTGGCTCTCCATTTTGAAGATCGCCGCCTGATTGTCCCCAATATCGATCACGCCGGCGTTTTCGCCCGGGCCTTGGATCACATGTTTGTTCTTGGTCGGGAATTTGGAGAGGTGCCGACGGCTCGATTTGTAGGAGCAGTGCTCCGACCACATGACCGAGTAGATGCCGAGCTCCACCAAATTCGGCGCGCGTCCCAGGCGCGTGATCAGTCGCTCATACTCTTCCGCATTAATACCGTGCTCGGCGGCGGAGGCTTCGGTCTGGTCGGCTTTGAGGGCGGAGAGGATCGCAGCGGTGTCTGTCATGCGCGCTGATTAGCGAGGAAATGCGCGAGTCGCTAGTGGGCGGCTCGCGCCTAATACCAGGGCGTGGCGCTGAACCCGCTCAACAATGATGGCGGGGGCCATGCCGCCGGCGGCGCACATGGTGACCAGACCGCGCTTTTTGTCCTGGCGCTCCAACTCATCCAGCACCGTGCCGATGAGGATCGAGCCCGTCGCGCCGATGGGATGGCCCAGCGCCATGGCGCCGCCGTTTACATTCACCTTGTCGCGATCCAGCTTGAGGTCGCGGATGAATTTCTCCGCGACCACCGCGAACGCCTCATTGATTTCGAAGAGATCGATATCGTCGGTCGTGAGGCCCGCTTTTTCGAGCACTTTCTTGGCCGCCGGGACGGGCGCGTTCAGCATCAAAGTGGGGCAATCGCCCATATTGGCGGTGGCGACGATGCGTCCGCGCGGCTTGAGCCCGTTCTTGTCCGCGTATTCGGCTGAGGTGAGCAAAAGCGCCGCGGCGCCATCCACAACGCCCGAGGAATTGCCGGCATGGTGAACATGATTGATGCCGCCTTCCAGCTCCGCGTATTTGCGCGTGATTAGATTGCCATAAGTGTTGCCCTGATCATCCACGGGCACGTCTGCGAACATGTTAAACACGGTTTTGAGACCCGACAGCGTCTCCATCGTCGTGCTGGGGCGGGGGAATTCTTCCTTGTCCAACGCGACGGAGCCGTCGTCATTATGGACTGGCACCAAGGATTTATCGAACCGCCCCTCTTCAATCGCTTTGGCGGCGCGCTGTTGCGAGGCGAGCGCTAATTCGTCGACGGCCTGGCGGTCTATGCCCTCCAGCGTCGCAATCGCGTCGGCGCACACGCCTTGCTGGGATTGGGGATGCTTGGCCCGCAGACGCATATTGCCGGCGTCCACCATGGGCGGCTCGTTCGGGTCGGCGGTGGCGGAGGTGTAGCTCATCATCTCCGTGCCGCCGGCGATGACCACGTCTTCCATGCCGGACATGATCTGTGCGGCGGCGAGGTTCACGCTGGTGATGCCGGAGCCGCAAAACCGGTCCAGCGTGACGCCGGAGGCTTTGATGTCATATCCCGCGTCTAAGGCCGCCATCCGACCCAGATCCGCCCCCTGCGCCCCGCGTTGGGAAGAGGTGCCCCAGATAATGTCGTCGACATGGGCTGTGTTGAGGTCGTTGCGCTCGGCCAGCGCCGACAACACCGTCGCGCCTAAAACTTGCGGATGGAGATGCGCCAGCGCGCCCTTGCCCTGCTTGCCGATGCCCCGCGGCGTGCGGCACGCGTCGATGATATACGCCTCAGCCATTGAGTGATCCTTCCCGAAATCCCTGCATCGCTGGAAGGTGACGCGCGCGGAATGTGAAGACCAGTCGTGACGTTGGGGGATGCGTCTAGGCGGCCGCCATCAGGCTTTCAAATACGCCGACGCCGTCGGTTCCGCCGTGGGCGGGATCAATGGCGCGCTCAGGATGCGGCATCATGCCGAGGACGCGGCCGTTGTCGCTCAACACGCCTGCAATATCGCGCGCCGAACCGTTGGGATTGTCGCCGGCATAGCGGAAGGCGATGCGATTTTCCCCTTCTAGGCGATCTAAACTCGTCTCATCGGCGAAATAATTGCCGTCATGATGGGCGATCGGGATGGTGACCGCGCCGGTTTCGCCATAAGCGGCAGTGAAGTTAGTGCTGGCGGAAATGACCAAGTCTTGCGGCTTGCAGACAAAATTCAACGACGCGTTGCGCATCAACGCGCCAGGCAGCA
>JBCCMB010000098.1:0-10481 GCA_039026555.1 Pseudomonadota bacterium
CGATAAGGGGCCCCAAAGGCCGAAGCGCACGCTCAATTTCGCCTTCAAACTCGAGCCGTTCTGACGCGGGCGCGAAAAAGGTCGGCGCACCCGCCTGCGCGCGCATCGCGACCAAGGTCTCTTCCTGTTGGGCGATCTGATCGGTCGACGCGAAAGGCCTCAGATACAAAATAAAGCGATCTTCGGGCGTTGCACCGGCCTGCAATTGATCCCAAATGCGGTCGGCGATCATGTCGCGACCATGCTGCTCCAGCCAGCCTTCCAAATCGAAAAACGCTTGAGCGATAAGTATGCCGAGCAACAAGCTGCCGGCGAACAACCCGAACGCGGCCGAACCCGAAAGTTCGGGACGACTGGCGCCATAGGTCGCGGCGGCGCCGGCGATGACGAGAGATACAATAACCATCGCCGCGCTGATCCGCCGCCAAGCGCGTACAGTCGACGGCGATTTAATCGCCCGCGCAAAGGCTTTCAGCATTAGGTTTTCCCCGCACGCGATCGCCTCCCAAGCCGGGTCAGACTTAGCAGACCCGGCCGTGAAGCGAAACGCTTAGAGCTGCGCTAAGGCTTGTTCGAGATCGCCGATAATATCCTCCACATCTTCGATGCCGATGGACAGGCGGACAACATCCGGCGCCGCGCCGGCCGAAACTTTCTGCGCGTCCGACAATTGGCGGTGGGTAGTGGACGCTGGGTGAATGATCAACGAGCGCGTATCGCCGATATTGGCGAGGTGCGAGAACAATTCCACCGAAGAGACAAGTTTCACCCCAGCGTCATATCCGCCTGCGACGCCGAAGGTGAAAACGGCGCCCGCGCCTTTGGGGCAGTATTTCTGGGCGCGGTCATAACTGTCATCGCCAGGAAGCCCGGCATAGCGGACCCAAGACACCTTAGGATGCGCTTTGAGCCATTCGGCGACGGCTTGCGCGTTGGCGCAGTGCTTATCCATGCGCAGCGGCAGCGTTTCACAGCCCGTCAGGATCATGAAGGCGTTGAAGGGCGAAAGCGCAGGTCCAAGATCGCGCAGAGAAAAGACGCGGCAAGCGATGGCGAAGCTGATATTGACGCCCGCGCCGTCGGGACCTGCCGGGAACGCGCCGAAAACCTCATGAATTTTCAGACCATTGTAGAATTCCAACGGCTCGCTGAGCGTTGGGAATTCGCCCGACGCCGCCCAATCAAAGGTGCCGCCATCGACAATCATGCCGCCAATGGAATTGCCATGCCCGCCGATGAATTTGGTCAACGAGTGTAAAACAATGTCCGCGCCATGCTCGATGGGACGGCACAAATAAGGCGTCGCCATGGTGTTGTCGACGACCAACGGAACGCCCTTGCCATGCGCGATCTCCGCTAGCTTCGCCATATCCGTCACAACGCCGCCGGGATTTGCGAGGCTTTCAACGAATAAAGCCCGCGTGTCTCCGTCGATCGCGGCGTCGATCGCCTGGAAATCGTCGTGATCTACCCATTTGACCGACCAGCCGAACTTTTTGAATCCATGTCCCAATTGGTTGATCGAGCCGCCATAAAGCTGGCGCGCCGCAACGATATTGCAGCCAGGCTCCATCAGCGCGTGAAACGCGAGCAATTGGGCGGCGTGGCCTGAGCCGACGCCCACAGCCATCGCGCCGCCTTCCAAATTGGCGATCCGGTCTTCCAACGCCGCGCATGTGGGATTGCCGATGCGCGAGTAAATGTTCCCAAACTCTTCTAACCCGAACAATCGCGCCGCGTGGTCGGCATCGTTGAACACAAAAGACGTCGTCTGGTAAATTGGCGTCGCCCGGGCGCCTGTGGTCGGATCGGGCGCGGCGCCTGCGTGGATTGCACGTGTAGAAAAATTGTTCGCCATGGTGTCGTCCCTCCCAACGGGTTAACTTAAGTCCTCTGGGAGACTATTAGCGGTTGGCGCAGCTATGAAAAGAGCGTCACCGAGTGGATTCGCCGGCGCCTTACGCCATTTTAGCGCTAAGCTGATTGCGCATGTCTGTTCCAATCGTCGAGGTCAATATTTTGTCGCCGTCCGTCTACCGAAAACCCGACGATCTTCCGGACCAGATTCCCTTATTTCCACTGAGCGGAGCGATCCTGTTCCCACGTGGGACATTGCCGCTCAATGTCTTTGAACCGCGCTATTTGAACATGATTGACGACGCGATGTCCGGCAGTCGTCTGATCGGTATGATTCAGCCTCGCGCCGACGCACATGACGACGATCCGCCGCCCTTGTCCGATGTCGGATGCGTTGGGCGAATCACCAGCTATTCAGAAACCGAAGATGGGCGCTATTTGATTATCCTCACGGGCGTAAGCCGCTTTAAATTGCTCGAAGAAGCTGATGTTCAATTGCCCTATCGCATGGCGGAAGCGGACTTCCATGCGTTTGGAGACGACCTCAAAGCTTCGCCGGCGCACGAGACGTGCGATCGAGCCTCCTTGCTCGACGCGTTGCGCGCCTATCTCGACAAACGCGATCTCAACGCAGATTGGTCGGCGGTGTCAGATGCGCCGATGGAAACGCTGATTAACGCACTCGCGGCTGGATGCCCGTTTTCCAACGCCGAGAAACAGGCTTTGCTGGAGGCAGAGGCCCTGCGCGATCGATGCGACGCGCTTGTGGCGCTTCTAAACATGGGCGCGACCGGCGATGAAGGGTGGATACAATGACGAACGAGATCAAGGACGCCGCCGAGGACGCCGCGAAATCCGATGACGGCGTCGATCCGCGGTTGTTGGAGATCTTGGTCTGCCCCGCGTCGCGCGGCCCGCTCATTTACGATCGAGAAGCAAATGAGCTGATATCCCGGAAGGCGCGCCTGGCTTACCCTGTGCGCGACGGCGTGCCCATCATGTTGGTCGATGAAGCGCGCGAGCTTGACGAGGATGCATGAGCGACACGGAACAGGCCCCCTCTCCCGACACGGCGTGGCCGGTCAAGCTCAGCTTTGATCGCGGTGAAGCTGAATTGCTCATTACGTTCGACGACGGCTTTTCATCCACGATCTCTTTTGAACTTCTGCGTGTTGAGAGCCCCAGCGCCGAAACCAAAGGCCATGGCGGCCAACGACCACCGCCGCCCGCCGGAAAACGAGACGTCAGCGTTCAGGGCGCTGAACCGATCGGAAGATATGCGGTGCGCATCTTATTTTCTGACGGGCACGACACGGGCCTATATTCCTGGACCTATCTGCGTGACCTTGCTGAAAACCAGGACGCCCGCATGGCCGACTACCTCGAACGCCTCAAGGCCGCCGAACTAAGTCGGGATTAGACGTCGAGCACGCCGCGGCCCTAATCGTCTGATCTTACAAATCGCCCCCCGCTTGACCTTAGGGCCGCGTCGGTGCTGCTGTGTCGTCGCACGCAAAACGTCGGCAATCTCAGACCGACGCAAGCAATACGGTGAGGGAGGCCGCCGATGTACGACGTAAACTTGACGGAGTCTTACTTTCCCGCGCAGGGCGGTCCCGAGCCGGCGAAAACAACAATCGGCCAATCGCTTCGCAATGGCGCGGCGAACTGGCCGGATCAAGCCGCGCTGAGGGAGCTGACCTATGAAGGTGAGATTGCGCGCACTTGGACCTACACTGAACTTCTTGGCGATAGCGAAAAGCTCGCGCGCGCCCTGGCCTCTCGCCATGTGGCGGGCTCGCGCGTCGCCGTTTACGCGAACAACACCCCCGAATGGATCCTGCTGGAATTGGCGTGCGCCTTGGCGGATGTGACGCTCGTAACGGTCAATCCCGCCTATCAAAAGCGAGAGCTGAAATATGTGCTCGAACAATCGCGATCGGAAGCCATCTATTATGTCGCCGACTTCCGCGGCAATCCGATGCAAGCGATCGCCGACGCGGTCTGCGACGACATCCCAGCGATCCGCCATCGCATTTTGTTGACCGATCACGATGCGCTTTACGCCGGCTCAGACGTCGGTGAATTGCGCGATCCCGGCCCAATGTCCGCGGCGCAAATCCAATACACATCCGGCACGACCGGCTTTCCCAAGGGCGCCTTGCTGCATCACAATGGATTGGTCCGAAACGGGATCGACGCCATGGCGCGCGGCGGCGTTAAACCGGGCGATCTGCTCGTCCACAACATGCCGCTCTTCCACACCACGGGTTGCGCTGTTTTGGTGATGGGCGCCGTGGGCGCTGGGGCGACCATGCTGATCGCGCCGATGTTCGATCCGGCGGTGATCGCCAAAGTCACGGAACGCGAGCGCACGCGTTTCATGCTTGGGGTGCCGACCATGCTGGTCGCGCTGATCGAAGAAGTTCGCCGCTCTGGCCGGGACATGACGTCAATTGAATACATCATGTCCGGAGGATCCATGGTCGCGCCGCAATTGTGCCGCGACGCGAAAGAGGTGTTCGGCGCCGCGATCCAGATTGTCTATGGGCAAACGGAAACCTCGCCCGTGCTCACCCAAGCCTGGGCCGATGATAGTTTGGAAGATCTTACCGAAACCACCGGCCAACCGCTTCCATTCACGGAAATGTCGATACGCGACCCACAAACTAACGAGGTGCTGCCAATCGGCGCCCAGGGTGAGATATGTGCGCGGGCCTACAGCGTGATGCTGGGCTACAATGACAATCCAGAAGCAACGGCCGCGACGATAGATAGCGAGGGCTGGCTTCACACCGGCGATTTGGGAACGATGGATGCGCGCGGGTATCTCAAAATCACCGGCCGGGTGAAGGAGATGATCATTCGCGGCGGAGAGAATTTGTTTCCGGCGGAGATTGAAAACGCCATGCTGGAGCACGCCGATATCGACGAGGTCGCCGTGGTCGGCATTGCAGATGAAAAATGGGGCGAGCAAGTCGCCTGCTTCTGGCGTAGCGCCAACAAGACGTCGCTTAGCGCTGGAGAGTTGAAAGCTTTCGTCCGCGACCGGCTGGCGCCGCAGAAAACGCCCGCCTTCTGGATCCAAGTTCAGGATTGGCCGCTCACCGGATCCGGCAAGATCCAGAAATTCAAACTCAAGGAAGCGTTCGAAGCGGGCGAATTTGAAGCCGTCGCTTAGGACGGGTCACATAAAACTGTAAGGCTCAACGTCCAGCGCGACGCGCACCGATGATGGCAGCTTTACCCGTGCGCGCCAGGCGGTGAGATAAGCGGACAAGTCTATATTTCGATCCGACCGCACTAGGAACCGCCGTCGATGCCGACCGCGGAGAATGGCGATCGGCGCGGGCGCAGGTCCCCACACCTCGACGCCATCCGTATGCGGCGCTGCTTTGCCCAATGCTTGGGCGGCCGCATCTGCGGTGTCCGCGCCCTCCCCCGACACAATAACCGCGCCAAGCCGGCCGAAGGGCGGGAAACCCAACACCTCCCGGTCTTCCAGCTCGAGGGCGATAAACGCATCGCGATCGCCCGCGGCCAAAGCCGCAATCGCCGCGCTGTCTGGCGCATAGGTCTGAATGATCGCGCGGCCCGGCCGATCTGCGCGTCCCGCCCGGCCGGAGACTTGGGACAAGAGCTGAAACGTACGCTCGCCGGCGCGCAGATCTCCGCCCTTCAGTCCGCTGTCGGCGTCTACGGCGCCGACCAGAGTGAGCTTTGGGAAATTATGCCCTTTGGCGGCGATCTGCGTTCCGATCAGAATATCGATGGCGCCGGCTTCCATGCGCGCGATGAGCTCGCTGAGCGCCTCTGACGACCACGCCGTGTCAGACGAAAACACCTCCACCCGCGCTTTGGGAAAACTGGTGCGCGCTTCTTCCGCCAAACGTTCAACGCCTGGCCCTACGCCCGCCAAACTATTCTCCGCGCCGCAATGCGGGCAGGCCTTGGGCTTTGGCATGGAATAGCCGGTCAAATGACACACCAACATTCCGGTATAGCGATGCTCGGTCAGCCAACTTTCGGTGTCGGGCGCTTTCAGGCGTTCGCCGCACGCCTTGCAGATCACCAGCGGGGCGTAGCCGCGGCGGTTAAGATAGAGTAGAGTTTGCTCGCCCGCCTCAAATGTCTCTCGCATGGCGTTAAGCAAAGGCGGAGACAGCCAAGCGCCTGTCTCCGGAGGCGTTTCTCGCATATCCGCGATTGTAATCTCGGGCAGAACCGCTGCGCCCGGCCGCGCGCTGAGTTTCACCTGGTCGTAGCGTCCCGCCTGCGCATTTGCGACGGTTTCCAAGGATGGCGTTGCGGAGGCGAGAGCGATGGGAAATCCGCCAATCTGCGCACGCATCACCGCCAAATCGCGCGCTTGATAGATCACGCCCTCCTCCTGCTTGTAGGAGGCGTCATGCTCTTCATCGACAATGATCAAGCGAAGCTTGGAAAAGGGCAAAAAAAGCGCCGACCGCGCGCCAACCACGATACGCGCCCGACCGAACGCCACTTCACGCCAAGCGCGTCTACGCGCTTTCGAACCGGCGTTGGAATGCCATTCGGCGGGCGTTGCGCCAAAACGCGCCTCGAAGCGCTCTAAGACCGCTTGGGTCAGTGCAATTTCCGGAAGCAAGACCAAGATCTGAGCATCAGGATCGCGACGCAGCGTTTCGGCGATCGCCTCAAAATAGACTTCCGTTTTGCCTGATCCGGTGACGCCGTCGATCAGCACTGGACGAAACGCCTTCGCCCGAACGGCGGCGCACAGTCCCTCCGCAGCAGAGGCCTGATCTGCGGTGAGTTCAAAACCTTTGCGTTCGGGATCTGGGTGTTCAAAGGGCGGATCTAAGGAGCGCACCATGGTCTCCAAACATCCGGCGTCGATCAAGCCCTTCACAACGCCGGAAGACACGCCGGCCGCACGCGCCAACTCCGCCGGCGTCATTGGCGTATCGGCCGCCGCCAACACCGCGTCGCGCGCCGGCGTTAGGCGGGATGGCGCATTGCCCGTAGGTCGGACTAGGTTTTCCGTTGGCGGCGCGAAGAGCGCCTCTTTAGAGCGCATCGCCATGGCCAGCAGATTTCCCGGCGGCGCGCACACATATTTGGCCGCGCGGTCGATGAAAATGCGGGTCTCTTCGGGCAAAGGCGGCGCCGTATCGATCACCTGATCGACCGGCTTCAATGGCCGGGCGGGCGGACCCTCTTTCACCGCCCACACCGCGCCGATCATTTTGCGCGGTCCCAGCGGAACTTCCACAAACGCGCCCGGTTCGACCTCGACGCCTTCGGGGACGGCGTAGTCGAAGGGTTCAGGCAACGGCTTTGGAAGAAGCACCGACGCGATTTTGGCGTCGGCGGAAGCGAACAAATCCATGCTCCGAAGATTGCGCGCGTCGCCGATAAATTAAAGAGGAGCCGGCGTTAAAGCCTGCTTTAAGGCGCATCTGTAGGTTCGACCCTATGGATATCGCCCACACATCTTCAAACGCGCCCAGGACAGGCCTAGACGCGCTAACCGCCTTCGCCGCCTATTTGACGGAGGAGCGCCGCGTCTCGGCACACACGCTGGACGGCTATCGGCGAGACGTTGCGCACTTTCTCGGCTTTCTCACGCGCCATCTCGGCGGCGAGCCGCATGTGCATGATTTGCAGAATGTTACAGCGGCGGATGTCCGCGCTTGGTTGGCCGATCGGCGCGCAAGTGATGGGTTAGAGCCAGCGTCCTTGTCCCGCGCTTTATCGGCCGTCCGCGCCTTTTTCCGATTTATGGATCGTCGCTTGGATGCGCCTAACGCCAAGATCCAGCTCGTGCGCGGCCCTAAACGTCGCCAGCGCCTGCCGCGTCCCGTGGCCGAGGACGCGGCGCGCGCCATGCTGGATGATGCGGCGGACCAAGATGAGGCGCCGCCCTGGGTCGCGGCCAGAGATGCGGCGATCTTATCCCTGCTTTATGGCGCGGGCTTACGCATCTCTGAAGCTCTAGCCCTGACCGGCGCAGATACTCCGGCGCCTGAAACGCTGCGTATCGTAGGCAAGGGCGGCAAAGTGCGTTTGGCCCCGCTCATCCCGGCCGTCCGGGCCGCGATCGATGAGTATGTACGGCTCCGGCCATTTGCACTGGGCGGCGCCGACGATCCTTTGTTTCGAGGCGTCAAGGGCGGCGCGCTCAATCCGCGTATCATCCAGCGCTTGGTGGAACGTATGCGCCTCGCGCTAGACCTGCCGGCGACGGCGACGCCGCATGCGTTGCGCCATTCCTTCGCCACGCATTTGCTGGCCAATGGCGCAGACCTTCGCGCGATCCAAACGCTTCTAGGCCACGCCAGCTTGTCGACGACGCAAATCTATACGGGCGTGGAAGCCTCCCGTCTTAAAGCCGTTCACAAGGCCGCCCACCCGCGCGGCTAGGCGTTAGATATCGCTAAAGTCACCGCCGCGACCCTTACCGCCGGCAAACCGCGCCGCACCGGTGGCTGCACCCGCCCGCAAAGACCCGCGGCCAAGCTCGGCTTCAACCTCTAAAGCCGCATCTATCGGCAGGCTCCATTGCTGAAGCGCGCTTTCGCGGTCATTGCGCATACAGGCCTGCGGAAAAGCGGCGAGCGTATCTGCAATCTCGAGCGACGCGGTTAGCGCGTCGCCATCAGAGACCACGCGATTGGCGAGGCCGAAGGACAAAGCCTCGTCGGCGCCCACGGCGCGACCGGTGAGGATCATATCCATCGCGCGTGATTGGCCGATGAGCCGGGGAAGACGAATGGTGCCGCCGTCAATTAGCGGCACGCCCCATCGCCGGCAGTAAACGCCGAAAATAGCACTCGCCGCCGCCACGCGAAGATCGCATAAGATCGCCAATTCCAGCCCGCCGGCCACAGCGTGGCCTTCCACCGCCGCAATGGAAGGTTTCGTCAGGTTGAGCCATGTCGGCCCCATAGGCGCCGTTCGCGTAAACCCTGCGCCGCCCGCGACCGCCTTCAGATCGGCGCCCGCGCAGAAATTCCCATCGGCGCCGGTTAGAATGTGGACCGACACCGCGTCATCGGCCTCGCCCGCCTCAAAGGCGGCTTTCAATTGGGCGGCGGTCTCAGGATCCACCGCATTTCGCGCATGGGGCCGATTAATCGTAACAATCTGCGCCGCCCCGCGCCGTTCAACTAAAATCTGCTCCGACATCACGCGCCTCCAATGAGAAACGCGAAGTCTAATCGCCCTGCCCTATGGGAAGAAAAGCGCTATCTCAACGGCGCCGGCCATTCGATACGGCTAACAGCGTCCCCGCCGACATAGATCGTATTGGTCGCAATCTCCTGATCGGTGGAGGTGTAGGGATCCTGCGCGGTATTTAAATTCCGCGAGTAGTTCGGAAAATTGCTGGACGAAACATGCACCCGCAAGCTGTGGCCTGCTTCAATCCGCCGGGTGAGAAGAATGGGCGGCAGCTCGACATCATAGCGCTGGCCGGCTTCCATAAAGACAGATTTGTCGACACCGTCGCGATGGCGCATCCGCAGGATCGTGTCGCCGATATTGTAGGCGCGGCCATCCGGATAAACATCCATCAGCTTGACGGTAAAATCCGTATCCGGACGGTCTGACGACACGCTGAGCGAGACATTGGCATAACCGACAAAATCGATCGACGCCTCAAGCGGATCCGAGGTGAACACCAACACGTCCTGGCGCGCCTCGAGAGGTGTTTGATCAAAGGCGCCGTCATCATGGTCTGTGCCGGTGCCGCCAATCTCGCCGCCCATGCTGGGAACAGGGTCGGCGGGATCATAGGTATAGGTCAATTCGGCGGACATGTCCGCGGCTGCGCCAAACGCGCCGTTCGCCGCGAGGCTCCAGACATCGCCGCCGCCATAAGACAGCGTGTCGCCTTTAATCCAAATCCCATCCGCGACATAGGCTTTAACGCCAGTGTCGACCGCGGCCTGACGCGTCGCATCACGATCCACTGGCATCCAATGACTGAACCAAGCGACGATCTCATCATGTAGAGGGAACCGCGCGTCCCCTAGAGCCAAATCACCAATGGACCAATCCTCAGTCTCGCGTCCAAAGCTGCAATGTCCGCCCTGGGTTAGGCGCAGGGTTTGATTGTCGCGACCAATTTTCAGCCCTTCGCCATGGTTCCAATTGAAATACGCGACGGTCGACCGCGTGGAAATGTCATACAAGGCCTCCGCCCAAAATCCGGGGATCTCAATGGCTTCACCTTCACTGATCCGGTTTTCCGACCAATCAGGATGGCTCGGCCCACGCGTCAGATACTCGGCCACCTCGTTTCGCGGCGCATCCAGCTCCTCCATAATATCGATCATCGGCAGGTGCATGCGCGTCTCATCATAGCGCTTCGGGTCTACGCCCCAGCCGGAATTTTCCAACGTGAAACGCGCGGACAAGCGTTGGCGTTCCTCGTCGCTGATATCCGCCGGCAATTGCGGCCAGTCTTGGTGCATCGCTTCGTAGAAATAATCGAACCAGCCCTGCTGCCAGGCGCCACCCCGCCAGAAATTGCCTTGCTCTTTAAACGGGCCGGCCTCCGCGACCCCGACGCCGGCTGACATGGCGACAAACGCCACATGCGCGGGGTGCCCGGCGGCGGCGAGTTTGGGTTGGTTCTC
>JBCCMB010000099.1:0-10369 GCA_039026555.1 Pseudomonadota bacterium
GGCAAGATCTTGGTCCCATCGGCGCGGGCGTCCTCCACCGCGCGCGTCACCAAGGCGAGACCTGCGCTCTTGCCGCGTAATTCGTCCGGCACGGCCGTGTGATCAATAATGAGGAGGGTGTCGCCGGCGCGCGAATATGTCATTTCGGCGTCGGGGTATCCGTCCAGCCGCGCGATATAGCGCCCGCCGGATTTTGCGTCTTCACGCGTGATCGTAAACTCTGTCATATAAAGAGCCTAGCGCCGAGAAGGCGTGAGACATAGACGCGATCAGCCGAAAAGCGCGTCGATCGCGGCTTGATCGTCGCCTGCATGTGACGCCGCAAGGTCCGCATTGGTCACGCCGCCCGCATTGATGACGCCGCCGACATTCGCGATCAGCTCGTAAATCTCGGCGCCTTTTTCCGATGGATCAATCAATGCGGCTGGGTCGTCTTTGATGACCTCTTGCACCTCGCCAATGGCGCGCTCCACACGTCCGCACGCCGCTTCAAAGCGAGCGCGCACATCCACATCAGCTGTTTCAAACGCGATGATCGCCAATTCCTTAGCGCGGAAGCCGGTGACCGAGAAATGTTCAGGATAAGAAATTGGCCGCCATTCCAAAATCTCTTCAGCCACATCGGGCATCGCGGCAAGCATGTCGATCAACATCGCCACTTCGTTGAAATGATTGAGGTAATCCGTCGCCAACCCAGTTTGAGGGTTGATGTTCGCCGCCGCGAGTTCGTCTGGATCAGGTTTCGAGGCGTCCATATGGGCGCGGCTCCGTCGCGTCTCAATCTTATCACCGTGACCGAATTTGCTTAATCAAGAGCTTACATCCTCTGTGCTTAGCGGCGACATTTGCCGTGTTCGCGCTTTTCCTGCGGCTTTTGCGGCGGTATCGATACGGTTATGTCGGATTACATCTTTTTCCCCATCACCTTCATCGTCGGCGCGCTGTGCGTCTATATCGCGATGCAGCCATTCGCCGAGCGTTTGCCGACCGGTCCTGTGAGCGGCGGGTCCGACGGCGCCATGAATATTGTTGTCGACGGCTCAGATTTGTATCGGTTCCGGACCGGTGGGCCCGGCGGAATAGACGTTCTACAAGACGAGGCGGGCGAGCCCATTTTGCGCGTGATGCGTAGGGCTGGCGAAACCTATGACGATCCGCGAATGGGCGCGCATTTGATTTTGGCGCAGGATGTTGAATTCGCATTTCAATCGAACGCCGTGCAAGTCGAGATTGTCGCGCGATCCGGCCAAGAATTCGGAGCGCGCGCATTTGAGGCGAATTATTTCGCCAAGCCTGGCGCCGAATCTGGTTGGCGCTCCTATGAACTGACGAACGAGTTCAAAACCTATGTCCTCAATTGGCGTCCGCCTCGATATAGCGGCGTTAACGGCTATGATTATTTGGGCGTTCGCCCCGAGATTCTCGGCAAGCGGCGCGCGGTCGAAATCCGTTCCATCAGATTGAGCGCCAGCGGGTCTTAAGCCTGACTTCTTCGGGGTTTCTGAAGACGGAGCGGCTTCGCCCATCAGCCTAATGTGTTCAGGCGCAGTGCCTGATATGTCGAAGGGATCAGAGCTATAAACGCTGTCCCATTCGCTTTTGCTGGTGGTCTCGACGTGTTCGCGCTATGGTGAAAAGGCCTACGGGGAGGGGCGTCGCGCGCGAGTTGGGCGCGCTCGACGCTCTGTATCCGGCTTAAGGTATCCGGCTTAAGCGCGCGTATTGACCGCGACGCCTTGTCCGCTCATCGGGGACGAAGACACTTTACCGGCGGCGCCATAGCCTGCCGGCGCGGCGCGTGTTGCGGCGACTTCCTTCGAGATCGATTGAACAAGCCCTTCGGTCACATCTTTCATAGCGCTGAGCGCTTCAGCGTGGATTTCCAGCGCAGTTTGAAATTTGACGACGGCGGCTTGCAAAGTGGTGCGCTGCTCGGCGCTTGCGCCTTCCAGGCGGGATGGATCCCGCCGGATTTCCGACATCTCAACCCGATAGGCGTGGGCGAGCTTTTCTTTTTCGGACCATTCCTGAGTCGACGCGTCCAGCCGGCCTTTTTTGAGCGCCTCGATTTCTTCATGGATTAAAATCGTCAAACGCTCAGTGACGCCCAAAAGCTGGTCGGCGCGGTCGGCGCCGTCATGCGCGGCTATGCCCATAGCTTACTCCAATCCCTGCAGTCTGAGGATTTCCGCCAAAATACTATCCGCGATCCCGATGCCGCCTGCGGTCGAGATGGATTTCGCATATTCGTCGATAAGCAAAGGCCGGAAGGTTTCCTCCGCTTGACCGCCGCCAAAGGGCGCTTCGGTGCTGAGATTGGCGAACATGGGCCGCAGCATTTCGGCCAGAAACAAATCTTCAAATTCTTGCGCCACGCGCTCGGCTTCTTCGCGGGAGCTGACCTTGGGTATGCGCAAATCAGGCGTCGGCCTCGTTGTTTGCGCATCGAAGATTTGCGGAAGTCCCAGCGGATCGGCCATTACATCACCTCGATTTCGGCTTGCAGGGCGCCGGCGGTTTTCAGCGCTTGCAGAATGGAGATCATGTCGCGCGGCGTGACGCCCAGCGCATTAAGGCCGCTAACCAAGTCACGCAGGGGCAGGCCGCCCTCCAAATAGGTGAGATCCGCATAATCATTGGACACGCCGACATCGGTTTGCGGCACGACGACCGTATCGCCTTCGGCGAAGGGATTAGGCTGGCTGACCGCAGGCGTTTCTTGCACCTGGATGGTGAGATTGCCTTGCGCGATCGCCACAGTGGAAACGCGCACATTATCGCCCATCACAATGACGCCGGTGCTCTCATTGATGATGACTTTCGCCGGCTGGTCCGGCTCCACCTCCAACCGTTCAATCTCGGACAGCAAAGTCGCCATGTCGCCGGGATACATGTTGGGCCGCACCAAGCGCACGGTCGCAGGATCATTCGCCTTGGCCGCCGGCGCGCCCAAATAAGCGTTGATCGCCATGGCGATGCGTTGGGCGGTGGTGAAATCCGGATTGCGCAGCGATAAACGAAGAGTGGTTTGAGCCGCGATGTTAAAGGGTAGCTCGCGCTCGATGACGGCTCCGTTCGGAATGCGGCCGTTTGTGGGGATGTTCTGCGTCACCCCCGAGCCGCTGTCGCCAGAGGCTGTGAAGCCGCCGACGGCGACGGACCCTTGCGCTACGGCATAGGCCTGCCCGTCTGCGCCCAAGAGCGGCGTGACCAGAAGCGTGCCGCCTTCCAAACTGTCTGCGTCGCCCAAAGCGGAGACCGTGACGTCGATGCGGCCGCCATTGGCTGAAAACGGCGGCAGATTGGCGGTCACCATGACGGCGGCGACGTTGTTGGTGTTGAGGTTCGCTGCGCGCGTGTTGACGCCCAAGCGCTCCAACATCGCTTCTAAGCTCTGCTCTGTGAAAGGCGAGTTGCGCAGACTGTCGCCGGTGCCGTTCAGGCCGACCACAAGGCCATAGCCCAGCAATTGATTGTCGCGCACGCCTTCAATGTCGACAATGTCTTTAAGACGAGAGCCCGCTTCGGCGCTCAAAGGCGCGATCGCGAGCGCCAGGCCAAAGCAGCAGGCGCGGCCAAGACGCGACAAGATTTCGAGCGACGAACGAACGGGCATGAAGGCGAATTGCACCTGAAACTAAAAACGCTAGCGTTCAGGATTAGGAAGGAACCAGAAACAAAGCCTTAAAATTGCATGGAATTCCTCAACAAATATTAGGCTGGCGTTAACCGTTTGCGGGAGAGCTAGAAACCATCCGGGAGTGTCGTAAATGCGCGTATCAGGTCCATCCTCGCCTAAGCCCGCCAGTCCCGCAAAACGGGGCGGAAAAGCCGGTGCAGCTGGGTTCTCCAATCTCTTGGACACATCCAAGGGCGCCGTAAAAGAGACAATCGCGCCGACGAGCGGCGTTGCAGGCGTTGGCGCGGTCGATGCGGTGCTTGCCCTGCAAGCGACGGATAATCCCGGCGAACGCCGCGAGCGGGCCTTGCGGCAAGGTCGTCGCATGGTCGACGCATTGGATCGCTTGAGGCTCTCAATGTTGGAAACCGGTCCCACGCCGGCGCATCTTGGACTGTTGCGGCGGGCGTCCGAGGAGACGCGAACCGAGACGGGCGACGCCGGTTTGGACGAGGCCTTGGCGCAGATCGAGCAGCGCACCGCCGTAGAGATTGCGAAGCTGGAAAAGCGCCAGGATTGAGAATCCATTGCAATTAGCTGAATACAAAATGTTGAAAACCCCAATAAGGGTCTGATTCTTGCACAAAATTGTGACTGCCAGGCGGCGTTGAAAGCGCCCATCGACTCCGCTATGTTCCCGCTCGCCTGGGGACGAGCGTCGACTTATGTCTGTCACGAAGGAAAGAACGGATGACGGCTATCGTGGAAGATTATCGCCCATCTGACGACGAGCCTTACATGAACCAGGCTCAATTAGAGTATTTCAAAGCCAAGCTGTTGGCTTGGAAACAGGACATTCTGGACGGCAGCCGCGAAACCATCTCGGCGATGCAAGATGATGCGGCGCCCATTCCGGATCTTGTGGATCGCGCCTCATCGGAAGCGGACCGCGCCTTAGAATTGCGCACCCGTGATCGGCAGCGCAAATTGATCTCTAAGATCGACAGCGCGCTGCGCCGGATTGAAAGCAATGAATACGGCTATTGCGAAGAAACCGGCGAACCGATCGGCTTGAAGCGCTTGGAGGCGCGTCCGACGGCGACGTTGAGCTTGGAAGCGCAAGAACGTCACGAACGCAAAGAACGCACCGTTCGCGACGATTAGGTCGTTGCGCTAGCGGCGTCGTTTCGCTCCTGTTTGCGGCGCCGCGGACGCCGGGTCTTCCGGCCAATCATGCTTGGGATAGCGCCCGCGCATATCCTTGCGCAGATCGGCGTAGCCGCCCGTCCAAAATCCTTGAATATCCTGCGTCTGCGCCACCGGGCGCTGCGCTGGGGATAGCAGAACGAGGCTCAAGGGCGTTCGGTCGCCCGCAATGTGCGGGTGGCGTGTTAGGCCGAAAACTTCCTGGACTTTTAGCGCGGCGGAGGGGCCGGCTTCAGTTGTATAATCTATCGGGATCTTGCGCCCCGTCGGCGCGGTCCAGCTTGTCGGCGCGAGCGCGCCTAACTCTCGCCGCTGCGACCATTCGAGCGTGGATAGGGCTGCATCTTCCAGTCTCTTCACGGGAATGTCTTTTAGGCGTTTCACATCGCTGAGAAGGCTCGGCGCCCAATCCTCAAGGCTGAGCGCGAGATCCCCGATGAAGTCCTCCGACCAGGGCGCGCCGATCGTAGCGTTGAGAAGCGCCATGCGGGCGGCGAGCGCTTCCAGAGCGTGAAAAGCTGGCAGGATGGCCAGGCCTTCCTGGCGTAAAACGTCGATCAGGGCGTGGGCGATCGTCTCTTGCGGCGGGGCGGGGAGCGGCGTTTCCTCCAGCTTGATGGCGCCCAAGCGCGTGACGCGGCGCGCCTGAACGCCTGTTGTTTCCGGATTGTAGACGCCGGTTTCTACGGTTTCGAGATCGCCGTAAGACAAAGCGTCGGCTTCGTGCAATCTCGCCGCAAGGGCAATGCGTAGCCGCGCCGCCGCGCCGGTGAGATCGGCGACCGCCAGCCATGGCGCCGAAGCTAAGGGATCGCTTGGGTCGATGAAGCACCCTTGGCCGCCGGCGAGTTGAAACTCTCCTGGCTTGCCGGGACGGGCTCGCGCAATGCGCTTGGGAAAGGCGCGCGCGAGCACGGCTCCGGCTTCAGCGGTCGATGTGTCGCCATCTGGATCTCTCGCGAGAGACGCCCAGCGCGCGGCGAGATTTCGGAATGTCTTCGCCCGCGCCGAGGTCTCGCGGTCAAATCGGGTTAGGCGTTCGCCCAAATCAACGGACCGCCCGCCTAAGCCCCGCTCGCTAATCAAGGCTGCGATGCGCGCGCCCAGCGGCCCGGCGCCCATGTCGGCGGCGACGAGCACCATGGCGGCGAGCCGCGGCGGGAGGGGGAAGGCCGCGATGCGTTTGCCGAACTCGGTGATCGCGCCGGCGTCGTCCAACGCGCCGAGGCGGACAAGGCCGTCGACGCCGGCTTTCCAAGCGCCTTCGGGCGGCGGATCGAGCCAATTGAGGTCGTCGGGCGCGCGGGCGCCCCATCGCGCCATGTCTAGAACCAAGCCGGTAAGGTCTGTGTTGGCGATTTCCGGATCTGGATGCGCAGCCAGCCCGCGCGTGCCTGCCTCTTCCCACAAGCGATAGCAGACGCCGGGTGCGGTCCTTCCGGCGCGGCCGCGACGTTGATCCGCGTTGGCGCGGCTGGCGCGTCGGGTTTCCAAAAACGCCGCATCAATTTCTGAAGCGTAACGAGGAAGCCGCGCAAGACCTGCATCGATGAC
This sequence comes from Pseudomonadota bacterium, assembly GCA_039026555.1. Lineage (GTDB taxonomy): Bacteria > Pseudomonadota > Alphaproteobacteria > Caulobacterales > Hyphomonadaceae > JBCCMB01. The sequence continues at coordinate 6,380 of JBCCMB010000099.1, forward strand.
CACGCGGACGCCTTCAATCGTCAATGCGCTCTCGGCGATATCGGTGGCGAGCACGATTTTTCGAACGCCGTCCGGCGCAGGCTTGATCGCCGCGTCCTGTTCGGCGGGACTAAGCGCGCCAAAGAGAGGCGCAACCAGACACTCCGGGCCTAGATCGGACAGTCGTTCGGCCGTCCGCCGGATTTCCGCGGCGCCGGGCAGGAGGACGAGAAGCGATCCCGTCTCTTCCTGAAGCGCCCGGCGCACCGCGCGCGCAGCTTGATCTTCGATGCGGGCGCGTTTGTCCTTTGGGTCCGGCGGTGAATAACGGGTGTCGACTGTAAAGGCGCGTCCTTGGCTTTCAATAACCGGCGCGTCGAGGAACGTCGCCACGCGCTCTGTGTCCAGCGTTGCGGACATGACGAGAATGCGCAGATCCTCTCGCAGCGCGTCTTGTGTTTCGAGCGCGAGCGCTAGGCCGAAATCCGCATCCAGCGAGCGTTCGTGGAATTCATCGAAAATCACACCGGCGACGCCTTCCAAGGAGGGATCGTCCAAAATCATGCGGGTGAACACGCCTTCGGTGACGATCTCCACGCGGACCTGTTTGGACGTGCGCACGTCGGCCCGCGCGACGAGACCGATCTGAGCGCCGACGCGTTCGCCCAATGTTGAGGCCATACGTTCCGCCGCCGCGCGCGCGGCGATGCGTCTCGGCTCGAGCAGGAGGAGTTTTCCCGTCTGCGCCCAAGCCTCCTGCATCAACGCCAAGGGAACGCGCGTGGTTTTGCCCGCCCCGGGCGGCGCCGCAAGGACGGCGCGGTTTCGCCCAGCGAGAGCGGCGCGTAGGTCCGGTAGAACGTCATCGATGGGAAGCAGTGTCGACATGGGTTTTGGGGTAGGGGCCCGAAAACGCATCGGCAATCCCTGATTTGCGATCGTCTCTTGGTCCGCCGCCTCCGAATTGCGGTTTGCCGCGCTGCGCTGATTGACCCGATGATCCCGCCGCCTAGGGTGGCCGCTTGGTTCTGCGGGAGAATTGTTTATGGGCGGCTGGTTTCAGATCACCTTGTGGAAGCGCGTCATGCTGGGTCTTGTGCTCGGCCTGTTGCTCGGCCTTGGCCTGCGCTACGGATTTGGCGCGGACGCTGCGACGTCGTTTGCGAACACATGGCTCAAACCGTTTGGCGACGCGTTTGTGCGGCTGATCAAAATGCTTGTCGTACCGCTGATCTTCACCACTTTGGTCTCCGGCGTCACGGCGATGGGCGATCCGGCGCGATTGGGCGGCTTGGGCGGCCGCGCCATCGGCATGTACATGCTCACGACCTGGGTCGCCGTCTGCCTCGGCTTGGCCATGGGCACAGTGTTTCAACCCGGGGTCGGCGTTGATTTTGGAACCGCGTCGGCAGGCGCTCAAGCCGATGTCGCGTCGCGTTTAGAAGGCGGCGCCAGCGCCGCAAGCGCCAGCATCGCCGATCGCCTGCTGGTGATCATTCCAACCAATCCGGTTGAGGCGCTGGCGGACCAAAGCGTGCTGGCGATTATTTTCTTCGCCATTTTGTTCGGCGTCGGCTGTTTGATGGCGGGAGACAAAGGCCGCCCCGTGGCGTCGGCGATCGAGAGCGGGGCTGAGGTCATGATGAAAATGACCATCATGGTGATGGAATTGGCGCCGTTTGGCGTCTTCTTCCTGATGAGCTGGGTGATGGCGACCAAAGGGCTCGGCATTCTCGACAATTTGGGTTTGCTGACCGTCGCGCTTTATCTCGCCTGTTTCCTCCACATCATACTCGTTTATGGGCTTGGGATCATTAAGGGGGTGCTAGGTCTGCCATTGGTTCGGTTCTTCCGTGGGATCACCGACGCGCAGGCCGTGGCGTTCTCGACGGCGTCCAGCGCCGGGACGTTGCCGGTGACGATTTCAAACGTGTCGACGAATTTGGGCGTTCGAAAATCTGTCGCCGCATCCGTGCTGCCGGTGGGCGCGACGATCAATATGGACGGAACGGCGATCTATTTGGGCATTGTCGCCCTGTTCGCGGCGCAGGCGATCGGCATTGAGATGAATTCGGGCATGTATATCGGCGTGGCGTTGGCCGCGACGCTGACCTCTATCGGGGCGGCGGCGATCCCAAGCGCCGGCTTGCTGCTGGCGGCCGCAGTGTTGAGCACAATCGGGGTGAGCGAAGAGCAATCCTTATTGATTATCGCCTTCATTTTTCCCTTCGATCGTCTGTTAGACATGATGCGGACGATGACGAATGTGACGGGTGACGCCGCCGTGGCGACGGCGGTTGCGAAATGGGAAGGGGAGTTGGATGAAGACGCGTTTCGAGCCAAAACCGTTCTTTAAACCGGTCTATTCAAGGCGTAATTTCGCCATGCTGATCGATAAAGTCGGCGTCTGGGACGTTTAGCGTCGACGGTTCAAGGGAGGGATTGAAAATGAATGCACAGCTATTGGCGGCGGCGGCCGTTATCGCATTGGGGTTGGGCGGAGCCGCTTCGGCTCAGACCATGAAGGTGAAGCCCGGTCTTTGGGAAAGTACTATCGTTATGACCGGTCCGATGGCGTCCACGAGGACCGACACGGAATGCTTCACCGACGGCGAGTGGTCGCCGGATGATTTGATGGACGAAGAAACTTCCATGTGCGAGCCGACCAATGTGCAGGTCACCGACAATTCCATGTCGTTCGATCTGGCGTGCACGGCGAACGGAATGAACATCGCGGGCGATATGAGCTATAAAAGCCAGGGTGAAAGCGGCTCCGGTAAGATGAATGTGGCTATAACGGGCGGCGGCATGAATATGGCGATGTCGGCCGATATGACGGCGAAATGGCTAGGCCCCTGCTAGGCGTTTCACGACCTATTTTAAACCAATGAGCGGCGGCGCGCGTATTCAGTTTATCTGAGGAGCGCCGCCCATGACCCTATTTCGCATCATCGCCGCGATTGTCGCCATCGCTATGGCGGCCGTCATTGTTTGGGCGGGCTGGGGCCGGCAAGCCAATTTGTTCGAAGAAGGCGGCGCTATCGCGGCCATGCCTTGGGGCGTGGTGACGCTCGTCGATCTGTACGCCGGTTTCCTTTTGTTCGCGGGCGTGATCCTGTTGTTCGAGCGGAACAAATTGGTCGGGCTTGCGTGGGCGCTGCCGGTGTTTTTCCTCGGCAACGTGTGGACCGGCGTCTGGGCCGTGCTGCGCGCGCGGGAGTTGGCGCGCCGGCTCAAAGCGTAAGCGATTGCGTGTGTCGTCCTAGCTTACGCTACGGACGGGATTGCTTAGCCTGTAGTGTTGGATCTAATTAGTTCTAAAAAAGAACTTAAAGGGTCTAAACATGGATTATCTCCTCTCCGAAGCCGATCTCACGCTGGAAATCTTTGAAGAGCGCGGCGCTGACAAACTGCCCGGTCATTTGGGCTTTCAAATCATGCACATAGGCCGAGACAAGGTCGAAGGCCGCTTCGACGTCGCCCAGCATTTGATGGCGCCGAACGGGTTTTTGCATGGCGGCACGGTCGTCGCCTTCGCCGATACGCTATCGGGCTATGGGACTGTGGCGCATCTGCCGGCCGGCGCGACGGGCTTCACAACCATCGAGCTGAAAACAAACTTCTTCTCCACCGCCTTGTCGGGTGGGGTGCGCGGCGTGGCGACGCCGGTCCATGTCGGCGGCGCGACCCAGGTTTGGGATGTTGAAATGTGGTCGGAAGAGACCGACAAACGCATGGCGCTGTTTCGGTGCACCAATCTAGTGCTGCGCCCGAAAAGCTGATCGTCTAGCGCTCGAACGGGTCGCGCACGAGAATGACGTCTTCGCGTTCCGGAGAGGTGGAGAGCAGCGCGACCGGCTTGCCGACCAATTCCTCCAGGCGACGCGTGTATTTGATCGCTTCGCCAGGCAATTGCGTCCACGAGCGCGCGCCGCGCGTGCTTTCCGACCAGCCCTTCATGGTCTCATAGACGGGCTCGATCGCGGATTGATCGGTTAGGCCGGCCGGCAA
>JBCCMB010000100.1:0-10334 GCA_039026555.1 Pseudomonadota bacterium
CCCTGAAAATTCCGATCCGCCGCTTTAATGCGATCGATCGCGCTTGCGGCGGCTTCCACCTGATCGGGGCTTGCGAAATACCCTGTCAGCACTGCATCGCACAGGGCGAAGACGCCGCTGGCCTCAACGCCCTCCAACACGCCGGCGAACATCTCCGCCGCCACCGCGCCGCCGCCAGGTGCGCCCCAGCCCGGATGACGGCCCATCAGCGTGGTGGGGATAAGGATCGGATCCACGCCCAGCGGCGGCAAAACGAACGCCGCGCCTCCGCCGCCGACGCGAGAGGCCGCGACATAGGACGACATCACCACGCAAATCGGCATTTTATCTCCAATCTTGACCGTCTTCGCGGTCGTTCGCCCAAGGTCATCTTGAATTCCGCTTCCAGCTCCGCCAGACAACACGCCAAACATCTTATCTTGGAAGAAACGCCCATGTCAGACATTCGCCCGCGTCGTTCTGTCCTTTATATGCCCGGCGCCAATGAGCGCGCCTTGGAAAAGGCCAAAACACTGCCCGCCGACTGCTTGATTCTGGATCTGGAAGACGCAGTCGCGCCAGACGCCAAGCTGGAGGCGCGCGAGCGCGTTTGCGCGGCGGTAAAAGCTGGCGGGTATGAGCCGCGCGAAGTGATCATTCGGATAAACGGCTTGGATACCGAATGGGGCCTGGACGACCTCGAAGCCGCCGCGGAGGCGGGTCCAGACGGAATTTTGGCCACGAAAGTCATCGGCGGCGAAGACATTGTCCGCCTCAATGATGCGCTGACGCGCTCCGGCGCGTCAGACGATTTTGCGCTGTGGGTGATGATCGAGACGCCGCTCTCCATCCTCAATATCCAGGAGATCGCGGCGGAGGCCGGGCGCACGCGTCTATCCGCTTTCGTCATGGGCACGAATGATCTCGCCAAGGATATGCGCGCGGAAATGACGCCGGATCGCGTCGCTTTCACCACATCGCTCTCCTTGTCCGTCGCCGCTGCGCGCGCCTATGGCCTCGTCGCCATCGACGGCGTCTACAACGACATCAAGAATGAGGCGGGTTTCAATGACGAAGCGGTTCAGGGCCGCGTGCTGGGCTTTGACGGCAAGACTTTGATCCATCCCAGCCAAGTGGGCCCCTGCAACACCGTGTTTGCGCCGTCGGAGGATGCGGTCGCCCAAGCCAAGGATGTGATCGCCGCCTTCGCAGACCCGGACAATGCCGGCAAGGGCGTTCTAAAGGTCAATGGCAAGATGACCGAATTGCTGCACCTGGAAGAGGCCAAACGCCTGGTCGGGGTCGCCGACGCCATCGCCGCATTTGAGGCTGCGAGCTAGAATTCTATCTGGTTGAACTCAAACCATCCAACACCAGGAGATCGACCATGGCTTATACGCTGATCCACCACACCGGCTGCGGCTCGTCCAAGAAGGGGCTGGCGTTGTTGCAGGAAAACGGCGTGGAGCCGGAAATCCGCAAATACATGAACGCTGCGTCCCGACTGACGGAAGATGAATTGCGGGAGATCGCGGCGCAAATGGGCGGCGTCTCACCGCGCGAATTTATGCGTCCCAAAGATGCGGCGGCGGCGGGATTGGCCGAAGACGCGTCCGACGACGACATCTTTGCGGCGATGGCCGAAAATCCGAAAATCATCCAGCGCCCGATCGGCGTGAATAATGGCAAGGCGGTGCTTGGCCGGCCGAATGATCAATTGCTCAGTATTCTCTAGAAGGCGAGGCGTATGGCCACCCTGCAAGACGCGCTCAAATCCGCCCTTGGCGACAGTGTAAAGGACCCGCGCAAAGTGAAAGCGAACCCTGGTAATTTCTTCGAGGATTTCCGCATAGGTCAGGAGATTATCCACGCCACGCCGCGCACGGTGACCGAAGGCGATGTCGCCCTCTATACGGGCCTGACAGGCAGCCGGTATGCGCTTTTCTCCGCAGATCGTTTCGCGCAGGATTGCGGGCTAGAAGGCGCGCCGATTGATCCGCTGCTCGCCTTTCATGTGGTGTTCGGCAAAACCGTGCCGGACATTTCGCTGAACGCGGTGGCTAATCTGGGCTATGCGGACGGCCGGTTCAGCGCCCGCGTCTATCCTGGCGATACGCTGAACTCGGTCTCTGAAGTCATCGGGCTCAAAGAAAACTCCAACGGCAAAACCGGCGTCGTCTATGTTCGCACACGCGGCTTCAATCAGCAGGATGAAGAGGTTTTGTCCTATGTCCGCTGGGTGATGGTGCGCAAACGCGATGTTAATGCGCCTGCGCCGGATCCGGTCATACCCGATTTGCCCAAGGCCGTGGCGGCGGAGGATTTGCCGCGCCCGCATTTGGATGTGAACGGCTATAATGACGCGCTGGCCGGCGCGATCCACCGCTATGAAGACTTCGAGATTGGCGAGAAAATCGATCATGTCGACGCCTTCACAATAGAAGAAGCCGAACATCAGATCGCCACGCGGCTTTATCAGAACACCGCCAAAGTGCATTTCAATCAGCACGAGCAGGCCCAGGGCCGCTTCGGCAAACGCCTCATCTATGGCGGGGTCGCCATTTCGCTTGCGCGTTCGATCGCCTTTAACGGCCTCGCCAACGCTGCGGAAATGATCGCCATCAACGCCGGCGCGCACGCCAATCCGCTCTTCGCGGGCGACACGGTTTACGCTTGGTCGGAAGTGTTGGACAAGGCCGAGTTAACAGACAAGGTCGGCGCGTTAAGACTTCGCCTAATCGCCACAAAAGACCGTCCTTGTACAGATTATCCGTATAAGGATGATGAGGGAAGATATTTGTCGAACGTCATTCTAGATTTCGATTATTGGGCGGCCATCCCGATGCGCAGGTGAACGCGAAGAGCCCACCGTGAGAAAGTTATGAGCGGGTCGGACGGGTTTGGACTGGCGGCTGCAGCGCTCGCAATCTTACTGTCCGCCATCGTTCGCATCATCCGTACGGGCGACGCCTGGCGGGCGGTGGAAGAAGGCCGTGCCGGCGTGGAGCATTTGCGCGATTTGACGGGCGTGTTGGAGCCACGCGCGCTGCAAGATATCTTCGGTCCGCCGACCTTGGAAGGTATTTATCCGGTCGCCCCGGAGCAGGTGCGCCGGGCTCGCCGGCCGCTCGGCCGACTGATGGGCGATCCTTATCTCGACAGCGCCTCTGTGGCGGTCGCCGCCTTGTCGCTGATTTGGTCGCCGGACGGGCCCTTGCGTATTTTTCTGACGACTGCATTCTTACTCGCAGCAGGCTATCAGGCGACAGGTTGGGCGGCCACGAGCTTGTTGATCGGACGACGATGATCCAGACGCCGCCCAATGGCGAACGAGCGAGCGAGGCTTTGGGCGCGGAAAACTCAGATCTTTCCATTCCGGTGCGGCCCTATTTGATCCGCTTTGTCGTCTGCTACGGCGTTGGAACGCTTCTTTATGCGGCGATCGTCTCTCTATTTCCTTGGGATGGAAACTCCGGCGTCTCCATCGGGATTTTAATCGCGGCGGCGGCTTTTGTGCTCGCGCGTTTTGGTGAAGACGCCAATCGCAGACCTGCGGGCGGCGAGGTCGTCAAACTCGTTTTTGGCTCATTCTTGGGCGCTTGGCTGGTCTCCGCAGTTCTGGGCGGCGTTCTGTTTCTCGCCTATCAGCCGCTTCTTATGTCCGCATTTGATGGCGTGTCTCAAGCAATCGCCCCTTTTCCCCTAGCGGGCGCCTTAGCGCTTGGATTTGCGATCGTATCTCTCTTTTATCTTTTCATCCTTTGGATGATTTATGGACCGCTGTCAGGTTTGTTCGCGCGTCCCAGATAAACGACGTGCCGCCAAGGCCTTCGATAGCGTTGGACCAAAGTGGAAAACACGCGGCGGCGACGTTGTAGACGCCGCATAGGCGCGGTTTCATTCCGCTTTAGGCAAGTCGCTGGGATATGGTGTGAAAAAGCTGTCGAAACCTAGCTGTTCTCAAGAGCGATTTTGCAGGAAAAAGCGGCCGATCCATCGTCCGACTCGGGAATTATCCTCAGGTTGAGCGAGGCTTTCCACCGCCGTATCGACTTGATCGTCCGTAAGCGGATTATCTCTCCGGGCGTTGTAGAGCGCTGCGGCGAAACTATCGTTAAACTCTGGATGGCCCTGAAAACTCAAAATCGGCGCGCCGGCGTAGAGCAGCGCCGCGTGCGGCGTAAACTCGGACGAGGCGATCGTCTCTGCGTCGGCCGGCGGCGCAAGCACCTGGTCTTGATGGCTCACGGCCAGAGCAAAACTGTCCGTGGGGTCTGCGATCCACGGATGAGCGCCTTTGAGCGCATAGGTATGGCGGCCCAGCCCCCAACCTTTTTCCGATTTCCGCACATCGCCGCCGAGCGCATCGGCGATCAATTGGTGGCCGAAACAAACCCCGACCATGGGTTTACGCAGGCCCGCAGCCTCGCGCACATGCGCCTTAAGCACGTCCATCCAGGGCGCTTCGTCATAAACACCCAATCGCGACCCCGTCACCAAAGCGCCGTCATAAGCGTCTGTCGCGGGAATGGGCGCGCCGTCCATTAGCGCATGTGCTTCAAATGTCAGTCCGTCGATTTCCGCGCCGACGAGGTCGACGAACATGTCCGCATAACTGGGAAAAAGATCGCGAATCGTATCTGGCGGCGCGCCAGTTTCGAGCAGGGCGATTTTCATACATCCGCCTCCCGATCCGCCTGCGTCAGGCGTTAGCGTCTTGCGATCAATCACGCCTGATCGCGCCCAAACTCCCGTCCGGCGCGGAATTCTACTTAATTCCAGGCCTGCGCGCACCTTATCAGCCGAGAACGGCGGAAAAGCGTCAAGTTGACTTGGCGGCGCGCCCGCCTAGAACCACATCCACAGATATCACAGGTTTTTACGACCGAAGAAAAGGGGCTAGCATGGCGGATGGGACCGATACGCGGCCATTATCGCCGCATTTGTGGTCTTGGAAGTGGCACGCGACCATGGCCGCGTCGATCTTCCACCGCGCGACAGGCGTTGGAAACTATCTCGGTGCGATGCTTATTGCGGGCTGGCTCTTCGCTGTCGCCAGCGGTCCCGAAGCGTACCAAACCTATGCGGTCTTGTTTGAGAGCCCGCTGGGCCAGTTGGTGCTGTTCGGCTTTACGGTGTCGGTGTTTTTTCATCTCGCAAACGGAATTCGCTATCTTGTTTGGGACGCTGGGCATGGCTTTACGCCGAAACTGGCGAGCAATATCTCCATCTTGAACATTGCAATCGGCGTATTCGGCGCAGCGGCGCTTTGGATCGTCGCCGGATTGGTTTAGGGGGCAGGAAATGTCTAATTCGATGCGCACCCCATTGGGTCAAGTTCGCGGCTTGGGATCGGCTAAAGAAGGTGTGAACCATTTCATCGGACAACGCGTAACAGCGATCGCGCTGATCTTCTTGGTGCCGTGGTTCCTCTATTCCCTCATCGGCGCGGCTCGCGGCGGGTATGAGGGCGCGACCGCCTGGATTTCCTCGCCGCTCAACGCAATTTTGATTCTATTGGCGACCGGCGCGGCGTTTTATCACATGCGTTTGGGCATGCAGACGGTGATTGAAGACTACATTGCAAAAAGCGGGACGCGGCAATTGCTGTTGATCCTGAACAGTTTTGTCGTGATCGCGCTGTTTGCGGTCGCTGCGTTCTCGGTTTTGAAGATCGCGGGCTAACGCGAACCGAGCGGCGTAAACGGCGGATAGATGATTTTTGGAGCGGGTTCATATGAGCGACTATAAATGGGTGGATCATACATTCGACGTGGTCGTTGTCGGCGCCGGCGGATCCGGCTTGCGGGCGGCCTTGGGCGCCGCTCAAGCGGGTTTGAAAACAGCTTGCGTAACGAAAGTATTCCCCACGCGGTCGCATACCGTTGCAGCACAAGGCGGGATTTCCGCATCGCTCGGCAATATGGGCGAGGATGATTGGCGCTGGCACATGTACGACACCGTCAAAGGGTCGGACTGGCTGGGCGACCAAGATTCGATCGAATATTTATGCCGCCACGCCCCGGACGCGGTTTACGAGCTTGAGCATTGGGGCGTGCCTTTCTCCCGGACCGAAGAAGGCAAGATATATCAGCGCGCCTTTGGCGGTATGACGCGCAATTACGGCGAAGGCCCGGTTCAACGCACCTGCGCCGCCGCCGACCGCACGGGTCACGCCATCCTGCATACGCTTTACGGCCAATCGCTGAAATATGACGTCGACTTTTACATCGAACACTTTGCGCTCGACCTTATCATGGATGATGATGGCGCGTGTCGCGGCGTAACGACGTGGCAATTGGACGACGGCTCGCTGCATCGTTTCCGCGCGCAGAAAGTCATCCTGGCGACCGGCGGCTATGGGCGCGCTTATTTCTCCGCAACATCCGCCCATACGTGTACGGGCGACGGCAACGCCATGGTGCTGCGGGCAGGTTTGCCGCTTCAGGACATGGAGTTCGTGCAATTCCACCCAACCGGCATTTACGGCTCCGGGTGCTTGATCACGGAAGGCGCACGCGGCGAGGGCGGGTATCTCACCAATTCGGAAGGCGAGCGCTTTATGGAGCGCTATGCGCCGTCTGCGAAGGATCTCGCCTCACGCGACGTGGTCTCGCGTTCCATGACGATGGAGATCAATGAAGGGCGCGGCGTGGGCGCCGAGGGCGATCACATCCATTTGCATCTGGATCACCTGGATCCGGATATTCTCGCCGCGCGCCTGCCGGGCATCTCCGAAAGCGCGCGCATCTTCTCCGGCGTAGACGTCACCAAAGAACCGATCCCGGTGATTCCCACGGTCCACTACAATATGGGCGGCATTCCGACGAATTATCATGGCGAAGTGCTGACCAAGAAGGACGGCGACCCGGACAAGGTCGTGCCCGGTTTGATGGCGGTCGGCGAGGCGGCCTGCGTTTCTGTCCATGGCGCGAACCGTTTGGGCTCAAACTCGCTGATCGATCTGGTCGTGTTCGGCCGTGCGGCGGGTCTACGCGTCGGCGAGACGCTGGAAGGGGGCGCACGTCAGCAGGATCTTCCCACGGGCGCCGGCGACCAACACCTCGCGCGGCTGGATAAATTCCGTAACGCGTCCGGCGGCACGCCGACGGCCAAATTGCGCCTCGACATGCAAAAGGCGATGCAGAAAAACTGCGCCGTCTTCCGCACGGGAGAATTGCTCGATGAAGGCGTGCGGTCCATCGCCGGCGTTTATGGCGGCGCGGCCGATATCTCGGTGGCCGATCGCGGCATGATCTGGAACACGGATCTCATCGAAACGCTGGAGTTCGACAACCTCATCGCTCAGGCGGCGGTGACGGTGAATTCCGCCGCGAACCGCGAAGAGAGCCGAGGCGCCCACGCGCGTGAGGATTTCTCTGATCGCGACGATGAGAAATGGATGAAGCACACGCTCGCGTGGTGCGACGACGCCGGCCAGATCAACATCGATTACCGCCCGGTGCATGAATACACCATGTCCAACGACATTGCCTACATCGAGCCCAAAGCGCGAGTTTATTAAGCGCGATTACATGTAAGACCGAAAGCCCAGCCGCCGCGCTGGGCTTTTTGGTTGCGCTTTCGCCATCATTTCATTCGACTAAGAAACGCAGCCCGACGACTCCCATAAGGCGCGTTCTTTGCTATGCCTGCCTGGATGGATCGGGACAAGGGACCGAATATGACGGCTTGGGGGCCGACCACGGATTTCGGAATGTCGTCCGACGACGTCCGCGATGCAGTGGATCTGCACCTAGCGCGGCATATTGGCGAGTATCAGACCGCCTTTACCGATGAAGCCGGCTGGTCGGGGTCTTCGGAAGAGGACGGCCCGCCGATCGACGTGCTGGTCGTGCCGCCGCAAGGCGAGCGCCGGTTCGCTTTTGTCTCCAGCTTCGGATGCGCTTTTCATCCCTTGCGCGCAAAACAGTATGAGGATGACGGCGTGCGCCGTCGTGTAGAATTTGTGCTCGCCGCGCAGCAAATCGGCGATGAAAAAGCCGATCGCCGCGCTCTCAATCTGGCCGCTAACACGGTGCGCCAATTCGCCAAGCTGGTGCACCTCAATCCGATCACTGTAGAGCCGGGCGAAACCGTTGCGTTCTCTGAAGATCCCGAACCGGTTTACGATAACAGCGATCTTGTCGCCTTCGCCTTCATTGAGCCGCGCCTGCCGGGGCCGGGCTTTGAGCGCATGCCGCTCTCGGATGATGACGAGGTGACCTATATTGCGCCCGCGCCGATTTATCGGGCTGAGCTGGACGCCGCCTATGCGCACGGGGCTGAGGCGCTGGCCTTTGCCTTGTCCGAAGGCGGCGTGACGGAGATGATTGATCTGTCCCGCGCGCCGGTCGCCGAAGAAAAGCCGGAGAAACCGCGCAGCTGGTGGGACAAACTGCTCAGCTTGATCGGGATAGGCTAAGCGCCCGCGCCGAAAATCCGATCTTGGAACCAAAGAATGGACGGGTAGGCCGCCAGCCACGCCCAGACAAATCGGTTCAACCCGAACAAGACGGCGTTCGCCAGATGGAAAAGCGCGGCGATGCTTAGACCGACAATGAGCGTTGTTTGCGAGATCAACGCCAGCGGAAACAGGACCTCGAACAACATAACCGACCAAGATGCGACCAGGAGGATGCGTGGTCGGTCCGCCCAGGCGCGCATGGCCTCGCTCACCGGATAGGCGGAATAGGCGAATACGTCATGCAAGGCCCGGCCGCTGCGCCAGTCTGGATTGACGATCTTCACCCAGCCGGAGACCACGTAAGACAGGGTGAGCTGCAGTGCGAGATAGCCGAAAATGATCTCTCGCCAGCGCGGGTCGGACGCAAACTGCGCGCCGCACAAACAGCATAGGATCAAAAGGCCCATGCGGTCGGCGCCGCCATTATAGGGGCCTTGGAAGCGTCGCAGAATAAGCATTGCGAGACCCAGAAGCGCGAGCGAGACCCAAGGCGTTCCGACCCCAGCCAGCAGCAGCCCGCTAAGCGCGATGCGTGGCGCGAACAGTTTTTGTTCGCTCCGGCCCGCCTTCAGATGTTCAAAACTCTGCTGAAGAAACGCAATCGCGAGAAGGATCTCGGTCCAGCGCAGGGCGTCGTCCAGGCTCATGATGACGCGCCGGCTTCGAGGCGGCGTGTTGGCGAGGTATAGAGCACGTCGCGCCGCACTGTGTCGCCTTGGCGGCTCAGAAACACCAACCGGAATTGAAACCAATTTTGTCTCGGCGCGCCGGCGGCGTGCATAGGCGCAAGTTCGGCCTCGAGACGTCTGAAAATCTCATCCCGGCTGTGATCCGTCGGATTCGCGATCAGCCGCTCGGAGCAGCTGACGAGAAACAAGGTCTCATTCCAGCGCGGATTCCAAGCCAGACGCCGAATTAGTGTGGCGCTGGAAAGGCGCGCAGGTCGCGGCCTGAATTCTTCCCAATCGCCTATTGCCTCGCCTGAGGCGTCGCACCAGGCGAACTCAATCCTTGGCGACGGCGCCACAGCGTCGAAAAAACGCCATGAGGGAATAATCGCCGGCAAAAGGAGCTTCAGCGTATTCAGCATAGCGAAACTAGAGCGCCGTTCGCCCTAAACGCGGGTTAATCGCCGAGCCGACACAAAAAAGCTCGCCTCCTTCGAGACGAGCTTTCTTGGTGTGAGAGAGTGAAACCCGCTTAAAAGCCTTCGAACTCCGGTGTCGGCTGGGCGACTTCTTCGACCGGGTTGTCAACCGGCGTCGTGGCGATGGGCGCGCTGCCGGCCATACAGCAACGCACCTGCATCTCCAGAACGCGCGAGTTAAAGCGGCATTCCTGGTCGTTGATTTCACGCAGGAAGGATAGGCCTCCGGCGCGGTGCGTGTAGCGTGTTTGCGTGCAGCTCATCAGCTTATAGCCGGCGTCGCACGAGCCTGTGTCGGTTTTCTGGATGGTGCGCGTTTCGCAGTAAAGCTGGTCTTCCCGCAGCATGGCGCTGTCCGCACGGGCCATCGCGGCGTCTGCTTTCGCCGCCGCGTCGTCCGCTGCCGCTTGTGCGCTGTCCGCCATGGCGCGGGCTTGCGACAAACGCATATTCGTGTCCGCCAATGCGGTCTTTTGGCCGTCTATCTCAACATTGAGCTGGCAAACCGCTTCCTGCGCGTTGTCCGGATCGGCGCAATATTCCGCTACGGTCGTGTTGCTAGGAAAGCTCTGACAGCCGGCCAGCGCCAACGCGCAGCCCAGGCTTGCAATCATGGTTCCGATACGCATGGAAATCCCCTCGCTTTGTATCTCCCAAGCACGCAAACAGCGTGTGTCTCACATCCGACGCAACTCATGTGCCATGTGAAAAGCGCGCCGGCTTGGCCGACGCCTGTCGCCG
>JBCCMB010000101.1:0-10131 GCA_039026555.1 Pseudomonadota bacterium
GCGTTTGATCAAGGCCGCGGGCGAATTGTGCACCAGTTTGACCAAATCGGCCTGGCGTCCCGCACCGGTTTTGAGGAAGACGCGCTTCAAATAAGTGCGCGCGCTGGAGATCGTTACACCGCTGGCGGCGGCGGCGTCTTCAAGCCGATCTCCCTTCGCAATGGAGATGGCGATCGCGGCTTCGGCGCGCGACAAATTGAATAAATGCCGGACGGCGTCCGTGGACAATATAGTTCGTCGTTCCGGGTCGGAGGCGATAATGGTCACTCTTGGAGATTGGCCGTCCGGAGCTTCGCATTTAGCAACCATGCTGATGTATCCAGTGGCCGTAGACCGATCGAGCGTTAGCCAATGGGGTCGGCCGTCTTGGTGCGTCGCGCAATCTGCAATCAAAGCGGCGAACGCATCCCGATTGGACGCGTCGCGCGGCCGGCAAATACTGTCTTCATTAAGCGTCAGAGGGTCCGCCTCGCTCAAAAGATCCCGCCCGGCGGCGTTGGCGTAGATCAGGCGGGCGTCTGGGCCGAGAATGAGCACCGCCGCATTGACGGCGTCGGCGGCTTCTTCGGCGTTCGCCGCCGCTGTTTGAAGCGCGGTGGAGCTGTTCGCCAGCGTGTCTTCGATTGCGCTGATCAGGTCGTCGGTCTCGCAAGGTTTTTCTAAGAAGCGGACGATTTTGGCGTCGTTAATCGCCTTTAAGGCTGTCTCATAGCTGCCCGTTCCTGTCAGCATGACGAAGCCGGTGGCGGCGTCGGGCCTGCGCGCTTTCATCTTCAGGAGCATTTCGATACCGTTTAGGCCCGGCATTCTTAGATCGCTCACCACGACGTCGGCCGGCGCGGCTGCAAAGGATTCAAGCGCCTTCAGAGGATCGTCGTCGGATTGTATGATCCAATCAGGACGCCGCCGCCGCATAGACAGGCTCATCCCGCGCAACAGCGCCGGGTCGTCGTCAACAAAATGAATGGCCGGACGCTGGACGCTCATAGCCCAATTTAGGCAGATCCGGCTTAAGGCCAGCTCTGCTCAAAGGGTCAATTTGCACCGTTTTTCTTAAACGCTTGGATCAGGCGTTAGGGATGGTTCCACCAGGCGACATCGGAATAGGCGCGCAAATCCAGCTCATGCGTCCACGCTGATCGGTGTTGCTGCGCGACATGGTAATATGTGTCGGCCATTTTCTCCGGCAGTAGCAGGCCATCCTCGGCGCCCCGTGTTTCTCGCAGCTTTTCGAACCGTTCTTCGCCGAGCATTTTTCCCAATGTGTCGGGCGCATCTACGGCGCCGTCGACCAAGATGTGCGCAACATGAATACCTCTGGGCGCGAATTGAGCGTTCAGCGTCTGGCACAGCATGCGGCGACCGCCCATGGCGGCGGCGTGCGAATGTTGCCCCGCATTGCCGCGCACCGCAGCTGTCGCGGAGGTTACGATGATTTTGCCCCCGCCGCGCGCCTCCATCAGCGGGCAGACCGATTTGGCCAGCCGGAACAGACCGAAAGTTGCGATCCGCCACCCCATCTCAAACGCCTTGTAGCTCGTGTCGTCCAAGGGTCGGTCCCCGATTTGTGCGCCGAGATTGTAAATGACCACCTCGATCGGGCCGATATCGGCTTCCACGGCCGCCACGCGCTCTTCGATCGCATTGTCCTCAATCGCGTTCATCAAGAACCCCGACGCCTGGCCGCCGTCAGCCTTGATGTCGTCCACCAGTTTCTTAAGGCCCGCCTCATCGCTGCGTCGGCATAGCACAGCATGATAGCCTTCTGCGGCGAAGCGTTTGCCGACCGTTCCGCCGATACCCGCACCGGCACCGATTACAAGACAAACAGGTCTCATCGAGTTTCTCCCTAATGTTGGTTCTAATAAAGAACCGAGTTTGGGAGATAATCAATATGCGCGGTCGCAAGTGCGATGCGTTAAAGCCGGGGAGGGGCCTAATTTTCGATCGCTGCTAGGGTTTTAGGCCCGATGTCATGGCCGGGTTCTCGTCAAAAAAGTCGAATGGACGAAGCATGACGTCATGCCAAACGATCGGCATGACCGGCCAATCCTCGGCGCGGACGACGTGATGCATGCCCATGGTGTACCACGCGACAATGTCGGTGTTCTCAATCGGTCTATTTTCCGCCGTCCATTCCGGCAGACCTTTGCCGGGCTTGCTCTCGGTGGGGTAGAGGCCTGCAGCGTAGAGTTCATCCGCTTTATAGGGCGTGACCCAGAAATCATGATCAATGAAGCCGGCGCGCCGGCGCGGATAATCGTCTTCCGACAGCAAAGTGCGGGCGGTCATGCCTCCGGCGATTTGAAAGGAGGTGGAATAGCCGTGCGCATTCTTCTTATCTGGGTTGATAAAGCGCCAAACCGCAGGCGTATTCAAATTCTTCCGCAGCTTCGCGTTTTCTTCGCGCTTTGCGATCACCGGTTCCGTCACCCAAAGACTCCGCCGCGAATTGTCTTCGGGAAGGATGACCTGCTTTAGCTTTGTCATCTCAAAGCTATTTTCAGGACCGTCCACATCCAGATCAAAGCGGAAGCTGAAATAATGGCTGTGATTGACGCCGATAATGTGGTCGTCGACGAAGCGGCCATATCGATCCGCCGGCGTGTCGCTGTCGCTAGGTTCCGTTGCGTTTTTTTCCGTTGTCGCCATGGCTTGGACGATACCGGTGGAACCTGCGGCGACTTTGATCTGGCCATCCGTTTGGAAGCG
Source organism: Pseudomonadota bacterium (assembly GCA_039026555.1). Lineage (GTDB taxonomy): Bacteria > Pseudomonadota > Alphaproteobacteria > Caulobacterales > Hyphomonadaceae > JBCCMB01. Next base: position 2,713 of record JBCCMB010000101.1, read on the forward strand.
GAAATCAATGATGTAATCATAATTTCCGAGCCGTGCGCTGGTGCGGGCGATCAATTCGCGTTTCGGCCGACCCTCATGTTTGTGCAGCCAATTGATGTCGCCGGAATAGGCTTCGAACAGGCAAACGGCTCGGCGGCGGTCTTTCGGCCGCCCAGTATCGTCGGCGACGATTTCGTCCATAAAGACGGCGGTTTCCGGACAATGAAGACCTGGTTCTAGCGGGTCGGCTATGCCGCCCGTCGAATACTCGCCAGCGTCAATAAAATTCTTGTCCCGCCACGCGCGCTGAGGCGCCATGTAGGGCACGAACATCTCCGACAAATGCCCTTCATACATAACGGGGCGTTCGCGGTCTTCGTCGTTCCACGTCACGGTCGAGACGATAATTCCCAATCGATGGTCGGGACGGACATGAAAACGCCAATTGTCCCATTTGACCATATTGCCATCCAGCGTGAAGCCATGGCCTTTGGGCTGTTCGACTTTAATCGGCGCGTCGAATTCGCGGAGCGGGCCCAGAGAGCCTAGGTCATAGTCGGCGATGGTGTCGTGAATGTTCACGATCTCGTCGTCGCGGAATTCCAAAATCTCTTTGGAATGCATGTCGACAATGACGGTGAAGCCTTCAATTCGTCGCGCCATGCTGTTGCGCGCGCCTACGGGATAGCCGCAGCTAACCACGCCGAAGCGGATGTCCGCCAATTCAGCTTCGCCAAGAAAGCCGCGCGGACCCGGCGAGCAGTCGACAAACATCGGATATTCGATTCCGCGTTTTTCCAGGGCTTCAGCGTAGCGCGGATCTTCTTTCACCTTGTCGACGATGTCGCTTCCATACTCGCCTTCCAGCCAGATCGGCTGCACATCTGTGCGTTCCACCCAATCTGTGATGCGACGCGCTTTGAGATCTAGCGTCGCCTCGATCGTTGTCGGTCCCTCGCGCATAAACGCAATGGCTTTGCGCGGCAGGCTTTGGCCCTTTCGCCAAGACCAGACGCGCCGCTTTTCCGGGGGCGCGAAGGTCACGCGGCTGAATCTGGTGTCGTCAGTGAGTTTGCCTTCGTCGGCCAAAATGGTCAGCACGTCCCAATGCTCATCCCAAGATAGAGGGTCAAGCGGATGCGCCGGCGTCGCCAAAGCTGGGCTGGTCAACACCATCCATGCGGCCCATGAGAGGCTTAGCGCCTTGAGTTTCTGGATCACCACGACTTCTCCTTCGCCAGGCTAAGCGTGGATCAAATCCGATCCTCACTTAGAGCGAGAGTTTGAAAGGAGAGGTGAGTGGGTGGGAATACGCATTTTGGGCGCCAAAGGCGCCGGCTTTTAAGATCTTGTTTTTTAAAGAATAATATTCACTGAGTAGAGTCCAACGCAGGTGGTTTCCAAGCTTCAAGGCTACGCAAATTGCTGAGGCTGGGAGACGTGGTTTATGCAGCGTTGGTGGCGGTTGTGCCGGACAGTATGGCGAGCACCGCCTCGACGGAATGCGCATCGCGAAGCGCCTTTCGCACATCTTCCTGGCGCAGCACGCGGGAGACCTTCGCCAGCGCGCGCAGATGATCGGCCCCGGCGGAGATCGGCGCTAGCAACATAAAGACGAGGTCGCAAGGACGATCATCTATGGCGTCAAACTCGATGGGCGTTTCCAGACGGGCAAAGCCGCCGACCGGCTTGCTGACGCCTTCCACCCGTGCATGCGGGATCGCGACGCCTTCGCCGACGCCGGTGGACCCCAAGCGCTCACGTTCCAACACCGCGTCGAACACGGCTCGTTGGTCTAGTCCCGTCGCCTTTGCAAGCGCGCCGGACAATTCAGAAATCAAGTTCTTTCGACTGCCGCCTTGCGCCTTGGGGAGCACGGCGTCTGCAAGCAGCAGTCCAGAAAGGTTACTCATAATGTACGTCTCAGATATTCAATTCTGCGGCCTTTAAACCGCCGCCGCACCGGGGTCTACCCAGCCGACATTTCCATCTTTCCGGCGAAACACCATATTTAAGCCGCCATTACCAGCGTTGCGAAACATCAAAGCAGGCGCATCTATCAGTTCCAGCTGCATAACGGCCATGGAAACGGTCATTGTTTTCAAGCTGACATCGGTTTCTGCGACGATTGCAGGCGCGTCGCCCGCCGGCGCCTCGTCTTCCTCCTCCGAAGATCGAATGACGCGCTCGGCGATCATTTCCTGCGGGAACTGATTTTTGTCGCGCTGATGGTCTTTCAGGCGGCGTTTATAGCGGCGAACGCGCTTTTCGATTTTATCGAGCGCGGTTTCGAACGCGGCGTAGGCGTCGCCGCCCTCCCCATGCGCTTGCAAGGTTACGCCGGACGGCAGGTGAACGGAACAATCGACTTCAAACAAATGGGTTGGTTTGGCGACCACGACATTGGCTTCGCCCGTCTTATCAAAGTACTTCGACACGCCGGCTTCAAGCCCGGCGGCGATGCGTTCGCGTAGGGCGTCGCCTACATCCATTTGTTTTCCAGCGATTTGAACTTGCAATGGGCGCTCCATAGGTCGTTGCGGCGCAAGACACGCGCGTTTCCCGGCCCGGCGGGCGCGAAAATGATCGGGACGAGGTCGAAAGTCTATCGCCAGATATTTACGCGGACCGAGCGAGAATTCTCCGCCGCTCAACAGAGGAGGGAATTCTCAAAGACTCTCGATACTTAGCCACAGTTCTGCGTGCGATGTCGACTCCAAACGCGCGTAATCGTTCGACGATTTGATCATCGGAGAGCACCGCATCGCAGGCTTCGGCGTCCACCAGCGATTTAATGCGATAGCGCACAGCTTCGGCGGAATGCGCTTCGCCGCCGCTGGTGGCGGGGATAGCGGCGGAGAAAAAGTATTTGAGTTCAAACATGCCGCGCGGCGTCGCCATGAATTTATTGGAGGTGACGCGCGAAACCGTGCTTTCATGCATCTCAACCGCGTCGGCCACCGTTTTCAGATTCAGCGGTCGCAGCGATTGAACGCCTTCCGCGAAAAAGCCGTCCTGTTGGCGCACAATTTCTCGCGCCACTTTCAGTATGGTCCGTGCCCGTTGGTCTAGGCTTTTGATCAGCCAGCTTGCGTTGGCGTGGCAGTCGGTCACGAAAGTTTTTTCATCTTCGGTCCGTGCGACGGCGGAGACTTCAGCGTAATAGCTGCGATCGATTAGAACGCGCGGCAAGGTCTCCGTGTTGAGCTCCACCGAATACATGCCGTTCGGCAATTCACGTACGAAAACGTCGGGTGCGACCGTCGGGGCGCTCTCACCAGAATAAGCCGCGCCGGGGCGCGGCGTGAGGCTTTTGACCTCGGAAATCATATCGGCCAGATCGTCTTGATCGACGCCGCAAATCTCCACCAATCGTTTCAGATCGTGCTTCGCCAAAAGATCGAGATTATCTATTAGCGCTTCCATCGCCGGATCGAAGCGGTTCATTTCTTTCAATTGCAGAACCAGGCATTCCTGAACGCTGCGCGCCATGACGCCAGTGGGCTCAAAGCCCTGGCAGATGTGCAGCACGTCCTCAATTTCGCCTTCGCTCGCGCCCAAGGCCGTCGCCAACGCGTCGAGGTCGCCGCGCATATAGCCGGCATCATCCGTTTCATCGATCAATCGGAGCGCGATCAAGCGGGCCGCCGGCGAGAGCGCGGCGACGGACAATTGCTCATGCAAATGATCTTTGAGGCTCAAGCTTTCCGCGGTTACGGATTCAAAATCAAAATCTTCGCCGCCGCCGCGTCCCGAGGACGCGTTGGACCAATCCAAGGAAGAAGAGGGGCCTCCTGCGGCGTCGTTTGACGGGTTCGCCGGCGCGTCGGAGACGCGCTCGCTTGGACTGTCCGCCTCATAGACGTCCTCGCGGGGCGCGTCGAGATCGCCTTGAGCGGCGCCGACCGCGCCTGCATCGTCGAGTTTTAGCTCAGACTGGCTGCTGGTTTCGGGCGCGTCGCGGTCTGCAGCGACCGTCTCGCCGGCTTCGCCGCGTTGCAAGAGTGGGTTCTTCTCCAACTCCGTTTCGACATATTCAGCCAGCTCGATGTTCGACAGCTGCAGCAATTTGATGGCTTGCTGGAGCTGCGGCGTCATCACCAGGGACTGGCCCTGGCGCATCTGTAATTTGGGTGCGAGCGCCATATCCGCGAACTCCTAAGCCGCGAACCGGTCTCCGAGATAGACCCGCCGCACATCTTCATTGGCCAGCACTTCATAAGGCCGGCCTTCGAAGAGGACTGCGCCGTCATAGATGATTGACGCGCGGTCTACGATGTCCAGCGTCTCGCGAACCTGGTGGTCGGTGATGAGCACGCCGAGGCCGCGCTCCCGAAGATATCGCACCAGATCGGAGATGTCGGACACCGCAAGGGGGTCGATCCCGGTGAAGGGTTCGTCCAACAACATGAAACTGGGCCGAGACGCGAGCGCGCGCGCAATTTCCACCCGGCGACGTTCGCCGCCAGATAGGGAATTGGCGTTTTGCTTTCGAAGATGGGAGATCTGAAGCTCTTCCAAAAGGCTGTCCGTCAATTCGCGACGTTTCGCCTTGGATTTTTCAGTGAGCTCCGCGACGCTCATCACGTTTTCCTCCACGGACATGCCGCGAAAGATGGAAGTTTCTTGGGGGAGATAGCCGACGCCAAGACGCGCGCGCTGGTACATGGGCAGCGCCGTTACGTCCTCACCGTCGATTTCTACTCGTCCCTGATCCACGTGGATGAGTCCCATCATCATGTAAAAACAGGTGGTTTTACCCGCCCCGTTCGGCCCAAGCAGACCGACGATCTCTCCCCGTCGAAGCGAGAGCGACACGTCCTTCACCACCTTCCTGCCTTTAAAGGATTTGGCGATGTTGAGCGCTTTCAGGCCGTCACCCGACCCTTGCCCCGTTTCTCCGGCGAAAAATGCCGTCTGCTCGTCCATAGGACCCCATTACGTTTAAGATCAGGTTAGAAAAGGCGCGAAGATTGCATGCAGGCAGAATGCTACAGCGCGTCTTTCGGCGCCAGCCTTACTTGCGTCTTTGTCGCAGCTCGTGTGCTCAGCCTCATATTCGGCGCCGCTTTATTGGATGGTGTTTTCATCGGCCTGCGGCTCTATCACGGTGCGGATACGCGTGGTTTCGCCGCCAAACATGGTGGAGCGCCCCGTGGACGCCTCTATGACCAAGCGTTCGCCGTTCACCACGCCGTCATCATTGGTGACGATGACGTCGCCTGTCAGGGTGATGGTGTCGCTTTCCGCTGTATAAACACCTTTGTCGGCGCGCACTTTCTCGCGGATTGTTAGATAATAGACATCGCCCGTCGCGGTGATGCTTTTGAGTCCGCCGATCGACGCCGTGACGCCTTCGCCGGAAGGCTGGGGTCCCGTCCGGGCGTTGTATTCGATGACGACCTCTTCCGCGCGCAGGCGCGAATCCGACTGAATGATGTCCACATTTCCAGAATAGACCGCGCGCCTTTCGCGGTCGTTCAATTGGCCGCGGTCAGCGTTGATCTCGATCGGACCGCCCTGCGTGCTTAACTGCGCGATCGCGGGCGCAGCCATTGCGGCGGCTGCGGCCAAAAATGCGATCATCCCCGATACTCTCATCCTCTTACGCCTTTCTGTCGGGGATCATTGCGCCTTCTCAGGAGGCGGCGGACCGCGCTCCTCGCTCAAATCCCCAAACTCGTCTTCGCTCACAATACGCGTCCAAACATTCCCGCGCAGAATGACGCGATCCCCGCCGTCTAAAACCTCATACGTGTCCGCGCGCAATTCGCCAATGGGTCCCGTTCCAATCAGCGGGGTCGCGCCTTCGACGCGATTGTCCTCGACAAACATGGTGGCGCGCTCGGAGACGAACAAATATCCGCCGGCGTCGGCCAACTGGACGTCCCCAACCAGCTCAAGCGTTTGGGTGGAGCGGTCGAATACGCCGTCGCGGGAGCGCACCACCCCGCCATTCGCATCCTCCATCACCGGGCGGCGCAAATCGATAATCTCCGTAACGCCCAATCTTCGCCGCGCCGTGTCCGCCACAATCGCATAGGGAACGCCGGCGCCGTCTCGGCCGGTGAAGCGCGGGTTCAGCATGGTCACGCCCGCGGCGGGTTGCGGTGCGTTAAACGTGGCTTGATTGATGGAGTGCGAGACGACATAGCCCAGCAATACGCCGGCTGAGGCGGCCGCGCCGACGGTAAACGCCGCGCGCAAGATCTTCACCAAATTGGTCCGCGTGCGAGCCTGCGATAGAGACAAGGCGCGGCGCGGCTCCCAGCTTTTCATCGCGTGTTGGGCGGCGGGCGTCATGTCGAAACCTTTGCGGGCATACCATTACAGATCTGCAGTAAAGCGCCTTAATAGGGAAACACTAAGGCGGAAGCTGACATTTCTAACGCGACGTCCTATGCGTGGGCGAAGATGTCGGTTTCCGGCCAGCCTGAAAGGTCCAGCTCGGCGCGCGTGGGCAGGAAGTCGAAGCAGGCTTGGGCGAGGTCGGTTCGGCCCTCGCGCGCCAACATGATATCCAGCTTCTCTTTAATGACATGAAGATGCAGTACATCGGAGGCCGCATAAGCGAGCTGCGCTTCCGTCAGCGTTTTCGCACCCCAATCGGAACTTTGCTGCGCTTTTGACATATCCACCGACGCCAATTCGCGGCTGACGTCTTTCAGCCCATGCCGGTCGGTATAAGTTCGCGTCAGCTTCGACGCGATTTTAGTGCAATAAACGGGAGCGCATACAACGCCGAGCCATTTCTTCGTCATTGCAACGTCAAATCGGGCGAAATGAAAGATCTTTAGAAGGCCCTTATCGGCCAATACCGCCTTTAAGTTGGGGCAGTCGTAATCGGGGCGGTTTAGCCGCACGACGTGCGCGTCGCCATCTCCGGCGGACAATTGCACTACGCATAAAGCGTCGCGATGGAGATTTAGACCCAGCGTTTCAGTGTCCACAGCGACGGACCCTGAAAACGACACGTCCGCCGGCAGATCGCCCTCGTGATAATGAATGCTCATATAGGCTGGCTCCTTAACGGCGTCGCGAGAATCGGCACGCGATCTGCCTAGCGCAAACGCGTTGCGAAAAGCAAACCGTGGCGGCGTGCAGCAATATTCGGAGCAAAGCTATCATTGTCGCGCCGTCTCAGCTCCGCGAGGCGAGATAGAGATGCCGCAACGCCAATAAAAAAAGCTGCAGGCCTTTAAGTTCTTTTTTTGTTCTTATTTTTGTGCTAGGGCTCGCTATGGGTTGAGGGAGGCGCGTCATGGTCAGCCGCATCACCACTTTTGCGTTTGAGGGCGTGGACGCCAAGCCGGTGGATGTGCAGGTGCAATTGTCCGGCGGCCAGCCCGCCTTCGCCATTGTCGGCCTTCCGGACAAGGCGGTGGCGGAAAGTCGCGAACGCGTGCGCGCGGCGTTCGCCGCCATCGGTTTGGCGCTGCC
>JBCCMB010000102.1:0-10025 GCA_039026555.1 Pseudomonadota bacterium
ACGGCACTTACAAGATCACCGGTCAGAAAATTTGGATTTCCGGCGGCGAGCAGGACTTAACATCCAACATCATCCACCTTGTGCTCGCGCGCATTGAAGGCGCGCCGGAAGGCATTAAGGGCGTGTCGCTCTTCATCGTCCCGAAATTCATGGTCAATGAGGACGGCTCTTTGGGCGAGCGTAATGCGTCGTCTTGCGGCGGTCTCGAAGAGACGATGGGCATTCACGGCAACGCCACTTGCGTCATGAATTATGACGGCGCCACCGGTTATCTGGTCGGAGAGCCGAACAAAGGCATGCGCACCATGTTCGTGATGATGAACGAGGCGCGCTTGGGCGTCGGCATGCAAGGCTTGGCGCAATCTGAAATCGCCTACCAAAACGCGACGGATTTTGCGCGCGATCGCGTTCAGGGGCGTTCGATCACCGGCACCAAAGCGCCGGATCTTCCCGCCGACCCGATCATCGTGCATCCAGACGTGCGGCGCATGCTGATGGATCAAAAGGCGTTCAATGAAGGCGCACGCGCTTTCACCTATTGGACAGCGCTCTACGGCGATCTTTTGCACAAATCTCCCGACGAAAAAGTTCGGGAAAAAGCTGACGATTACATGAGCCTTATGACGCCGGTTCTGAAAGGCTATCTGACGGATAAGGGTTTCAAGGCCGCCGTCGACGCGCAGCAGATTCATGGCGGCTCGGGCTATACGCAAGAATGGGGCATGGAGCAGTTCGTGCGCGATGCACGTATCGCCATGATCTATGAGGGCACGAACGGCGTGCAGGCGCTGGACTTGGTCGGGCGCAAGCTGGCTGCGAATTCCGGCCGCGCCGTATTCGCCTTCTTCGCTGAGATCGATGATTTCATCGCCGAGAATGAAGATGATGAAGCCATGACGCCTTTCGTCGAGGGGCTGAAGTCCGCCAAAGCGCAATTGCAGGACGGCACGATGTGGCTCATGCAAAACGGCATGTCGAATTTCGACAATGCCGGCGCCGGCTCCACCGATTACATGCATCTGTTCGGTATTACTGGGCTTGCCTATATGTGGGCGCTGATGGCCAAAGCCGCTCTGGCGAAGCAGGGGGCGGGCGATCCGTTCTACGACAACAAGCTAACCACGGGCCGCTATTTCATGGAGCGTATGTTGCCGGACGCAGCGGCGCATTTGGCGAAGCTGAAAACCGGCGCCGACAGCATGATGGCGCTGGACGCCGATCAGTTTTAGCGCTGAGGCCGCCGGCGCGCCAAATGGTGCGCGCCGGCGGCGCTTCTGCGTTAAATTATTGACGCTAGGGCGCCGGTGAAAATGCGGCTTAAGGGCCGTATATCTGTTGACGCGGGCGTAAACGATAGGACGCCCTGCTGGAGGATCGACGCTCATGCTACAAAGCCCGCTGAACACGCCGACGCCAAATTGGCGCAAAGACGAGGACATGGCGATCTTCACAGACGCCGTCGGCCAATTCTTTGAACGCGAATGCATCCCCCATGTCGAAACCTGGAACAAGCAAGGCTTTGTCGACACAGACGTCTGGAAGAAGGCAGGCGAAGCGGGTCTGCTGCTTGCGTCCGGTCCGGAAGAGTTTGGCGGCGCGGGCGGCGATTTCCGGCATGAAGCGATCATTATCGAACAACAAGCTTGGACGGGCGCGGATGGGTTTGGGCTGACGCTGCACAATGGGATCGTCGCGCCCTACATCCAGCATTACGGGTCACAAGAACAAAAAGAGCGTTGGCTGCCGAAAATGGCGTCCGGCGAGCTGATCGGCGCCATCGCCATGACGGAGCCGGGGACGGGATCCGATCTTCAGGCGATCAAAACGACGGCGAAAAAGGACGGCAATCATTATGTCGTCAACGGCCAGAAAACCTTCATCACCAACGGTCAGACCGCGAATTTGATCCTGGTCTGCTCTAAGACCGATCCGAGCCAAGGCGCAAAAGGCGTATCCATCGTCGTCGTCGAAACCGACGAAGTTGAAGGCTTCGAGCGCGGGCGCAATCTCGATAAGATCGGCCAGCACGCGCAAGACACGTCGGAACTCTTCTTCAATGATGTTCGCGTGCCGACCTCCAATCTGTTGGGCGCCGAAGAAGGCCATGGATTCATCCAATTAATGCAGCAGCTTCCCCAGGAGCGGCATATTATCGGTCTGCAAGGCGTCGGCATGATCGAGCGTGCGCTGCATGAAACCATCAATTACGTCAAAGAGCGCAAGGCGTTCGGTCAGTCGCTGATGGATTTCCAGAACACGCAGTTCAAACTCGCCGAATGCAAAACCGAAGCAACGGTGGCGAAGGTGTTCGCCGACCATTGCACCGAGCTTCTGCTCAAGGGCGAGCTGGACGCCGCCACCGCCTCCATGTCGAAATACTGGATCTCGGATCTGCAATGTAAGATCGTTGACGAATGCCTACAGCTGCATGGCGGCTATGGCTATATGAACGAATATCCGATCGCCCAAATGTACAAGGACGCGCGTGTTCAGCGCATCTACGGCGGCGCCAATGAAGTCATGAAATTGTTGATTGCACGGACGCTTTAGCGCGTCTGCAAACCATATCAGGGAGGCCAAAATGGCTGAAGCTTACATCTATGACGCTGTGCGCACGCCGCGCGGCAAAGGCAAACAATCCGGGTCTCTGCATGAGATCACCTCGCTGTCATTGGCGACGCAGGCGCTGGAAGCGATCCGCGACCGTAACGAGCTCGACACTTCGAAAGTGGACGATGTCGTGCTCGGTTGCGTCAGCCCGGTCGGCGAGCAAGGTTCGGACATCGCGCGGATCGCCGTGATCAACGCCGATTATGCTGAAACAACCGCAGGCGTTCAAGTCGACCGCTTCTGCGCGTCTGGTTTGGAAGCTTGCAACATGGCGGCGGCGAAAGTGATTACCGGCGAAGCCGATATGGCGATCGGCGGCGGCATTGAAGCTATGTCGCGCGTGCCTATGGGCGCAAATGGTGGCGCGTGGTCGGTCGATCCGACGATTGCGATGAAATCCTACTTCGCCCCGCAAGGCATCGGCGCCGACCTTATCGCCACCAAATACGGGTTCTCACGCGATGATGTGGACGCCTATGCGGTGGAAAGTCAGAAACGCGCCGCGCGCGCCTGGGAAGAGGGCCGCTTTAAAAACTCTGTCGTGCCGGTGAAAGACCAATTGGGTGTGACGATTTTGGATCATGACGAGCATATGCGTCCGGATGCGAGCATGCAGGCTTTGGCCTCGCTAAATCCGTCTTTCGCGGCGATGGGCGAAATGGGTTTCGACGAGGTCGTCAAGCAACGCTACCCGGAAGTTGAGCGGGTCAATCACGTCCACCATGCCGGCAATTCGTCCGGCATTGTCGACGGCGCGTCGGCGGTTTTGTTCGGCTCAAAAGAAATGGGCGAAGCGCTGGGCCTGAAACCTCGCGCCCGCGTGAAGCAAATGGCGTCGATCGGCTCGGAGCCGTCCATCATGCTCACGGGGCCTGCGGACGTTTCGGCCAAAGCGCTGAAAAAAGCGGGCATGGAAGTCGGCGACATCGACATTTACGAGCTTAACGAGGCCTTCGCGTCCGTTGTGCTGCGTATGATGCAAGCGCTCGACATTCCGCACGAAAAGATGAACATAAATGGCGGCGCTATCGCCATGGGCCACCCGCTGGGCGCGACCGGCGGAATGATCCTCGGCACCATGCTGGACGAAATGGAGCGTTCGGACTTTGAGACCGGCCTCGTCACGCTTTGCGTCGGCGCCGGCATGGGCACGGCCACCATCATCGAACGCGTTTAGATCACAACCCGACCAGCGGACCGCGCTTGCAAATGCGCAGGAACGCTTCGCGTCGGGCGACAAAAAGACCTCGGGAATACAAAAATGAACCTCGAAACCTTTACTTTCGAAGTCGACGCCGACGGCGTCGCGCTCGCCACGTTCGACGTGCCGGGCCGTTCCATGAACACGCCGACCGCCAAAGCGATGGCGGACATCGTCGCGATGACCCAAGAGATCGCAACGAATGATGCGATTAAGGGCGCCGTGCTGACATCCGGCAAAGCCTCAGGCTTTTGCGCCGGCGCAGAGTTAGGCGAGATGGGCTCCAATTCCGGCGACAGCGGCGAGAACCAGGATGAAGAAGCGAAGCTGAAAGCCGCGTTTGAAAGGTCTTTCGGTCTCAACAAAACGCTGCGCGAGCTTGAAACCTGCGGCAAGCCCATCGCGTGCGCGCTGAATGGTTTGGCGTTGGGCGGCGGTCTAGAAGTGGCGCTGGCCTGCCATTACCGCGTCGCTGCGAACGACAATCCCAAAATCCAGTTCGGTTTGCCGGAAGCCAAAGTCGGGCTTCTGCCCGGCGCCGGCGGTACGCAGCGTTTGCCGCGTCTGATCGGAACCCAGGCGGCGTTACAATACATCCTTCAGGGCAAATCCATGAAGGCGGAAGAGGCGGCCGGTCTGGGCGTCGTCAACGAGTTGGCGCCGACCGATGAATTGGTCGCCAAAGCGAAAGCTTGGGTGCTCGCCAATCCCAATGCGAAAGCACCTTGGGATGAAAAGGGCTTCAAGATTCCCGGCGGCGTCGTTCATCGCAGCCCGGGGGCCGGCCAGGTCGCCACAATTGCGCCGGCCATGTTGACCAAACAGACCTATGGCAATTATCCGGCGCAAAACCACATTCTCTCATGCATCTATGAAGGCCAATTGGTGCCGATCGATGCGGCCTTGCGGATTGAGAGCCGCTATTTCGTGAAAACGATGATGCGTCCGGAAGCCAAAGGTATGATCCGGTCGCTCTTCTTTTCGCGTCAGGAATTATCGAAGGGCGCCGCCCGCCCCGCCGGCGTCGACAAGCTTGAGGTCAAAAAGGTTGCTGTTATCGGCGCCGGCCTGATGGGCGCGGGCATCGCGCATGTTCAAGCCATGGCCGGCGTTGAGACCGCGCTGATCGACGTCTCCATGGACAATGCGGAGAAGGGTAAGGACTATTCCAAGCGTATTCTCGACAAACGCGTTTCGCGCGGAAAGATGACGCAGGAGAAAGCCGACGCGGTTCTCGCGCTGATCACGCCGACTACGGATTACGACGTCCTCAAAGACGCCGATCTTGTGATCGAAGCCGTGTTCGAAAATCCCGAGCTGAAAGCCGAGATCACGAAGAATGCGGAAAAAGTGCTCCCAGCGACGTCCGTCTTCGGCTCGAACACATCGACATTGCCGATCACGGGTTTGGCGGAAGCGTCCGAACGGCCGGAGAATTTTATCGGCATCCACTTCTTCTCGCCGGTCGAGCGGATGGGATTGGTCGAGATCATTATGGGCGAAAAGACCTCGCAAGAGACGCTGGCCAAATCCATCGACTATGTACTGAAGATCAAGAAAACCCCGATTGTCGTAAACGACAGCCGCGGCTTCTACACCTCGCGCTGCTTCGGCACTTACACGCAAGAAGGCATGGAGATGCTGGCCGAAGGCGTCGCCCCGGCGATCATCGAAAATGTCGGCCGCCAATCGGGCATGCCGATGGGGCCGTTGGAAGTCTCCGACAGTGTCGGTTTGGACACGGCTCTGAAAGTCGGCCGTCAAATGGCGCAAGCCTCGGGCGCTGACTATAACAGCAATGAGCTTGGCCAGCTGATGGCGTGGATTGTTGAGGACAAGGGCCGCGTAGGCCGCAAGGCCAGCAAGGGCTTCTACGACTATAATGACGCGGGCAAGCCCGACCGCATCTGGCCAGATCTGAAAGACAAGATCGAAGTGAAGGTGGATGAATGTCCGCCGGCGCTGAAAGAAGAGATCAAGAAGCGCTTCTTGTTCCGCCAGTGCATTGAAGTGGCGCGCTGCTTTGAAGAAGGCGTGATAACCGATGCGCGCGACGGCGATATTGGATCCATCCTCGCTTGGGGCTTTGCGCCTTATTCCGGCGGCTGCGTGTCCTACATGGATTTGATGTGGGGCGTGCCGAAATTCGTGGAGGAGGCGGATCGTCTAGCCGATGAATATGGCGAGCGCTTCCGTCCCGGCGACATGCTCCGCGACATGGCGGCGAAGGGTCAGAGCTTCTATGACCGCTTCCCGCCCGCCGGCGCAGAGGACAAAGCGGCGGCGTAGGGGCGCTAGCGATACTCCAGATACCCAAGGGCCCGAAGCACAGCTTCGGGCCTTTTCTTTGAGGGCTGGGTTGTCGAGCAAATGCGTGACTTGTTCGTACAAGATTCATTGTCGTTCAAAACAGGGCGAAACTTGATGACGCGGTCGAAATAGGCGCAGCGTCGACGGACCGATTGGTTGATTGGCTCCCGCGTCGCGGCGTCGCCTCTGATGTCGTGCTGTTTGACGGGGATGTCGCCCGCGGCCTTACGCCTCTAGCGAACGCACACGGCGCCGACCTGATCGTCGCGGGCGCCTACCGGCATAGTCGAATGTAAGAGCTAATGTTTGGCGGCGTGACGCGTAGTTTGCTGCGCGCGGAGACGATGCCTGCTTTGGCGCTGGCGCATTAAGGGTGAGGCCGGCAATTCGGAGATACAAAAACGGGCGGCTGACATCAGCCGCCCGATCAGTAAATCAGCGTATAGGTCTACTCCTCAACAACCGGCGTCAGAACGATCTGTACGCGTCTGTTCTGTGCGCGGCCTTCTGGGGTTGTGTTGCTGGCGACGGGCTGGCTCTCACCCATGCCGTATGACGCCAGACGCAAATCTTGGACGCCGCGCGAGGTCAGATAGGAACTCACCGATTGAGCGCGCTGTTCGGAAAGTGTTTGATTATAGTCTGCTGATCCTGTGCTGTCGGCATGGCCGATTACGTCGATAGAGGTTGACGGATACTCGACAAGCGTACTTGCGACATTGTCCAATGCGGATTGAAATTCAGGCTGCACAGAGGACTGGTTGACAGCGAATGTAACGTCCGACGGCATCAGCAATTCGAGTTGGTCGCCATTGCGCGCGACTTGAATGCCGGTGCCCGCTGTTTGACGGCGCATTTCCGCTTCTTGCCGATCCATGTAAACGCCTGCTGCGCCGCCGGCGATGGCGCCGATTGCAGCGCCGATTGCAGCGTTTCGTCCGTCATTTCCGCCAGCCAATACGCCCACGCCGGCGCCGGCGATCGCGCCGATTGCGGCCCCGCGCGCCGTATTGCCGTAAATGCGCTCTCCAGTGTTCGGATCGGTGGCGCACGACGTTGCGGCGAGCGCGAGCGCTGCGGTGAATGCGATACGTTTCATGGGTGTCTCCTCCCAGCCGTGAGTCCCGTTACTTTCTTACACTAATCTGCTTCCGAACGTAGCTGGAATTACAAATTATTCAGCGGCGCTGGCTTTGATTGCGGCATGTCGCCTTCCAACCCCACACACTCTAGAATGATCAGGAGATTTGCGACGGACGGCCCTAGCAGAAAGCGGCGGTCGCAATCGTGCCATCCTACCAATCCTTCATGCTTGAGCGGCTTCCCTCTCTAGGCGAATTCCGTGATGATTATCTCACAGTCAATATCTGGAGGGCTGTGATTTCTCATGTCGGCAATTGGGAAGCCCTTTGCGGGCGCCAGTCAAAGCCTATCGTCCGATAGAGGCGCGTATGAGCTGATCGGCGCGCCTTTGAGTCTGTATTCGGGAAAGGCGCGCGCCTATCTGCGTTGGAAAGGCGTGCAATTCTCCGAGCGATTGTCCACCCGAGACGTCTATCAAAACGAAATTTTGCCCAAGATCGGTTGGCCAGTCATTCCAGTTCTTATCGATCCGGACGGCGTTTATGTGCAAGACACCTCGGCTATTATCGATCACGTCGAGGCGGCGGTAGGCGGCGCGTCCGTTTATCCCGACGGCCCGGTTCAAAAGCTCGCGGCTCTGTTGCTTGAGCTTTATGGCGATGAATGGCTGGTGCTGCCGGCTATGTTGTATCGCTGGCGCGATAATGAGGACTGGGTCTATGGCGAGTTTGGCCGCACGGCCGCTCCGGACGCGACGCCCGAGGAACAGATGGAGATCGGGCGGTCCAGCGGTCAGCGATTTAAGAGCACGCTGCCAATTTTGGGTGTGACGGATGACACAATTCCAGGCGTTGAAGCCCATTATGAAGGCTTTTTGGCGGATTTTTCGGCGCATCTGCGCCAGCACCCCTTCTTGTTTGGATCGCGGCCGTCCATCGGCGATTTCGGATTGATCGGGCCGCTTTACGCTCATTTGTATCGTGATCCGGCGTCCGGCGAGCTTATGAAGCGCCTCGCGCCAGAAGTTGCGGAATGGGTTGAACGTTGTCATTGGCCGCCCGAGCCTTTGTTGGGTGAGTTCTTAGGCGACGATCTCGTGCCGGACACGCTTCTGCCGATCTTGGCGCGGCAGATGGCGGAGCAGTTACCCTCTCTTCTGGAAAGCTATTCGGCTTTTGTTACGTGGGCTGATGGAAAAAGCTATGGAGAACAGATGCCTAGAGCGCTTGGCGCGCACGCGTTTTCTATTGGTGGGCGCGAAGGCGAGCGGGCGTCGCTCACCTTTTCCTTGTGGATGCTGCAACGGGCTTTGGACCATTATTGGAGCTTAGAGGGCGAAGATCGTCTTGCGGCCGACGCGTTCCTCGATCAGATCGGCGCGAGCGTTCTAACGACGCTCCAATGGCCGCGACGCCTGGACCGTTTAAACCACAAGCTTTGCTTGACGGATTAGCGCGTCCGCGCGGTGGCGAAGTCGCCAACGTGACATTACTAAATTGAAATCTTGGCCACTCGTGAGATTGCGCACGACTATGTGATAGTTTTGCAGCGACTCGAGGCCTGTGGCACTAATTGGGTCGGCTTAGGCTCTTGTTGGGCGTGTGGATAGCGGGGCGCGCAATTGCGAAGGTCTTTAAGGCATAAGCTCATCGCGGCGACATGTGTCTGCATGGCGGCGGCTTGCGGCGAGGCCGACGACGGGTCTGTCTCGGCGCCGCCAGAAGCGGAACTTGTCGCCGAAAACGAAATCGCGACCGAATTGGCGGCTGAATCCGATGGATTTACGCCCGAAACTATCGATGACGCGCCGCCTCCAGCGCCGCCCGAAGAGCCCTTGGATACGTCCGGTTGGCTGCTTGAGCCGCCCTTTTACGCTGCGGGCGATGAACCTTTTTGGCAGCTGAGTACTTTCGATGGTTGGTTCGTTTTCCAAAGATTGGGCTTAGCCGAAATCGACGCGCCTATATTTCAACCGGAAAGCGATGGCGGCGCTCAGATTTTCGAAACAGATCCAATCATTCTAAGGCTTGAACGCGGCGCATGCAGGCTTGCAACCGCGTCGGCGAGCTCCAGCGTCTCCGCGTCGGGTGTCTTTGATGGCGTTGAGTATTTGGGGTGCGCATTCGCCGGCGCGCCGCCAGGAGAAGCGGTCGCTGACACCTCGCCGGTCTGGACGGACGGTTTGGCGACGTCGCTTGCGCCCATCGATGCCTGCGTCACCGCGTTTGAGGCGGCCAGCGGCGGTGAAGCGTCGGCGATTACCGCGCTTTATCCGCGTGAAGGAAATCTCACAGCCGTTGTGTTCCAATCTGCGACCGGGCGCTTAAGCGAATGCGGTGCGCCGTCATCGGGCGGCGATATTGTATTCCTGGACCCTATTGAGCCGGGGGATGCGGATGATTGGATGGTCGGGGATATCCGGTTTCTGCGCGCGGACAACATGCCGCCGCCGGAAAATTGTCCCGACGCCGAGCCTGTCTTTGGCCGCGGCGACAATTTGATCGGCTATTATCTGTCGCCGGAGTGCCGCCTTTAGGCGCTGGGCCGAGCGTCTACGACCAGGGTGAATAGGTTGGATTGGGCTTGGAGGAAGCCTCGTCGTCTGATGCTGTATCCGACGCCTTGTCTGCCGCATCCGTCGAGCTTGGCGTTTCTTCCCGCAAAGCGGCGGCGCGTTCTACATCTTCCGGTACGCCTTGCACGAAAGAGCCGACGCCCGCGCCAATCGCCAATCCCGTCGAGGTCACTTTCGCGCCGGGCGCAGGACGCGCGGATGGTGTTTCGACGCCGCCGCGTTCGTTTACGCTTCCATCGGTCGCCG
>JBCCMB010000103.1:0-9963 GCA_039026555.1 Pseudomonadota bacterium
GCGCTTATGGGCGTGGCGGCGGGCGAAGCTCTGGGTGCGCCGGCCGTGTTGGTTTACATGACGATTTACGTCGCCACGACGCTGGGCATTTTCGGCGGCGTGCTGGCCATGCGCCGGCGCGACGGCATGGTTGAGGATGTGTCTGATCTCAATGGTTTGATCCGTCACCGGCCCGGTGTGGCGGTCGGTATGACGCTTTTGGTGTTCTCCGTCGCCGGCATCCCGCCTCTGGCCGGGTTTTTCGGAAAATGGATGGTGTTCAAAGCGGCGCTGGACGCAGATTTGCTTTGGCTTGTGATCGTCGGCGTCGTCGCGTCTGTTGTGTCGCTTGGCTATTACCTCCGCATCGTCTGGGCGATGATGGTGGAGCCGGCCGAAGAAAAGTTGGAGCCGGCGGACGGCGCTGTGGCGCTCACCATTTATGGCGCAACCGCTTTGGCGTTTCCGGTATTCGTTGTTTGGATCGGCGCGCTGATGACGCTGGCTGAAACTGCGGCGGCCGGATAGGTGACCTCAATTCTCGGCGCAGCGTTGGCGCAGCCCTGGCCGGCGCTTTGGTATGAAACGCTGGACAGCACCAATGAAGAAGCGCGTCGGCGGGCGTCGCAGGGTGATTTTGGGCCGGCATGGATCGCAGCGCGCCAGCAAAGCGCGGGACGTGGGCGGCGCGGTCGGGATTGGATCTCGCCCGCGGGTAATCTCTTCACCACGGCGCTGTTTCCTTTTGATCGAACGCCGGAAGACGCCGCGCTTTTGTGCTTTTCGACAGGCCTTGCGGTGATCGATGCGCTTGACGCGTTAGGCGCCGACACGGCCGGTGTCGGCCTCAAATGGCCAAATGATGTGCGCCGTAATCAAGCGAAACTCTGCGGGATATTGATCGAGACGGGGACGGCGAGCAGTGGTCTGATGTGGATCGCCGCCGGCGTCGGCGTCAACGTCGCAACCGCGCCGAGTGCGGATCAGGCCTCGCTCTGCGTCAAAGATCTGCAGGGCGGCGAGGATGCGAGCGCTGCGAGCGTGTTGGACGCTTTGTCCGAGGCCTTTCGCGTGCGCGTGTCGCAATTGCTGACGGGCGGTTTTGATCCCGTGCGCCAGGACTGGCTGAAACGCTCCGAAGGCATGGGGCGCCGGGTGGTCGCTAAGCCCGGAAATGATACGGTGGAGGGCGTGATGGAGGGGCTCGGCGAAGACGGCGCATTGATCCTACGCCTGGACTCCGGCGCACAGCGGCGCATAACGGCGGGCGAAGTATCTTTAGTGGCGTAGCCTTGGGCGATCCGGCTCAGGGATAGACGGGAGCGAAGCGCATGCTGTTGGCGATCGATACGGGCAACACGAACATGGTGTTCGCCGTGCACGACGGAGAAAAATGGCGCGCGCAATGGCGCAGCGCGACCGACAGCACGAAGACCGCCGACGACTATGCGGTTTGGCTCGCGCAATTGCTGGCGATGGAAGGGCTGGCGCTATCAGACATTGACGATTGCATAATCTCCACCGTGGTGCCGCAAGGCTTGTTCAATCAGCGCAATTTGGCGCGCCGCTATCTACAAGTGGAGCCCTTCGTGATCGGCGAAAATGTCGATCTCGGCGTGAAGGTGCGTTATCCCAATCCGGCGGAAGTGGGCGCGGACCGCTTGGTCAACGCCGTGGGCGCATTCGCCGAACACGGCGGCCCTTTGATTGTAATCGACAGCGGAACTGCAACCACGTTTGACGTGGTTGGCGAAGACGGCGCGTTTGAAGGCGGCATTATCGCGCCGGGCATCAATTTATCCATGCGCGCACTGCACGACGCTTCCGCCAAATTGCCCCGCGTGGCGATCCAGAAACCGCGTCAGGGGCGCGTTATCGGCAATGACACGGTCACCGCCATGCAATCCGGCGTCTTTTGGGGCTATATGGATCTGATCGACGGGCTGGTTCGACGTGTTAAAGACGAATATGGAAAGCCCATGAAGGTTGTGGCCACAGGCGGCATCGCCTCTATATTTGACGGATCGGCGCGCACGATCGACCATTACGATCAAGACATCACAATTCGAGGATTGCTTCTCCTCTACGAACGGAATCTAGCCGCGGCCAGCGCGGAAAAATAAGTTTATGACCACATCAGAATTGCTGTTTGCGCCGCTCGGCGGATGCCGAGAGATCGGCATGAATTTGAACGCATATGCGTACGGTCCCATCTCCGATCGGAAATGGTTGATCGTGGATGTCGGCGTCACCTTTGGCGACGCCTCTACACCCGGCGTCGACCTGATTATGCCTGATCCCTTGTTTCTCGAAGGCGAGGATATCGTCGCGATTGTGCTGACCCACGCGCATGAAGATCACATTGGCGCAGTCGCGCATTTGTGGCCCCGTTTGCGCGCGCCGGTCTACGCCACGCCTTTCACCGCGCATTTGGTGATCGACAAGCTGAAAGAACAAGATCTGGACCGCGACGTCCGGGTCAACGTCATCGCGCCGGGCGACAAGCGACAATTGGGTCCGTTTGAGATCTCTTTGGTGCCGTTGACGCACTCGATTCCCGAAATGAACGGGTTGGCGATCACGACGGATCTGGGCGTCGTGTTCCATACCGGCGATTGGAAGATCGACGCGAACCCGCTGGTTGGCCGCGATTTCGACATGGACGGGGTCAAAGCGCTGGGCGATGCGGGAGTTCTCGCCATGGTGTGCGACAGCACGAATGTGTTCGAAGAGGGCGAGAGCGGCTCTGAACTCGGCGTGCGCGAGGCGTTGACGCAAGTCGTGGCGGCCGAAACTGGGCGGGTCGCGATCACCACGTTCGCCTCTAACGTGGCGCGGCTGGAGAGCGCCTGTATGGCGGCGACGGCGAATGATCGAAGCGTCTGCTTGGTTGGGCGCTCCATGTTCCGGATCACGGCGGCTGCAAAAGCGGTCGGTATGCTGCAAGACGTCAATTTCGTGGACATGGAGGACGCCAAACACCTCCCGCCGGAGAATACTATGTTCCTTTGCACGGGGTCGCAGGGCGAACCGCGTGCGGCGTTGTCGCGTATTGCGCGCGGAGATCATCCACATGTTGAGATGGGCGAGGGGGACACGGTGATCTTCTCGTCTCGCGTCATCCCCGGCAATGAACGCGGGATCTACGACCTTCAGAATGATCTGGCGGATCGGGGCGTTAAGATCGTCACCGAGCGGCAAGCGCCGATCCACGTGTCCGGACATCCCTGCCGCGATGAATTGCGGCGCATGTATCAATGGGCGCGCCCGCAAATCTCAGTGCCGGTGCACGGCGAGCGTCGGCACATCATCGAACATGCGCGCTTCGCCAAATCCTTGCAGGTTCCCGAGGCTGTCACGCCGACAAATGGCGATGTGGTGAAACTAGCGCCCGGCCCGGTAGAGATTGTGGACGAAGCTCCGGTGGGGCGGCTCTATCTCGACGGGAACACGCTCACGCCGGAAAACGCCGGCGGCATGTCGGAACGCCGCAAGCTGAGTTTTTCAGGCTATGTCGGCGTTTCGGTTGCGATCGACGACAAGGGCAACGCGAAAGATGGGCCCATTGTCGCCGTACGCGGATTTTCAGAAAGCGACGGGCGCGTGGCTGATGAAAGCTTGGAACCATTGGATGAGGCGGCCGAAGATGCGTTCGATAAATTGTCGCGCAAAGATCTAAGCGATGATGAAGCGGTCGAGCGGTTGCTGGGCCGCGCGGTGCGCCGGGCCGCCGAAGCGACGTTCGGCAAACGGCCGATCGTCGACGTAACCGTACTTCGCGTCTAGCAAAACAAGAAGAGAGGGAAATTCACCATGGTTGGCAGACTAAATCACATCGGCGTCGCCGTTCCATCCATCAAAGACGCGATGGAGACCTATCGCACTCTGTATGGCGCAACCGAGTTTACCGAACCCTTCGACATGCCTGCGCAGGGCGTGAAAGTCGGATTTGTGGATCTGCCGAACACACAGATTGAATTGATCGAACCGCTCGGCGATGACAGTCCGATCGTCAATTTCTTGAACGCCAACCCTAAGGGCGGCCAGCATCATGTGTGTTTTGAGGTGCCTGATATCCAAGAAGCGAAAGCGGATATGGAAGCGAAAGGGGCCACGGTGCTTGGCGAACCGCGCTTAGGCGCGCATGGGACCATGGTGATCTTCATTCACCCAAAGAATTCTGACGGCGTGCTGGTCGAATTAATGGAAACGCCTAAGCACTAGGACGCATATCATGGATTGGTTCGGCGCCGTCGTCGTTTTCGTTCTCAGCTCTTGGCTGGTCTTCTTTATGATCGCGTCTGCGGGGATCACTACGCAGGCGGAAGATGGACATGTTGTGGAGGGGTCGGAACCCTCCGCGCCGATCAACCCGCAAATCGGCAAAAAGGCGCTAATCTCCATGGCTGGCGGGGCGGTGATTACGCTTATCGTCTTCGTCGCTGAAGTGCTGGGCGTGTTCTCATACTTGTTGAGGATCGCAATGCCCGCTTAAGCGCGTTGCATACGGCCTATCGGGCGGCTAAGCACATGTCTCTTTTGTCATGAGGAGCGCCGGCCTAAATGCGCCTGTCCAAATACTTCCTGCCGGTCCTGAAAGAAACGCCTGCGGACGCCCAGATCGCATCGCATCAATTGATGCTGCGCGCAGGCTTAGTAAAGCAAAACGGTGCTGGGATTTACACCTGGCTGCCTTTGGGGCTGCGCGTTTTAAAGAAGATCGAGCAGATCGTGCGGGAAGAACAAAACCGCGCCGGCGCCGTGGAAGTTTTGATGCCGACCATCCAGCCGGCGGAGCTGTGGCGGGAAAGCGACCGTTATGATGATTACGGCAAGGAGATGCTGCGAATCGTCGACCGGCATGATCGCGAAATGCTGTACGGGCCGACGAATGAAGAGATGATCACAGACGTGTTCCGCACTTTCGTGCGTTCCTACAAGCAATTGCCGATGAATTTGTACCACATCCAGTGGAAATTCAGGGACGAGATCCGACCGCGTTTCGGCGTGATGCGGGGCCGCGAGTTTCTGATGAAAGACGCCTATTCCTTCGATCTGGACGAAGACGGCGCGCGGCGCTCATACTATAAAATGTTCTGCGCCTATCTGAACACGTTCGAGCGGATGGGACTCAAAACCATACCCATGCGCGCCGACACCGGTCCCATAGGCGGCGATCTCAGCCATGAATTCATTGTGCTGGCCGAAACCGGCGAAAGCGCCGTGTTTTGCGATAAGGAATTGGTGGATATGCCGGCGCCCGGCTTAGACATTGATTTCGAGAGCGATTTGACGGCGGAGATCGAAAAGCGCACCGGCTATTACGCCGCGACTGAAGAGATGCATGACGAGACGCAATTTATGGCCGACGTACCCGAAGAGCGCAGGCTTGCCGCAAGAGGGATCGAAGTTGGCCATATTTTCAACTTCGGAACGAAATACTCCGAACCGTTGAAAGCGTTAGTTGCCACGGGCGATGGCAAGGAGGTTGCGGTTCAGATGGGATCTTACGGCGTTGGCGTGTCGCGATTGGTTGGTGCTGCGATCGAAGCCAATCATGATGAGAAGGGTTGTGTTTGGCCCGCGCCTATCGCGCCTTTCGACGCCGCCGTGGTGAATTTGCGCGTCGGCGACGATGCGTGCGATGCAGCCAGCGAAAGCGCCTACGTCAAGCTGCAAACGGCTGGGCTGGACGCGCTATATGACGATCGTGATGAACGTCCGGGTACGAAACTCTCGACGTTGGAGCTGATCGGCATCCCATCCGCTATTGTGATCGGGCCGCGGGGGCTGAAATCCGGCGTTGTGGAGCTCAAGGACCGCCGGTCGGGAGCGACCGAAGAAGTCTCGCTGGAGGCGGCGCTCAACAAACTGACGGCGACCAAATCCATGGCGGACGCTTAAGCCTTGGCGGAGGCGCTGAAAACTCGGGGCACCCAGCCCTTCGGCCCGTTCGAGCGGATGTTGGCGCTGCGCTATTTGCGCGCCAAACGCGAGCATGGCGGTCTGGCGCTCATCTCAATCGTTTCGACCATTGGCGTAACGCTGGCCGTGTTTGCTTTGATCACCATCATGTCGATCATGAACGGGTTCCGTTTGGAGTTGCTATCAAAAATCGTTGGTTTTGAGCCGCATGTGTATGTCGAGGTGTCGGGCATGCCGATGCCTGAGGCCGATCGGTTTATGCAGGATTTGGCGGTGCAGGTTGGCGTGACGGCGGTGGAGCCTTTAATTGATGATCAGGTCCTCGCCACGGCGAATGGCCGGCAAGAAGGCGTGGCGGTGCGCGGTGTGCGGCCGAAAGATCTGCAAGCCAACGATCTCATCCGCGACGGGGTGGTTCAAGGCGAGTTGGAAGGCTTTGGATCCGTCGGATTGAAGTCCACCGATGTTGTCGTCGGCGCCGGGCTGGCCCGCGCTTTGGGACTGACGATCGGTTCGCCCTTGAAGCTTATCTCGCCGGAAGGCGCCTCTACGGCGTTCGGCGTTGCACCGCGCTCGAAGACATATGAAGTCTCGGCGATCTTCAATGTCGGCAATGAAAAATATGATCGGTACCTCGTCTTTATGCCGATTGGGCAGGCCGGCTTGTTCTTCAATGAGCGCAATGGCTATCGCACGATCGGCGTTCGCTTGAGCGATCCGGACGATGCAGGAGACTTTGTCAGCCTTTTGCGGCGCGAGCAGATCACCGACCGTTTCGCCTATGATTGGCAGCGCTTGAACGCGCAATTTGTCACGGCGCTCATCGTTGAACGTAATGTGATGCGCATCATCATGATGATTGTGGTGATGATCACCGCGCTCAATATCATCACTGGCGTCTTGATGCTGGTGAAGAACAAAGCGCGCGACATCGCGATTTTGCGCACCATTGGCGCAACGCGCGGCGGGGTTGTGCGGATCTTTTTGATGACCGGCTCAATATTGGGCGCCGTTGGCGTGCTGACGGGCTTGGTGCTTGGCGTCGCGTTCGTCCTCAATATCGGACCTATTCAGCACGCAATTGAAGGCGCGCTGGGCGTGGAGCTGTTTCCAAAATCTATCTACATGCTGGATGCGATCCCGGCTCAGCTGCAATGGTCTGAAGTTGCGATCGTGACCGGTTGGGCCTTCATCATGACGATGTTGACCACGCTGATCCCCTCCATGTGGGCCTCACGCCTTGATCCGGTGGAGGCGCTGCGAAACCAATGAACGAAATCGTTCTAAAACTCACCGACATTCATCGTCGCTATAAAACGGGCGAGGGCGCTTTGGACGTGCTCACCGGTGCGAATCTGGAATTGTCGCCTGGTCAGATGACCGGGCTGGTCGGGCCTTCAGGGTCGGGGAAATCGACTTTGTTGCACACGGCCGGACTGCTCGAGAAGCCGGACAAAGGTCAGGTTGAAGTGGATGGCCAGGACGCGCTGAAAATGTCGGATCGCGAACGGACGCGAGTACGGCGCACCAAATTAGGTTTTGTCTACCAATTTCATCATTTGCTGCCGGAATTGAACGCGGTGGACAATGTCGCGGCGCCCTTAATGATCAATGGCGTGAAGCGTAAATCAGCCCGCGGACGTGCGCGGGATTTGCTGTCGATTATGGGTTTGGAAGACCGCGAAACGCATCGGCCGGGACAATTGTCGGGCGGCGAGCAACAACGTGTGGCGATCGCCCGCGCCTTGGCGAATGCGCCCAAAGTGCTGATTGCGGATGAACCAACGGGCAATCTAGATCCGAACACGTCAGCGTCGGTGTTTCAGAGCCTGTTTGAAACGGCGCGGCTGGAAAAAGTGTCTGTTTTGGTCGCGACCCATAATATGGAGCTGACCAATTATATGGACCGGGTGCTGACTTTGGATAGCGGTCAATTGGTGCCTGCTTCCGCCAGTTTGGCGGAATAGGGTCGGCGATCCCCAGATTTGATCTCGATGCGGGTTTTGTTGGACGCGCTGCTGGCGTCAAATGAGCCCGCATCCGAATCGCTTTGAGCTTCGCCCATGACCGACGACGCCCCCGCTTTTATCCATCTTCGCGTTCGATCCTCGCTCTCTATCCTGGAAAGCATGATCCGGCCGAAGGAATTGGCGGCATGGGCTGCGGACTCTTATGCGCCGGCGGTCGCCGTGACAGACGACAACAATCTCTATGCGGCGCTAGAATTGTCCGAAGGCCTGTCGGGCGCAGGCGTGCAGCCCATAACCGGTGTCACGCTCAGCATTTACGACCCGAAACTGCTCAATGACGAACCGACCGAGCTCGCGCTTCTGGCGCAAAACGAGGCCGGCTATCTCAATTTGATGGCGCTCTCGTCGAAGGCGTTTTTGGAGGCGCCCGCGGCCGGACCGGGGGTGACGCTGGATGATGTGCTGGCCGTGCCGGAAGGCGTTATTTGTTTAACAGGCGGCGGCGCCGGTTTGGCGGCGCGATTGGCCGCGGCGGGCCGCAAGGAAGACGCGCGGGCGCTGCTTAAGCGCTTAAAGGCTGCTTTTGGCGATCAGCTTTATGTAGAGCTGCAGCGCCATGATTGCGCCACTGAGGACGAAGCGGAGGAGATGCTGGTCGATCTCGCTTATGAGCTCGACCTGCCCTTGGTCGCCACCAATGATGCGCGGTTCATGACCACGGATCAGCACGGTTCACATGATGCGCTTATGTGTATCGGACGGTCCGCTTACCTCTCACAAGATGACCGGGTCACAGCCACTCCGGAGCAATATTTGAAGACGCCCGCGGCGATGGCGGAATTGTTTTCTGACTTGCCCGAAGCGATCGAGAATACGGTTGAGATCGCTCGCCGCTGCGCGTTCCGGCCGGAAGGCAAAGCGCCGATCTTGCCGAATTTTACCGGGGATGACGGCGATGAAGGCGAGGAGCTTGTTCGACAAGCCAAGGAAGGCCTGAAAGCGCGGCTCGACGGCGCGACGCTATACGCTGATGAGACCGTTTATTGGGAGCGCCTGGAATATGAGCTCGGCATCATTCGGCAGATGGGCTTTCCGGGCTATTTCCTGATTGTTGCGGACTTCATTAAATGGGCGAAGGAGCAGGATATTCCGGTGGGGCCGGGTCGCGGTTCCGGCGCCGGCTCAGTGGTGGCGTGGGCGCTAACCATTACTGATTTGGACCCGATGCGGTTCGGCCTGCTGTTCGAGCGGTTTTTGAATCCCGAGCGCGTCTCCATGCCGGATTTCGACATCGATTTCTGCCAGGACCGTCGCGGCGAAGTGATCCAATATGTGCGCGACAAATACGGCGCGGATCGCGTGGCGCATATCATTACGTTTGGAACCTTGCAGGCGCGCGCAGTGCTGCGTGATGTCGGCCGCGTGATGCAATTGCCGTTTGGCCAAGTCGACCGGCTGGCGAAATTGGTGCCGTTTAACCCGGCCAATCCGCCCACCTTGGCCGAGGCTGTGGCCAGCGAACCTAAGTTGAAAGACGCGCGCCGCACTGATGAGGATGTGCGCAATTTGATCGACACATCGCTTGCGCTAGAGGGGCTGAACCGGAACGCGTCGACCCATGCGGCGGGCGTGGTGATCGGCGATCGGCCGCTTGTTGAACTCTCGCCGCTTTACAAAGACCCGAAATCTGAACTACCGGCGACCCAATTCAACATGAAATGGGCCGAGTTTGGCGGGCTTGTGAAGTTCGACTTTTTGGGCCTCAAAACGCTCACCGTGATCCAGCGCGCGCTGCGCTTTGTGGAGAGCGAGGGCAAGGAACTGACCCCGGCCTGGGAGACGTTTGACGACAAGGCCGCCTACGACATGCTGTCGACGGGCCAAGCTCTGGGCGTGTTCCAGATGGAAAGCCAGGGCATGCGCGACACGCTTAAAAAGGTGAAGCCGGACTGTATTGAAGACATTATCGCGCTGATTTCGCTGTATCGTCCCGGGCCGATGAAGAACATTGACACCTTTGTCGACCGCAAATACGGACGGGCAGAGCCGGATTACCTGCACCCGGATCTAGAGCCGATTTTGAAAGAAA
>JBCCMB010000104.1:0-9948 GCA_039026555.1 Pseudomonadota bacterium
ATGGCCGCAAACGCCTGGTTGCAATCGGCGATTGGACGGTTTGGAATTTGAAGGCGATCGACGATGACTTGCGTCAGGCGGGCCTTGGCGGCGAGCCGGCCTTAGACGTCTCGCGATTGGGTCGGTTGGATACGGCGGGAGCGTTCGCGATCGAACGCACCTTGCGCGCGGATTGCGGCCATCCTGACCCGCCGCTGGATATCTCCGGATATCATGAGACGGCGCGGCGCTTGATCTTGATCGCGCGCGAAAGCGGCGTGGCGTGTGAGATTGATCCACCGCCCAGCGGCGGTTTTATCGCCATGCTCGACCGCGCAGGACGCGGTTTGGAGGAAGCCTATAAGGAGGCGCTCGGCATACTCGCGTTTGTCGGCGAGGCGACCGCCGCGATTTTTCGGCTATTGCTGAATCCCCACCGAATCCGCTGGACCTCCGTCGTCGCAGTGATGGAAGACGCCGGACTAGATGCGCTGCCCATCGTAACATTCCTGTCTTTCTTCATCGGCATGGTGATCGCGTTTTTGGGCGCGAGCCTGCTCGCCACATTCGGCGCCTCCGTCTTTACGGTCGAAATGGTCGGCATTTTGATGCTTCGCGAGTTCGGCGTGTTGCTCACCGCGATTTTGCTGGCCGGACGAACCGACAGCGCCTTCACCGCGCAGATCGGCGCGATGCGGATGCGCCAGGAAGTCGACGCCATGCGGGTGTTGGGGCTCGACCCGATGGAAGTGTTGGTCGCTCCGCGTCTGCTTGCGCTGGTCGTCATGACGCCTTTCCTAGCGTTCGCCGCGACGGTCTCTGGAATTGTCGGCGGCGCGGTGGCGTCTTGGGCGACGATGGACATCTCGCCCGCCATGTTTGTGACGCGCATGAGCGACAATGTCCCGGGACAGCATTTCTGGGTCGGGCTGGTCAAAGCGCCGGTGTTCGCGTTGGTCGTGGGATTAGTCGGATGTCGGCAGGGTTTGCTGGTGGAAAGCGATGTGCAATCGCTTGGCAAACGCACCACATCCGCCGTGGTTCAATCTATCTTCCTCGTCATCGTGTTGGACGCCATCTTTGCGCTCTTATTCCTGGAGTTGGGGATATGAGCGCTCAATTGGAACAGTTGATCGATGCGCCGGAGCTCGCCATCCGCGTGCGCGGGCTCACCAATCGGTTTGGAACGCATACCGTGCATAATCGCCTGGATATGGACGTGGTGCGCGGTGAAACCGTGGGCGTGATTGGACCATCCGGAACCGGCAAATCCGTATTGCTTCAGTCGATCGTCGGATTGATCACGCCGGTTGAGGCTGAAATCGATGTCTTTGGTCAGCGCTTATCCCTGTCTAACCGCGAGGAGCGCCGCGCGATTGAGCAAAGATGGGGCGTGATGTTCCAGGACGGCGCTTTGTTCTCCACGCTTAGCGTGCGCGAAAACGTCATGGCCCCGATGCGCGAGCATTTGGATATCTCCTATGAACTCATGCGCGAACTTGCCGACATGAAGATCAGAATGGCCGGGCTCGAAGCGAGCGCGGCCGTCAAACGCCCCTCCGACCTCTCCGGCGGCATGCGCAAGCGCGCCGCTCTCGCGCGGGCGTTGGCGTTGGATCCGGATCTGCTTTTCCTTGACGAGCCGACGGCCGGCTTGGATCCGATCAGCGCGGGCAATTTCGACAATCTACTAAAATCGCTGAGCCAGGCGCTGGGACTTACCGTCTTTTTGGTCACGCATGATTTGGACAGCCTCGGCGCCGTTTGCGACCGGGTCGCCGTGCTTAATCGCGGCAAAGTGCTTGCAATTGGTCCTTTGGATGAGGTCCGCGCGAACCCAGATCCTTGGATACAAGAGTATTTTTCCGGACCGCGCGGCCGCGCGGCGCTTGGATAAAGGAACACGCCCATGGAAACGCGCGCAAACTATGTGTTGATCGGCGGCTTCGTGATGTCGGCCTTGGCGGCGTTAGTCCTGTTCGCCGTCTGGATTTCCCGCGTCCAGTTCAACCAGGAATTCGACCGCTATGATGTTGTCTTCGAAGGCGCGGTCAACGGGCTGGGCGAAGGCGGGGAAGTGCGCTTCAACGGCATTAAAGTCGGCGAAGTCACCGATCTGGCGCTGGACAGGAACGATCCGAACAATGTGATTGCGCGCATTCGCGTCGACGCCCAAACGCCCGTTCGCGCCGACAGCGTCGCCACGTTGGAGTTTCTCGGCATTACCGGAGTCACCTTCGTACAAATCCGCGCCGGTTCGTCCGATCTGCCGATGCTGAAAGACATCGCCACTGAAAACCCGCCCCGATTGGCGACCGAGCAGAACGAGTTTTTCGAAATTGTCGCCGGCGGCCAAGACGTTCTCGTCGCGAGCCAGGAAACCCTTACCCGCATCAACGCCGCATTTTCCGATGAAAACGTGGAAGCGCTGACGACTATCCTATCGAATTTGGAGGCCGTTTCAGAGCGCATAGCGGGCGATGACGAACTTCTCGAACATGCTGACGACGCGATCATCGCGATCGCCAAGGCGGGACGCGCGGTTGAGGCGGCGTCTAATGCGCTTGCCGGCGCGTCCAGCGGGTTGAGCGACAGCCTGGATGATATGGCGGTGGATGCCGCGGCCCTTTTGAAAGACGCACGCGCTGCGATCACGCAGGCTCAGGCAGCGTTTACAAATGCGGAGGGGGCGCTCGCGAGCGCTCAAACACAGATTGCACCCTCCGCCGACAAAGCTTTGGAGGAGTTCGCGCTGACGGCGCAAGACTTGCGCGCGTTGATCTTACGGTTGGATTCGATTGCGCAGCAGCTCGATCAGGATCCTCGAGGGTTCGTGCTCGGCGAACCCAAACCTTATGAGGATTGACGCCATGGCGATTTTCAAATCTACGCGCGAGAACTCAGTGGCTTTGACGTGGGCTTTAGCTGCGATGTCGATCGCTTTCCTGAACGCATGCGTCTCCGTTCTGCCCGAGCCGACCGCGCCCGATGCTTTGATTCAAATCCCGGCGTCCCGCGGCGGTTCCGATGCTTCTCTTAGCGCCGATATATCCGTTTTCACGCCCGAGGCGAGCAGGGCGCTTTCGGGGGTCGATATAGCAGTCTCCGACGCCGGCGCGCTTCGATATCTCAAGCGCGTCAAATGGGCGGACGCCTCTCCAAGATTGCTTCAAGCGTCGTTGGTGGATGCTTTGACCGCGTTGGGCGGACCCGGCCACGCGTTTTCAGCGCAAACCGCAACGCGTGCGGATTTTGAAGTGCGATGGCGTATTTCCGAATTGTCTGTCTCGCCAAAAATGGGGCCGGCGCGCGTCGCCGCACGGGTGTCCGTCTTGGATGCGCGGACACGGCGGGTGATCGATGAAACTCAATTACGCGCAAGCGTCGCTCCCGCAACCCAGCAACAAAGCGATCGCGCAGAGGCGTTGGCCGAGGCCGCACAAATATTGTCTGAAGACGCAGCCGCTTTTGTCGCTGGCGCAGCTGCCTCAGCTACAAACTCAGCGCCGATTTCCGCACAAAGCGAGACTTGAACTTGATGTCGGGATCAATCCCGCTGGTATACAAGTAAGAGCTCTCTGAACAAGTTGATTTCAATGCTTGCAGTTTGTTCGGCAGTTATTTGCTGATATAGCGAAACAGCGCCTATGTATTTGCAGATTTTATAAAACGCCTTGCGTTTTATGATCAGGTCATCTTAATCAGCTTTGGACGCAATCCGGGGGGTCCGGAATGAGACATCATAGCGGCTCTGAGCGATATGCTCGGTCGTCTGCGACGCCGTCCGCCAAACGATCGGCGAATAGGCGCAGCGGCTTAAAGCGTGCGTTCGACCTTGCGGTCGCAGCGCCGGCTTTGCTGTTTTTCGCGCCGCTTTTGCTCTGCCTTTGGCTCACCATTCGCCTTCAGGACGGTGAAGATGCGATCTTCCGGCAAGCGCGCGTCGGCGCTGACGGCGAGGTTTTTGAGCTGCTCAAGTTTCGCTCCATGGTGATCGACGCTCCTATGAAACTGCAGGCGCATTTGGACGCCAACCCGACGGCCGCCCATGAGTGGGCTCGGTATCAAAAACTTAAATCAGACCCGCGCATCACGCCGATCGGTGGATTTGTCCGCAAAACCAGTTTGGATGAGCTGCCGCAGCTTTGGAATATCATAAAAGGCGACATGTCCATTGTCGGCCCGCGTCCGATCCTCATCAGTCAGATTGACAAGCATGGCGATCACTTCGACGCCTACAAATCTGTAAAGCCGGGCGTGACAGGTCTCTGGCAGATCAATGGCCGCAACGAAACCAGTTTTGAAGAGCGCGCTAAGTTTGACGCCGAATACGCGGCGAATTGGTCGTTTTGGTTGGATCTAAAGATCTTTTTGCAGACGATCCCAATCGTTCTGTTCTCCCGCGGCGCATATTAGCGCTCGGATAGGCGAAGCGTTTCTAATCGGCGCTACGCTCCGGGTTTGGCGGAAATTGTCCCTTCGACGCGCTCCGCCAATTTTTGGCAGAGGCTTGGGTTTCCGGCCACGACGTCGCCGGTTTCCATAAAGTTTGAATTTTCCAGGCCGCGTACAACGCCGCCTGCTTCGCGGACGAGCACCGCCCCGGCGGCGACGTCCCAAGGCGCAAGACCGCGTTCCCAAAACCCGTCAAAACGCCCGGCCGCGACATAAGCGAGATCAAGCGCCGCCGCGCCAAAGCGGCGGATACCGGCGACTTGTTCGGTTAGTCCACGCAATTCCTCGGCGAATTTGTCGTGACCATCCTTGCCGATATACGGCGTGCCGGTGGCGAAGACCGCTTCGTTCAGCTTGCGGCGAGAGCCGACCCGCAAACGACGATTTTCGAGCCAACACCCTTCATTGGCCTCGGCCCAAAACACTTCATTGCGGACGACGTCATGTACGACCCCAGCGCGCAACTCGCCATCGCGTTCCAGCGCGATTGAAACGGCGAAGTGGGGAATGCCGTGGAGAAAATTCAGCGTGCCATCGAGCGGATCAACAATGAATCGATGCGTTTTGTCTGTCCCGTCCACGGCGCCCCGCTCTTCCATCAAGAAGCCATATCCCGGCCGCATCTTGGTGAGCTTTTCATAGATGATCTCTTCGGCCTTATGGTCGGCGTTGGAGACGAAGTCCGCTGGTCCTTTCTTGGACACTTGCAGATTTTCCACCTCGCCGAAATCGCGCAACAGACGGCGTCCGGCGGCGCGCGCCGCATCGATCATCACGTCTACAGTCGGGGAGGGGCGGGGCATGATGTATCCTTAGAAACTGGCGGCGCAAGCGGGCGTCAATACTCGGACAGCTCGCGAATGTCGGGCGTGTTTACGGGATCATCGCGGGGATGTCAGCGTTTTTTGCAGTCGTCGCAGTTTAGTCCGCGCGGCGTAGGTATTTGCTGTCTTCGGTTTGGACGACGATTTTTTCGTCTTGGCCGACGAAGGGAGGCACCAGGACGCGAACGCCGTTCTCGCAGATCGCCGGTTTGAAAGAGTTCGCCGCCGTCTGGCCTTTCACGACCGGCTCGGTTTCTTGGACGGTCAGCGTGACTTGGTCCGGCAGCCGGACGCCCAGCGGCGTTTCTTCATAAAATTCGATGGATACGATCATGCCGTCCTGCAGGAAAGCGCCCTGATCGCCGACGAAGTCTTTCGCCAAATCAATCTGCTCAAAGCTCTCTTGATCCATAAAGGCGAAAGTGTCGCCATTATCGTAGAGGTATTGGTGGTCCTTCTGTTCCAGACGAACTTTCTCCACCGTCTCGGATGAGCGGAAGCGTTCATTGAGTTTCGAGCCATTCATCAGATTGCGCAATTCGACTTGGTTGAACGCGCCGCCCTTGCCCGGCTTGACGCTTTCGCATTTGACCGCCCGCCAAACGGAGCCCTGATGCTCGATAACGTTGCCGGGCTTAATTTCATTGCCGTTGATTTTGGCCATTCGCGTGCGCCTTGCGTGATGTCGCGCCTTAATTTAGCGCGTGGATTTTATTGATGCGCCGCTTTAAGCGGGCTTTTGTCTTTGCTTCAAGGCCTAAGAGCTGGAGCCATCCAGCTCGGCTACGGTGTCACACAGCTCGTTAAACGCTTTCACGGCCGCCGCGGCGCCTTCAGGGTGGTCCCAGACGCCGGACGATACGGCGAGGAAATCCGCTCCTGCGGTTACTAGGGGCGGCGCGTTGTCGACGGTGATCCCGCCGATCGCGACGCACGGCAATTCGACCATGGTTTGCCACCAGGTCAGCAGGTCGAGATCGGCTTTTGCGGACGGATCCTTGGTCGTCGTGGGATAAAACGCGCCGAATGCGACATAGTCCGCCCCCACTTCTCCGGCCTCTAACGCAAGGTGCCGCGAGGCGTGGCAGGTGACGCCGACAATGGCGTCGTCGCCGACAAGATTGCGGGCTTTAGAATAGCTCGCGTCGGATTGGCCGATATGAACGCCGTCCGCGCCCAACTCGGCCGCCAGATCTGGACGATCATTGATCAGCACGGCCGCCCCGCGATCTTGGGCGAGTGGAATGATGCGCGATGCAGCTTCTCGAATGAAATCGTCCGTTGCAGGCGTTCCGCTGCGGTCTTTTAGGCGGATTTGCAGGCAGGCGACATCCCCGGCGTCGAGCGCCGCGACCAACTCGCCCGCATAAGCGTCGATATCGGCGATCACCGGCGGGGTGATCAGATAGAGGCGGCATCGGTGTTTGGCGTCCGACATAGTTTAGGAGCTCGGCTGAAAAATCCTGGGAGGCTTTAGGCGCCGTCGCACCCCATCACGTCAAGCCGATTTATGGTTTTGGCGGCGGCGTAATCATGGCTGCGAGCTTCAAGGCGGTCGGTCCCCAACCAATTGCGGCGGCCCATGCGACTGGAAAGGCGAGGCACCAAGCTTTCAGCCAGCGCAGGGGCAGGCCGGCGTCAAACCCGGTATTGATTATCGTCACAACCAAAGCGACCAGCGCGCTCATCCCGCCGGCCATAAACGCGGAGGACACCAAACGCCACTTCATGCTGAAGAGGGCTTGCTAGGTGCGCTGTGCGCCGCCGCTCTAGGTGTCCATTTCATTTAGGATCTCCACAAAGCGCCAAACTCGTCCGCCCATTGCCGCCGGTCAAGACAGGTCGCGCGCCATGCGATAGGATCGCTCAAACCACGTTGGGGACGTGAGATCATAAGCGGGACGCTCAATGGCCGATGTTTTTATCTCCTATGCGCGCGAGGATGCGCCGAAAGCGAAACTTTTGGCCGAGGCGCTGCTGGCTGAAGGGCTATCGGTCTGGTGGGACCATGATCTGATCGGCGGCGACAATTTTCGCGAGCAGATCGCCGAAACCATCGCGGCGGCGTCCTGCGTCATCGTGATCTGGTCGGAAAACTCCGTCGCCAGCCCGTTTGTAAAAGACGAGGCCAGTCGGGCCAATGATCGGCAGATTTTGTTGCCGGTGGCGATTGGCGAGACGAACCCGCCGGTCGGCTTTGGTGAGCTTCAGACCATTCGGTTCAAGCGCTGGGCGGAAACGACGGCCGAATGGGAAAGCTTGGTGCGCACGGTTCACGCCCGGCTGCGCGCGGTGGGGGTTCAACATGCGGCGCCGGCGTCGAATATGGAGTCAACGCGGCGTCAGCTGGCCTTTTTCGGACGAAACCTCGACCTGTTCCTGTTGACCATGTTCGCCCATGGCTTGGCCTGTTTCTTACTGTTTCAGCCCCTGCATTTCCTGACGGCGATCAGTTTGGAAGCGAAGCTGGGGTTCGTCGTTGTTTTGTCCCTATTCGTGTCAGGCTTCCAATCTTGGGTGCTTATCGCCCAGCGCGCGGGATTGGTGTTGCGAGCTGTCTCATTCGCCGCGGGCATATTGGTCGGCCTGTGCGCATATTATTTTTCCGGCGCGACGCTGACGCAGATCGGCCTAATGCTCGCGGATGATGGCGGCGGCGGGGGCGTTTCGCTGTTCAACGGCTTTGTGTTTTTCACCTACATCATCGTCTGGGGCACGATCGGCGTCTTGCTCGACCGCTGATCCGCGCCCCGTACGATTAATCCATCAGGCGCTGCGCCAGATAGGTGTATTCCAACGCCCGCCGACGCGCGGCCTCGGACTGGTTGGCCGCTGCGGAATGTCCGCCGTCAATGTTCTCATAATACAGGAAAGGCTTATCGAGTTCGGACAAACGCTTGGCCATTTTGCGCGCATGGGCGGGGTGGACGCGGTCATCCTTTGTGGAGGTGACGAAGAAGATTTCCGGATAGTCCGCCGCTGCATCGATATTGTGATAGGGCGATGTCCGCTCCAGGAATGCACGCTCTTCGGCGACATCCGGCGAGCCGTATTCGTCCACCCAGGACGCGCCCGCCAGCAATAAATGGTAGCGCAGCATATCCAGCAGCGGCACTTGGCAGACCACGGCGTTCCACAAATCCGGCCGCTGCGTGTACATGACGCCCATCAACAAGCCGCCGTTTGAGCCGCCCATAATGCCGAGCTTCTCTGGGCTGGTGAGATTGCGAGCGGTTAGATCCTCCGCCACGGCGATGAAATCATCAAAAATGAGTTGCCGATTGGTCTTCAGACCGGCCTGGTGCCAGGCCGGGCCAAACTCGCCACCGCCGCGGATGTTGGCTAATACATAGGCGCCGCCCTTATCCAACCAGAGCTTGCCGATATTGGCCGAATAGCTGGGGTTCAAGGAGATTTGGAAGCCGCCATACGCGTAGAGCAAGGTTGGCGTATCGCCATTGAGTTCCGTTTCTTTGGCGCGAACGACGAAATAGGGAATTTGCGTTCCATCCGACGACGCAGCCTGGAATTGTTCAACGACATAGGGCGACGCGTCGAACTTCGCGGGCAGGCTCTTGATCGCCTCGCTCAGCTGCATGTTTTGCGTCGAATATTCATAGAGCGAATCCGGCGTCAAAAAGCCCTCATAATTTAGGAATGTCCGCTCTTCATTGATGCTGGCGAAGGCGACGCCCGCCGCGCCATTGTCCGGCAAGGCGATGTCGGAAAAGCCCCATTGGCCGTCTTCCCGGATTAGGCTCACTACCTTTTGCGCGACATTGTCGTTCAGTGAGATCAATACCGCGCCTTTGGCGATGGAGACGCCCTCGATGGCTTGGGTGGCGGTCGGGCGCATAATTAGATCGACGTCCGGAAGGGTTTGTTTGTCGACCCAGCCGCTCCAGGAAAACGCGACCAAATCGCCGGTTTTGAACTCCTGTCCGGGGTAGGGCGACCAGTCTTCTTCAAGCGTCACCAGCATATGATCTTCAAACACGCCGTTCAGCGTGGATCGCGCGGGCAGGGGCAGTTTTGTCGGTTCGCCGGAAAAATCATCCGCGATCGTAAAATACGAGCCCGTGAAGAACGTGTCCGCCTCACGCGCCATCATGACCAGATCGCCGCCGCCTAAATCGACCGAGAATGGCCAAACGCCGACATCGGTTTCTTCGCCGCGAATGATCTCAGCCGCCTGGTCGAGGGATTGGCCG
Organism: Pseudomonadota bacterium; assembly: GCA_039026555.1. Classification (GTDB taxonomy): domain Bacteria; phylum Pseudomonadota; class Alphaproteobacteria; order Caulobacterales; family Hyphomonadaceae; genus JBCCMB01. Next base: position 9,470 of record JBCCMB010000104.1, read on the forward strand.
CGTTTCAGTACTTTGACAATGTAGGGGTATCCACTTTCCGTCATGCTGCTTTCGCCCCAATCGGTGGCGACCATCAGGGTATCCTCATCCACCCATTCGGCGCCGGATTTCGCTTCGGGGATAAAAAAGCCGTTCTCGACAAAGGCCTTCGCTTCGACGTCAAACTCGCGCTGCACAGCGGCGTCCTTGCCGCCATTTGAAAGGGACACCAGGCACAAACGCCCGTCCGGGCCGAGGCAATTGACGCCCTTAAACACCCAGTTTTGATCTTCTGCTTCGGCCAGCGCGTCGAAATCGAGAATGATCTCCCAAGGCGGCGCTTCGCTGGCGTAGGCGTCTAGCGGCGTTCGTCGCCAAAGGCCGCGGACATTGGTTTCATCCTGCCAGAAATTATAGACATAGCCGTTGCGGATGCTGCCATAGGGGATGCGCTCCTTGGCGTTGGCGATCTTCAGCGCGTCCGCTTTCAAGCCTTCAAA
>JBCCMB010000105.1:0-9908 GCA_039026555.1 Pseudomonadota bacterium
CGCGTGACCGACCGGCTCAACGCCAAGCTAGACTTCTGGCGGGCGAAACTCCCATCAGGATCAGATTTCGACGATCATCTGCGTCTCTTCTCTCATCAAAGCTATGAGCACATTCTGTTCGGAATGGGCTTTGAAAGCGTGTTGACGGGTTCGCCTAGAAACGCCAGCGACGCGCCTGCGACGCCATCCGCGAGCGTTGAACGCCTTGTTAAAGTCGGCCGCCAACAATTGCCGTCGCATGAGGACTGGCTTCGACAGGAAATCGGGGCCGAATTGCCGGGCTAGGCCGGCGGAGCATACGCCTCGCCCAATTCCGCCCGCAACCAATCATCATGGCTCGGCAGAACGCGCCGACCCTGCGCGACCGCGCCCTGCACATCCCGCGGCACGGGCGTCGCGGGCAGACGCGCGGGGTCGATATTGGCGATCCGCTCACGCCCATGATCCATGCCGTAAAGCACGTATTCGTAGGTGTGATGGGAAAAGAGCTGCAAGCTGTCGTGAAAATCCGAATGGGAGGGGGATTTCAGCTTCCAGGTTTCCAGCCAGCTCGCCAGTCGATCAGGGATCCGGTTCGGCTTAGAGACCTCGCGCCAAAACGCCGTGTCTGTGCGACGCGTGATGCAGTAGTGCAGCACCACGAAATCCAAGATCTCCTCATAGCGCTGATCTATGATTGCATTAAAACGATCCGCCAGCGGCTGCATCTCGCCGCCGAAGGGGAAATACTCCGCCAAGGTCGCAGCGGACAATTCGACCAGGAATAATCCGGTCGATTCCAGGGGCTCTATAAAGCCGGACGACAAACCGATCGCCACGCAATTGCGGGTCCAAGGTTGGATCCGTCGGCCCGTTCGGAATTTCAGCGTGCGCGCCGCGATATCGTCGCTATGCGGACCCTCAAACGCGCGCAATTCGGCTTCTGCGGCGTCGTCATCGATAAATCGGCTAGAATAAACATAGCCAACGCCGCGTCGGCTCGCGAGGCCGATATCCCAGCACCAGCCGGACGAAAGCGCCGTCGCCGTCGTGTATGCTTTGCGCGCGCCCGGCCAATGCGCATCATAAGGCACGCGCATCGCCACCGCGCGGTCGCACATCAGATAGTCGGAATAATCCTCATACCCCGCCTTCAAAGCGCCTTCGATAAGCAGCGCGCGAAATCCGGTGCAGTCGATGAACAAATCGGCTTCCAGGCGCTCCCCGCTTTTGGTTTTGACCGCCGCGATGTCGCCATGAGGCGCCATCTCAACGTCAACAACCAGATCGAGGACATGTTTGACCCCGCGTCCCACGGCGAGATCACATAAGAAGCCGGCCGTCTTCTCCGCGTCCATATGATAGGCGTAGGAGAGCGGCGATTGGTAGTCTTGCGCGCCCTTCGGCTTGGCCGAACGTCCATCATCCGCCAGCCAGGGTTGCGCCGAAACCGTGTGCGCAAACGGGGTGGAGCGATCCGACGTCATCCAGCGCAAGCCCGACCGGTCCAGCCGCCCTTTCTGACGGCGGTCGAAGGGGTGGTAGTAATGCTCCCCCGCCCCATCCAGCCAGTTCACGAATTTGATCGCCTGCTTAAACGTGGCGTCCGCAGCTTTCATGAAAGTGCGTTCGTCGGCGCCGATCGACGCCATCGTGTCGCGCACGCTCGGCACCGTCGCTTCACCCACGCCAATGCGGCCGATATCGGGGCTTTCGATCACCGTGATGTCGACAGCCTTCGCCGTTTTCCCGTTGAGTACGGCGTCCAAATAAGCGGCTGTGATCCAGCCCGCCGAGCCGCCGCCCACCACTAATACGCGCTTCAGCGCCATCTTGCGTCTCCACACCTTCGCCATGAGCCTAGCGCCAAAAGAAAGGCCGTCGACCCCGAACTAGGGCGACGGCCAGATGGTACGCTAGAGGAATTCCATGACGCGGCCGCCCTCACACGGCCGCGCCAATTCAGGCCGCCTAGAACTGAGCCCGCAGACGCAAGCCGTAGATGCGCGGGGAGTTCAGATACCGGATATTCACCGAGTCATTGATGAAGCCCTTGGTCGAGAACGCTTCTTCAAAAACGTTCTCCACATAGCCGTCGAGACGGAATTGCTCCTCATCGCCGAAATTCAATCCCGCGTTCAGATTGAAGAGAGCGAAGCCGTCAATGTCGTCCCTCCAGAACAGAGGCGTCGCATCGCCCCCGCATCCCGCGCAATTGGCGATCGCGCCATTATTATTCGGCGTTGCGGTGACGTTCTCCAACGCGACCGTCGACACGCTGCCGTCAGCTTCGCGGATATAGCCTTGATTGTTGAACGGCGAGAGGAAGTACTCGCTGCGATAAACCATGCTGACCGTCCAATCGAAGGAGGACAGCGACGGGATTTGCGTCCAATCGATATCGATCGTTTGCGATAGACGAAGGTTCAAATTTACGTCCGACGTATTCTGCAGCTTGTTGCCGTTCAGATTGACGCCGACCACAGTGCCGTCGCTGTTCGGACCAATGCCCGTGCGCGGATCCCGCACATTCGTGTCGTCGAACTCGCTGTCCATCAACAGAAGATGACCGCCGGCGCTGAACCCGTAGGGCAGATTGACGTCGGCTTCGAACTCGATCCCCCAAACCGCAGCGTCGCCTATATTGTCGGTGATCACTTCTTGCGTGGTCGCATCAGGGTTAAGCGGGGTTGGGCTCGGCACGTCGACCAGGAATTGTTGGATTTTATCCGAATAGTCGTAATAGAAGGCCGCCGCGTTCAACCGTACAGGCGTTCCGTTGAAATCGAATACGTTCTTGGAGCCGATCTCATAAGATGTGACCGTCTCGCTGTCCCAAATGATGTCGAGCTGCTGGTTTTCAAACACGCCGCCGCCGAGGTCGGTGCTGACGCGTAGAGGAACGTTTACGCCGCCAGACCGCGTACCGGTCGAAATCGTCGCATACAGCAGATTGTCTTCGGTCAGGTCATACTCCGCGCCGATCCGCCAATTGACGTAATCATCCGACACTTGGTTGGTCGCCGTGAGTTCGGTGACATCGGCCGTGCCCGCATCATCATGCGAGGACGTGATGATCACTTCGCAGAGGCCGTCATTCGCCGGTTCCTGACAGCTGGCCAGGAAGGTGCCCCACGTATCGCCGAGACCAAAGCTGGCGACGCCGTCGAAGAAATAGTCAATGCCGATCGGATCGCCTGGCGTGATGGTGTCCAAACGGATGCTGCGGCCGCCCGGATCCGTCAGACGGAAACCCGGCTCGCCGATAATCAGATCAGACGGCTCGTTGAACGATGCGTTGAACAGATCCGCATTAAAGTTGAACTGATACTGCGCGTTCGAGGAGTTTTGGGTCTTCTCTTCATCCGTGAAGCGTAGGCCGGCCTTAACGCGGAAATCATCGGTCACGTCATAAGTGCCGTCCGCGTAGAAGGCGAGCGTTTCGATCTCGGAATCATCCGCGCGGTCTTCGCCGCCAAGACCGTTTTGCCAGCAGGAGAAAGTGTTCGGCCCCAAAGGCGCATCGGCGCCCAAGAAGTCGGAATTGCCGCAGAAACCGTTGCCGATGTCCCAAGAGAGGAAATCGTAATCTTCCTGGAAGTAGAACACGCCGGCCGTCAGCTGGTGACGGTTCCAATCCGAAAAATAGCGGATTTCATGGCTCGTCGCTTCAGAATTTTCCGCCTGATGGAAAGTGTCGTTCACGAGGAGATTACGCTGCGGGTTGACGCCTGATGCGATGAACGCAGCTTCCGCCTCCGAACCCGGATAAACCTGACCCAACTGCCATTCGCGCGAGGCGTTGCGGTTATAGGCGTCCACCGAGTTGAACGCGCCTTGATACTCTACGCCGAAAGTGTCGAAATTATAGGTCAGCGTGGTGAGGAAAGTGTCGTATTCGCCGAGGAAATCGCCTTCCGTACGGAAGTATTGGTTCCAAGGATCATCCAAATCCTCAATCGTTTCACCCGCCGATAAAGCGCGGCCTGAGAAGGCGCCAGGATCGCCCGAGCTGTTCACCTCAGCGCCTGAATAGGTCACGTCTGCGGTGAAACGATCATTCGGCTGCCAGCGAATGGCGATGCGGCCAGCCACATCGTCTTGCGAACTTGGCGTTTCGAAATCATCGCCGCCGCCGAACTCGTTCGTGTAGAGGCCGTCATGCTTCTTCGACCATAAGGAGCCCCGCACGCCGAGCTGGTCATTGATCGGAATATTGACGACGCCCTCAAATTCGCGGCCGTCGAAATTGCCTGCGCCGACCATCAAATAGCCGCCAAACTCTTCAAGGTCGGGTTTGTTGGAGATGATGTTGATCGTGCCGCCAGCAGCGTTGCGGCCGCGCAGCGTGCCTTGCGGACCTTTATTCACCTCAACGCGCTCCACGTCGAAGAAGAGCGGGCCGATGCCGCGCGGGCGGGCAAGGTAAACGCCGTTATAGTGCGTCGCAATCGACGGGTCGGACGAAAAATCGCTGTCGGTCGAGCCGATGCCGCGCAGGAAGACTTCCACCTTGCCTTCCTGGTTCGCGATCTGAAGACCTGGCACGACGTATTGCAGATTCTCAAAATTCGAATTGACGCCTTGCTGCAGCAAGTCTTCGAACGAGAACGCCTGAACCGTCGCGGCGACGTCTTGCAAGTTTTGCTCGCGACGCTCCGTCGTCACGATCACCGCATCCATCGTCATGCGCCCTTCTGAGGCGCCGTCGCTATCCTGGGCGTAAACTGGACCTGCGCCGGCGCACATCATCGCCAGGCCGGTCGCCGCACTGGTCAAAAGACCTGCACGTGAAAATTTCATTGGGGTTTGCACGTCGACTACCTCCCATTTGTCGTTATCCGCCGCCCCTTGTGTGCGACTGGTATCGTTACGCAAATTATCGCAAATTATTGACACGCACAAACAAAAATTTGCAGCCAGACCCTTAAAACGAAGGGAATCTCGACGTGATGCGTCACTTCAAATCGACGCAAACTACCATCCAATGGCCTTTATTGTAAGCAGAATGCCGATTTTGGACGCCAAAGACGGCGTCGACCGCGCGCCGCCATTTATGCAAATATTTGCAAAATATCGATCAGGTTGAGGCTTTTGCGCAACAGTGCGCCGCTATCCGCCGCAAGATTCACGAATGATCAGCTCGGTCGGCACGCGCTCCGAGCGGCTTGGCGCGCCGCCAGCGTCTAAAAGCTTCGACACCAACAAACGCCCCGCCTTCGCCGTATCCTGATCAATGGTGGTCAGCGCCGGCCGCGAATAGCGGCTAAACGGAATATTGTCGTAGCCCACAACGGAGATATCGTCGGGAACCGATTTGCCGACCCGGATCAACGCCGACACGGCGCCAAGCGCGATCAAATCGCTCGCCGCCACGATCGCGTCGAAATCCACACCACGCCGGATCAGCGCATCGACGGCGGCTTCGGAGCTTTCCACTTCGAAATGCGCCGGCACGACAAGGTCGGGATCCACCCCCAATCCGAACTCATTCAACGCGTCTGCATAGCCGCGATAGCGCTGCATCGCTTCGGGCGCTTCCGTATCGCCTAGAAACACAATCCGCTTGCGTCCTAAGCGGGCGAGATGCAGCGCCGCGCGCCGTCCGCCCGCTGGATTGTCGCTTCCGACGGAGCAATAGCTCTGCTCCGGCATTTCAGCGCCCCAAACAACGAACCGCTCTTCGGAGCTTGCAAGGCTGTTAAATGCACCGTGGAGCGCGCTCTGCCCGATGAAAACGACGCCGTCCGCACGGCTGGTGGTCAGCGCATACGCCAAATCATCATAAGTCACGGGCGAGGTATGGCTCACAAGGAGATCGCAGCCGCGATCACGCGCCGCATCGCCAACGCCCGCCATCAATTCGGCTAAAAATGGATCCGCGACGCGCGCGTCCCGCCCTTGCGGACGCGGCACAACGACAGCGATCGTTCCATCTGCGCCGATCGGCCCCGCCGGCATGTATCGACGAAACGGATAATCCAATTCGCGCGCGAGCTTCCAGATCGCCTGCTTTGTCCGCATGTTGACAGCGGGGCTGTCGTTTAGAGCGCGCGAAACCGTTGAAATAGAAACGCCGGCGCGCGACGCCAAATCCTCCAGCCGGGTTGTCCGCTTATCCTCAGGATCGCCGTCTGACATGCTCTAATTCCTCTTGATGCGGGCGATCGCCGCGATGTCGGACGTCATACTCAAGTCTTGGGCCGCGCCCAATAGCCGGAGAACGGCTCAAGCGTTTTGGGCAGGGACAAGCCGGCCTCGGAGATCCCCTCCCATGTCATGAACAGCTCGAAACCTTCGATCGACATGGGCGACCAATTCACCGCCCCCTCGGACAAGTTGAAGACGCACAATACCAGCTCTCCGCCAGCGCGGCGCTCGAACGCCAAAACGCCGTCGGGCGCTTGCAGGAAAGTGAGATCGCCTAATTTCAGCGCGGCGCTCGCCTGGCGAAACACCAACACCGATTTGGTGAATTCTAGACAAGATCCTTCGACGCCGGCTTGACGATCCACCGCTAACTCCGAGTGCGCCTCGTCCACCGGCAGCCAGGCGTCGCCAGTTGAGAAACCGGCATTGGCGGCGGCGGCTTCCCATGGCATGGGCGTGCGTGCGCCATCGCGGCCTAAGGTTTCCGGCCAATTAGCGATCGCCTCCGGGTCTTTAAGATGCTCGAACGGGACATCGGCCTGAGGCAGGCCCAATTCTTCGCCTTGATAGAGGAACACATTACCGCGCATCGCCGCCAGCAAAAGTGTATGAAGCCGCGCCGCGCGATCGCGCATCTCCGCGGACGCCCATCGCGATACCGCCCTTGGCGCATCATGATTGGAAAACGCCCAGGACGGCCACCCCTCGCCGTCTGCGCCGCTCCATTGGCTGACGGACCGCCGCACCGCTTCCGGGGTCAGCGTCTTGGCGTAGAGAAAGTCGAAATTATACGCCGAATTCAGACGCGCTTCGCCTTCGGTGAACGCGCGCATTTCGTGGATCGGCGCCGGCCCGCCGACTTCTGCAACCGTAAAGCCGCCGCCATGCGCATCCATCAGGGCGCGCAAACGCTCCAAGAAGTTGACGATATCGGGATGCGATTGATTGTGGATGTGGCGCTGAAAGTCGAAGGGCCGCGTCACACTTTCCATCGGCGCGTGCGAGGACGGATTGTCCGTCAGCGCCGGATTGTGCATCGAGAAATTAATGGCGTCCAAGCGGAAGCCGTCCACGCCGCGATCCAGCCAGAATTGCGCGGCCGCCAGCAAGGCGTCCTGAACCTCGCGATTGTGCACGTTCAGCTGCGGCTGCGAGGCGAGAAAATTATGCATGTAGTACTGCTTGCGCCGCGAATCCCACCGCCAGGCGGGTCCGCCAAACACGGATTGCCAATTCGACGGCGGCGTCCCATCAGGCTTTGCATCCGCCCAGACATACCAATCCGCCTTGGGATTGGCGCGGTCCGAGCGGCTTTCCGCAAACCAGGCGTGCTCGTCTGAGGTGTGGGAATAAACCTGGTCGATCACGATTTTCAGGTTGAGACGCCGCGCCTTGGCGACCAAGGCGTCGAAATCATCCAGCGTTCCGAAAATAGGGTCGACATCGCAATAATCCGCGACGTCATAGCCGTAATCACGCATGGGCGAGGTGAAGAAGGGCGAAATCCAAACGCCGTCCACGCCAAGATCTGCGATATGATCGAGCCCTTGGATGATCCCTTTGAGATCGCCCACCCCATCGCCATTCGTGTCCAGAAAGCTGCGAGGATAGATCTGATAGATCACCGCGCCTTTCCACCAGGGCTCGGCGGACATGACGTCTATTCTCGGCGCGTTGGGATGCGTTTCATCTACGAGTTCAGTCATCGCCCGACCTGGCTCGGCAGTTTGCGGCATACAAGAAAGTCTAACCCTTCAATTTCAACGGGATAGCTGCCCCGCGCAGGCGTCGACGACGCGCACGCGCCGATAAGCGCTTCGAAATGCTCCGTATCTGGGCCCACTTCAACATTCAATATCCGCGGCTCCTTTCGCAGGTTAAAGACGGCCAAATACTCCTCGCCCTCCTCCCCCATGCGAGACAGCGCCAAAACGCCGCCGTCTGTTTCCGCCAAACGCACGATCTGACGCCCGCGCCGCAAAGGTTTATGCGCATGATAAATGGCGGCAATCTCGGCGATCGCTTTATAAAGCGGATGCTCAACGTCGAAATTATCGTCCGCCGTCGTCGCATCCGTGCCGATCAGATCATTGTCGTTGTAAACGTCCACCTGGCTTTCAAACATGTCTTCGCGCGCCAATTGATCATTGCCGTCGCTGACAAAGCCTTGTTCGTCGCCATAGTAAATGACCGGCGCGCCCCGTGCGAACGTCATGAGAGCATGCGCCAAACGTACGCGCTTAAACCGCTCATCCTCCGAGGCGTTGGGGAAGGCCGCCTCCGCAAAGCCTGAGAACCGTCCAATATCGTGATTGCCGATAAAAGTCGGGAGCGCCAAGGCGGCATCCGCGCCGCCGCCATAAAGATCATCCGCCCTGAACAAGTCCGCAAAGGCGGAGGCCGGCGCGCCATTGACCAATGTCTGCGTCACAACGTCCTGAAACGCGAAATCTAAGACCGCCGGAAACCTGTCCACCCGCGTGAAGCGCGCCAATTTGCCCGGATCGGGCTCAAACACTTCGCCGAAGACATGGAAATTGGGAATGCCTAAGCTCGCTGCATGATCAATCATCGCGGGATTAAACGCCCGCCAAAACTCTGGATTCACATGACGCGCCGTATCAATGCGGAAGCCGTCTATCCGATAGCGCGTGATCCAATCCTTATAGATGTCGATAAACCCTTCAACGACGCGCGGATGGGACGTCATCACGTCGTCTAGGCCAAAGAAATCACCGTAAAGGGAGTTCTCGCCCTCAAAACTCGTATTGCCGCGATTATGGTAATAGATCGGATCATTCAGCCAGGCCGGCTTTTTTATGTCCTTCTCGTCTTCCGGCACATAGGTCGTGTAGGCATAGTTTGGATCAGTCAGATTGGCGTAATTCCCATCAGTCTGAAACGCGCCTTCATCTCCCATAAACCCGTCATTGATCGGTTCACCGTCCGGTCCGCCGCGCGTTGTCCATGGGTAATCGGCTTTGGAGCGGTACTCGCACCCATCCGCCGACCGCACGCCCTCAAACTCCGGATCATGGCATTCGCGATAGGCGATCACATCGGCCGTGTGGTTGGTGATAATGTCGAGATAAACCTTCATATCGCGCGCATGGGCGGCGTCGACGAAGGCGCGCATATCGTTATCTTCCCCAAAATGCGCATCCACGCGCGTAAAATCGGTGATCCAATAGCCGTGATAGCCTGCGGACACGCCGCCCGGCGCGCCCTGCACCGCCTTGTTCTGATAAATCGGGCCGAGCCAGATCGCGCTCGCGCCCAGACCTTTGACATAGTCCAGCTTCTCGGTCAGGCCTTTGAGGTCGCCGCCGTGATAATAGCCTTTATGCGTCGGATCATATCCGTGATCTTGCGGACCGCCCGCTATCCCGCCACGATCATTGGCGTCGTCTCCATTCGCGAACCGGTCCGGCAGGGCGAAATAAATGACCTCGTCCTGCGGAAGGCGCGAGATATAGCCGGGAACGGTCTCGTCGGCCGCACTTGCTCCTTCGACGGAAAGCGCCGCGCAGCCCGCCAGCATCGCCGCCGACGCCAAAAGACTGAATACGCTATGCTTGACGCCGATCGTCATCGCCGATTGTCTCCCCGCTGCGGATCCGCATTTGGGCGCTCGGGCGTTTTTCCGAAATCCGAATGCTGTTTTTGCAGTCAATTTGTACAATATTTCAAAACCACAGATTCAGCCGCCTCGCAAGAACATACCGCCAAAATGTACTGCTTTACATACAATTTCTGGCAATCGAGGCACACTCCGATCA
>JBCCMB010000106.1:0-9896 GCA_039026555.1 Pseudomonadota bacterium
ACCGCGTTGTCCTTGCTGGCGGCGCTGTTCAGAGAAAGTGTCGTCATTCAGCTCGCGCTGATCGCGCAACGCGTCCGACAAATCTCGTAATTCCTCCGACATGGGGCCGTCCATCGGCTCCCCATCGCCGCCGCCGCCCTCAGAGATCTGGAAATTTTGCATGCGCTCCAAAAGATCGGTCATATCCGACAGCAATTGGCGCGCCTGGTCGGCCGCGCCCGTCTCCGCCAGATCTTCGAGCGCGTCCAGCATGTCTTGCAGATCTTCGTTTTGCATCAATTGCGCGCCATCCGAGCCGCCTTCGCTGACGCGTCCGGTGCGGCGCGCTTCGGCGAGCTGTGCGGCGAGATAATTCTCAACCGCCTGTCGGAAGGCTTTCATAAGGCGGCGGATTTCATCGTCACTCGCCCCGTCGCGCAAGGCTTGCTCCAACGCTTCCTTGGCGGCTTTAAGCGCTGCTGCGGCGTCGGCGAGATCGCCATATTCGGCGCGGAGCGCGACGGACCACAGCACGTCTTCGGCGATTTCCGCCTCCGGTTTAGATCGTGCGGTTCCGATCACTCCGCGCGCTTGGCGTAAGCCCAGATAAAGCGCTGGATCTTCAAAATAATACTCCGGCTTATACGTCAGCGCATCCAACATGATCGCGGCGCGGCGAATATCTGCCGGCGCGCGCTCAAGCCGGGCGGCTTCCACATCGGCATAAGGGTTTTCGGGCGAGGCGTCTGCGAAACCGTCCGCTGCAGCCGGCGCGTCATACGCGCGCGGCTCACGCAAAACAACGGACCGGACTTCGGCAGAGGCCCGCGCCAGGGGTTGTAAGAAGAGTTTCTCCGGCAGCTTGAATGTGACGGGCTCGCTCAGCGTGGCCTGACCCGCCGCGTCTATCGCTTGCAGTCGCATTTCAACCCGCAAGCCCGCCCATTTGTGGCGGGTGAGATCGAGTGCGGTCAGATCTTCGGCTTCGCGCGGTTCAACGCTTGGGATGTCGATTGGGACGAAAGCTTGATCGTTCAAATCGCCCGGATGCGGCGTTTCAAGCTTGAGCGACAGCTCCAATTCCGCCACGCCGTAATCATCCGCGGCGTACCAGGCGAAACTGGTTCGGTCATTTTCATCGACCGTTGGATCCTGCGTGAAGCGAACACTCGGCGCGTCATCCGGCAGGCTAGTGAGCTCAAAGGCGGCGCGGCGGCCCCACCAATGGATCTCGGCGTTCAACGCCTCTTCCAGAGTAATGTCCGCCTCGAACACGCCGTCGGGACCGCGTGTCAGCGTCTCTGAGCGCGCCGTCTCGCCGTTTGAGATTTTGAGCTTCGGCGCCCCAGGCGCGTTAATGCGCAAAGTCAGCTCCGAACCGGTTGGCGCGCTCGCAATTTCTCCGCTCGCCAGATCAAACGGCGCCTTTCCGGTATAGGCCGGCGGCGCGACCCAGGCCTGTGCGCTGACCAAGTGCGCGCCGAACAAAGCGCCGATATCCGGCGACGCAGCGGCCAAGATCCGAGGCCCCGCCGATTCGCCTGCCGCGACAAGGCAGGCGGCGCCTGCGACGGGGACGACAAAGCGCAATCGAAATGGGTCCGCCTCTTTCCAGGCGGGGTTGGCGTCCGGCGCCGGCAGTTTGGCGGCTTGCGCGGCGATCCGGGCGCGGTGGGCCTCCCACAGCGCCGCCCCTTCGGCGTCTGCACGCGTCGGGCGATCGATGAGCGTGGTGGCGGGCGAACCTTCCATAAGCGCGTCGACCGCTTCGCGCCCCGCGGCCGCATTGGGCGGCGTATAGATTCGCATGCCGCGAATAAGAAGGGCTGCGAACCCAAGAAGGAAAATCAAGCTTGCCGCAGCTTGCCCGGCTACCGGCAGGGCGGCGTGCGCGCCGATCGCCGCCAAGCTCACCCCGATTAGCGCCCAAACAATAGCAGGGCCATATGCGCGGGCGCGCGCCGGCCAATATTGGCGCCGCCGCGCAATCTCCGCCAAGCGCTTAACGCGCGCAGGCGCGCTCAAATCGGCTTGAGAACTATGGCGTGTCGAGCCAGTCAGGCGTCCGCTCCAATGCGATCATGTCTTCGAAACTCGGCCGTTTCCGAACGATCTCAAACTTATCGCCCGAAACCAAGACCTCGGGCGTTAGCGGTCTGACATTATATTGCGACGACATCACGGCGCCGTAAGCGCCGGCGGACATGAACGCCACGCGTGCGCCTTCGGGCAGATCAGGCAAGTCGCGCGCTTTGGCGAAGCGGTCCGTGCTCTCGCAAATCGGTCCAACGACATCGACAGGCGCCCTATCGCTGCCATTCTGGGCGAGCGGGCGGATGTCGTGGTGCGCGCTGTAAAGCGCCGGCCGCATCAGATCATTCATGCCGGCGTCGAGGATGACAAAGGTGCGGCCGTCGCGTTCCTTAACGTATTCGACTTCCGACACCATCACGCCGGCGTTTCCAGCGATCATGCGGCCGGGTTCCAGAATGACCTCAACATCTAGTTCGCCAAGCACGTCCCGGATCATATCGGCGTAGTCGGCCGGCGTGTCGGGGTTTTCGCCGTCGCTATAAGGAATGCCGAGCCCGCCGCCCAAATCGATCCGAGCAATGTTGTGGCCCGCCGCGCGCAAGCTTTTGACCAGGCCGACGACTTTTTCAAACGCCTCGCGCATGGGCGCGATGTCGGTGATTTGGCTGCCGATATGCACGTCGACGCCGACAATTTCGATGTTGAGCAGGGCTGCGGCTCTCGCATAAAGCGCTTCGGCCTCATGCCAAGCGACGCCGAATTTATCTTCCGCCTTGCCGGTGGAGATATTGGCGTGGCCGCCGGCCGCCACATGCGGGTTCACCCTGAACGCGATGGGCGCTGAGACATTCATGTCCTCTGCGATCGCCGAGATTCGATGCAGCTCAGGCACGGATTCCACGTTGAATTGATGAATACCGACATCAAGCGCGTGACGGATGTCGTCTTTCGACTTCGCGACGCCGGAAAAGACAATCTTCGACGCGGGAACGCCGGCGCGCATGGCTTTCTTCAATTCGCCGCCGGAGACGACGTCCGCCCCCGCGCCCAATTGCGCCAGGGTGGCGACAACGCCCAAATTGCCGTTTGCTTTGACCGAATAGGCGATCAAGCAAGACATGTCTTTGAATGCGTCCGCCAAAACGCCGTGATGGCGCGTTAATGTTGCGGTGGAATAGACATAGACCGGGGTTCCGACCGCATCGGCGATGTCGTCCAAAGCCACATCTTCACAGTGAAGGCGGCCGCCGCGATAGTCGAAATGATGCATGGAAGACTTACTCGGCGGCGTCTTCGTCCGCGTCGTCGCCCTCTTTCGGGAAACGCGGATCGTCAGGCCCGTCGATAGGAGGATCGCCCCAAAGCGGTTCTGGACGCTCCAACTCACCCTGCAGGCCGCACGCAGCCGCGAGCAGTCCGGCCACGAGGGCGACGAAAATCCGGCGATAAACTTGGGCCGTCATCGTTTAAAGGCGCTCCTTCCAGCGATCGATCTGCGCGCGAACCTGCGACGGAGCTGCGCCGCCATAGCTGGTGCGGCTGGCTACCGACGCTTCCACCGTCAGCACGTCGTATACCGCAGAAGTAATGCGTCCGTCGATGCTTTGCAGCGTTTCAAGATCAAGGTCCCAAAGATCAATGTTTGCGTCCTCCGCCGCTTTAACCGCGGCGCCGGTGATATGGTGTGCGTCACGGAAGGGAATATTCGCCTCGCGCACCAGCCAATCGGCCAAATCCGTGGCGGTTGAAAAGCCGCCTGCCGCCGCCGCGCGCATCTTGTCGCGGTTCGGGGTCAGCGTCGCCACCATGCCCGCCATAGCCGCGAGCGACAGGTCCAACGCGTCGAACGCTTCAAACACCAATTGCTTGTCTTCCTGCATATCTTTCGAATAGGCGAGCGGCAGGGCTTTCATCACTGTGGAGAGCGCAATCAGCGCGCCGGTGATGCGGCCCGTTTTTGCGCGCACAAGCTCGGCGGCGTCTGGATTGCGCTTTTGGGGCATGATGGAAGAGCCGGTCGACCAGGCGTCCGACAATTTCACGAAGGAAAACGGCGCAGACGCCCAGACGACGATTTCTTCCGCCAAGCGCGATAGATGTCCCGCGCAAATGGAGGCGGCGGCGAGCGCTTCCAGCGCGAAATCCCTTGCGGAGACGGCGTCTAAGGAATTCGCCATCGGCCGCGCAAAATCCAACGCTTCGGCCGTCATATGCCGGTCGATTGGAAAACCTGTGCCGGCCAGTGCGGCGGCGCCCAGCGGGCATTCATCCATGCGGATGAGCGCGTCTTTAAACCGACCGCGATCCCGGTCGAACATTTCCGCGTAGGCCAACATATGATGGCCGAACGTCACCGGCTGCGCCGTCTGCAAATGGGTAAAGCCCGGCATGACGGCGTCGGCGTGCGTGTCGGCTTGTCCGATCAAGGCCTGCATCAAACGGGTTAGACCGTCGCCCGCATCAATGCAGGCCGATTTGGTCCATAACCTGAAATCAGTCGCGACTTGGTCATTACGCGAGCGGGCGGTGTGCAGCCTTCCGGCCGGTTCGCCGATCTTTTCCTTCAGCCGCGCTTCGATATTCATGTGAATGTCTTCAAGCGCCGCTGAGAATGGGAAGTCGCCAGCCCGTATTTCCTCGATCACCGAGTCTAGGCCGGCTAGGATCGCATCGCTGTCTTCAGCGGAGATGATATTTTGGGTCGCCAACATGCGGGCGTGGGCTTTGGAACCTGCGACATCTTGTTCCGCGAGGCGTTTATCCACGTCAATCGACGCATTTATCGCTTCCATAACGTCATCGGGCTTGTCGACGAAACGTCCGCCCCACATTTGTTGAGCGCCGGTCTTAGCTTTGCCGGTCTGGTCAGTCATCGGTGCGATGTCTCCGATTGATGCGTTTGAGGAGCGAAACAGCCCATGCCCAAGATTGTCACGCGTCTCGGCATCCCTTTGATGTTGATTGTTGGCGTGATTTTCGCGCTTGTCGCACTCTTTTCCGCCGGTGGCCAGCCGGACCGCGCCGATGGATTAGATCGCTTTGCAATCGGCGATTTGGAGCCCCTGCAATTTTACGCCGATACGCCCCAACCTTTGGGCGGGTTTGAGGACGCCGACGGAGAGATGCGCACCCTCGGCGAATGGCGTGGAAAAGTCATCGTCCTCAATTTGTGGGGCGAATGGTGCGCCCCGTGTATTGAAGAGATGCCGACACTGGCGGAGCTCCAAACGGCGTTCTCCCGCGAGGATGTGGTCGTATTGGCCGTCGCGATGGATCGTGAAGTCAATCGCGAAGCCAACAGATCGACGCTTGCGAGTTTGGCGGGAGACCAGCTCAGTTTCTATTTCGACATGAGCTACGGTCTCGCCTACGAAGCCCGGGCGGCGGGTTTCCCGACCACGCTGATATACGATCGGGACGGCTTAGAAATCGCGCGTTTGTCTGGCGCAGCGGATTGGGCGAGCGAGGCCGCCAAGGGCTTAATCAGCGATCTTGTCGCGCGCTGAGCAAAACTCTGACCTAAGCGGCCCCTTCAACTTTGGCAGGTCTTCGTTTCGGCCTGAACGCCGAGTTCGAGCACTTTGCCGCTGGAATTGTCGACGTCGAAATAAAGGTCGCCATAATCGTAGACGGTTGTTGAGGTGCGGGTCGCGACGCAGTCGGGTTGACCGAGGGCGCCGCGCGCAAAAATTTGCTCCACGCCCGGGCCGACGCCTTCGCTTGTTCGAAACCGCCGATCTTTAACGACGATCCAATAGACTTCATCGTGTGCGGCGATCGACAAGCCGTCATAGACGTAAGTGGTCGCTGCGGAGTTGGGGATTGGTATGGTGCGGTTGGGCGTGCCTTTTAGGGCGAGCAATTGCGAGAGCGGCATGCCGATTTCAACGTCGCCGACGCGCGTTCCCGGCACGATGACATCGTCGTTAAGAGTGAGCGGCGCGCTGGCGCATGCGCTCGCCGCTAACGCGAACGCCGCAATTAAAGACTTGTGAGCAGCTTTCATGGGGATGGTCTTCATCTCTGCGCCCCCAAGCGCTTGATATCTAAATCAGCCCAAACACGTCGACATGTCGAGAAGTTTGCTCAGATATGACCAAGATTTCGGATTTTTGGCGCGGCGCTCTAGCGCGTCGGAACGGGCGCTTCGCCGCGATAATCGTAAAAACCGCGATCTGTCTTTTTGCCTAGCCATCCGGCCTCGACATATTTCACCAATAACGGACAAGGGCGGTATTTGGTGTCGGCCAAACCGTCATGCAGCACCTGCATTATGGAAAGACACGTGTCCAAACCTATAAAATCCGCCAATTGCAGCGGGCCCATGGGATGGTTTGCGCCCAGACGCATGGCCATATCGATGGCTTCCACTGTGCCGACGCCTTCGTAAAGCGTATAGACCGCTTCATTGATCATCGGCATCAGCACGCGATTGACGATGAAGGCCGGGAAATCTTCCGAATTGGTGATGGTTTTGCCAAGGCGCTTGGCGACGCCGACCGCCATTTCATAGGTTTCTTGGTCTGTCGCTAGTCCGCGTATCACCTCCACCAAATTCATCAGCGGCACCGGGTTCATAAAATGAAGCCCGATAAAGCGTTCCGGCCGATCCGTCGTGGACGCTAGGCGCGTGATGGAGATCGAAGACGTATTGCTGGCGAGGTATGATGTCTCGGGCAAATACTTGCAGATGTCCTCAAAGATCTGACGTTTCACCGCTTCATTTTCGGTGGCCGCCTCAATCGCCAGGTCCGCCTTTGCGAAATCAGACAAATCAGAGCCCGGCGTGACCCGCTTCAACGCTGCGGCCATCTCATCCTTGTCGATGGCGCCGCGTCCGATTTGGCGGTGCATATTCGCTTCGATAGTCTGCATGGCCGCGTCTAAGCGCGTCGGCTCGACATCGTTGAGCAGAACATCATAGCCCGCCAGCGCACAAACGTGTGCGATTCCGTTACCCATTTGGCCTGCGCCGACGACGCCGACTGTCGTTACTTGATTCATTCGGGGCTGCTTTCCGCCTCAATGACATTCGTTTACGGAGGTCTTTTAACACGTTGTTGCGGAAGGGCGAGCTTTCCTTTCGCACCTGCAATATTTGTCCGTCTGTCGGCGTGCGCGTGTTGCATATTAGCGACGCTTATCGTCAGCGCCCGGCGTCCTCTACGCGGCTTCATCGCCTTGAAAGCGAACCGGCGTCGGCGCGATTTCGATCCCCCTTCTGTCGATTTGGTCGGAGATCCATGCTGCGATGTCTTCGCCCGGTACGCCGAGAGACCGCAAAACGTCGGTCGCCAACTCCACGCCTTTCGGCTCCGGGCCCGAAATGTGCGCGCGCATGCCCAAGCCTTCATAGCGCAGCCGGTCTGCCGGCGTGTGGACGGCGACAAAGCGCTTTAGGTCGGGGTATTTCTTCTGCATAATGGGCGAAATCGCCGCGGAAATCTCATATCTCGGCGCTCCCAGCACAAAGGCCCGCGCTTTGGAGACGCCGATTGCGTCCAGAAGACGCGTGTCGCTCGCATCGCCGAAGATGACGTCATATCCGTCGGTCGCCGCCGCGACAAAGCGGTCTGTATCAACGTCAATCGCGATATAGGGGATGTCATGATCGCGCAGCGCGTCCACCGTGAAGCGGCCTTCTTCCGTCATGGCGTAGACGAGCACCGGATGCTCATTCTCGGCGGTGGCGGCGTGTTCCGCAACGTTTGTCGTTTTGACGCGATTGACCAACATGCGCGCCAATTGCATTCCGAACGCCGACCAGGCCGGAGCGGCCACGAGGCTGAGCGCGACGGCCGCAACGATCACGTCGGCGACGCCGGCGGGCGCGCCGGTTGTAATCGCCGCCATCCCGGCGACGACCAGCGTAAATTCAGAGCCTTGCGACAGTAAGAACGACAATTGGGTCGCGCCGGGCGTCGACCAGCCATTAAGCTTGGCGGCTAAGAAAACCATTGCGGTTTTAACAGCGACAATCCCGATGGCGGCACCAAAGACGGCTGGCCAAATCGGGGCGAGGGCGACGAGATCCACACCCATACCGACGGCTATGAAAAACAGGCCGATCAGCAATCCCTTAAACGGTTTCACCTCAGTTTGAATGACGTGGCGATAAGGCGAATCGGAGATCGCCATTCCCGCCAGGAACGCGCCGAGCGTTAGCGACAAACCCGCCAGTCCCGTCGCCGCGCCGGCCGCCAGCACAATGAACAAGGTCACCGCCGTGAAGGCTTCTTCATTGCGCGTCGCCGCAAGAATGCGGAAGAGCGGGCGCACCACAAAGCGTCCGGCCAACAAGGCGATCGCGAAAGCGACCACGCCCAGTCCCGCAGCGATACCCAGATCCCGCCCTAATTGCGAGGCGTCGCCCTCTAAGGAGGCGGCGAAGACGAGCAGGAAGATGGCGCAAATGTCCTGGAAGATCAGCACGGCGGTCGAAGATCGGCCTAGCGGACAGCCTGGAAGGTTACGATCCGCCAATATCCGCGCCACGACAGCTGTTGAGGAAAGCGCGAGCGAGACACCAAGCGCCACGGCGATCGGCCAATCGCAACCGATCGCACGGGCTGCGAGCGTAAAAGCGACGCCGCACAACAGCATCTGAGCCGGCGCGAGGCCAAGAATATCTCGGCGGCTGTCCTTCATTTCTCGAATCGAAAAATGCAGGCCTATGTCGAAAAGTAGGAAAACGACGCCGAGCTCCGCCAAAAAATGCGTCGTGCTCGAATCTTCCACCAGCTTCAGCGCGTGCGGGCCGATTGCGACGCCCGCCAGCAGATAGCCCACGATTGGACTCAGTTTCAGCGCACGCGAGGCGAGCGCCGCCGCCAG
The DNA here is from genome assembly GCA_039026555.1 of Pseudomonadota bacterium. Taxonomy (GTDB): domain Bacteria; phylum Pseudomonadota; class Alphaproteobacteria; order Caulobacterales; family Hyphomonadaceae; genus JBCCMB01. Next base: position 8,848 of record JBCCMB010000106.1, read on the forward strand.
ACCCGCACCTAAAAAGACGATCGCTGGTTCTAGTGCTTCGATAGGCGCCTGCGCCATAGTCTCTCCCGCCCGCTGTGCTCGGCTTTGTCTATATATGGCGGCGCGGGGAAAGATCGCCAAGCGAAGGCGTTTCAATTGCCTCAAGCGCAACAAAAAACCGCCGCGGACAATCCGCGGCGGCTTCTTAAATCGCCATATGAAGGCTGCGCTTACATCGCGCGGCCGACGGAGAACACGACGTTGTCGTCTGCACCGTCGATGTCGATATCGTAGTAACGAAGATCGAAGTCGAAGCCTGCGACAGAGTAGGTCGCGCCGATATTGTAGTTGAACTCTTCTTCGTAGAGATCGTCGCCGCCGTCGAGCCAGGTGCCGAGGCCGATGTCTGCAGAAAGCGCATCAGTAAAGCTGAAGCCTGCGCCGCCTTCGATGTAGACGGTTTCGTTGTCCGGATCGACATAAAGCGTGCTGGACACGCCGAAGCCGGCTTCGCTGTCGTAAGACAAGCCGCCATACAGCTCAACGAAGTCAAGATCTTCATCGTCCGAGTCGGGATAGATGTAGCCGATGACGCCGACGTCGTAGCCGAGGCCGTTGCCAAGAGCGCCGGCGTAGCCGCCATAAATGTCCCACTCAACGTTCGAATCGGACCCGTCTTCAAAATCGATCGTGGACGCCCAAGTGCCGGCGTAAAAGCCGCCTGCGGCCAGATCGAAGCCGCCTTGAACGGCGAAGTCTTGGTTGCTCTGGGTCAGTCCGCGCCAGTGATAATCGGTCGTCAGCGTGACATTGCCCGAAAATTCAACTTCTTGAGAAAGGGCTGGCGTTGCGGCGACAGCTGCGGTTGCGCCCAATAAAAGCAGTTTACGGATCATCGGTTGGTATTCCCCTGCATTGTCGTTTACCGCCGCGATGTCGATCGGTTTGAGTCGGCGGTTTATGGATACAACGTCCAACTATGGACGTTACAAGCGACGTTATCGCCGCGATTGCGCGCACAATAGGCGTCGCGTCGCCAAGCGAAGCCAGTTAATTGATTGTAAATTTGC
>JBCCMB010000107.1:0-9895 GCA_039026555.1 Pseudomonadota bacterium
CAAATGCGCGACCTCATGGGCCGCCACATAGTCCAACACAAAGGGCGGCGCGCAGACCAAGCGCCACGAAAAATTCAATCGGCCTTCCGACGAGCATGATCCCCAACGAGAGCGGGTGTCCTTAATTGCGATGCTGGTCGGTTCGACCCCCAGCGTTTGCGCATGAACGGCGACACGGTCGGACAAATCGGTTCGCGCGGCGGCCTTGAAAAAAGCGGCGGTCTTCTTCGCAAACGTTTCAGGCGCGCCAGGGACGCGTATCTCTGGCGTCTCAAGGTCGGCGGCCAGCCTGACGCTTCGTCCCTTGTCGCGCGCCACCAACCGGTGGAGTTCGCCGCGAAACGGCGCCAGCGCATTTGGCGCAAAGGGGGCGGGCGGCGGCGCGGCGTCCAATCGTTCCCAAATCCAGTCGAGCCGGGACCGAGCGAAGGCTATCGCTTCGGCTTGCGCACGCGCCGTCGGCGCGGTGGCGACAGCTTCGCGCGTATGCGCATCAATCCGCAGCGAGATCCGTCGGGCGCGTGGGTTCACGTTCACACGGAGGTTGACGACCCGCCCGTCTTCCGCCTTGAGAATGACACAGTGCGTTGCTCGTTTAAGCATGCTAAACGCCCTAACGCTCGGCGAGATTCGACGCAAGCTGCTCAAGAAGGACACTATCTGATGCGCAAGTTTTTAATGGGCGCGGCCGCCCTGTCTGTTCTAGCCGCTTGCGGCGGTAATGGGTCTAGCGCTGACTTTTCAACGGCGGCGTCCGTTTTGGAAGCGATGGATTTGGACGGCGAGGGCGGTCGCGTAAGCTTCGACGACGTTTCGCGTTCGGGCGGGTCTGCAACTTTCTCCGGCGTTTCTATCGCCGACGAAACTGGCGAAACCACCCTGACCGCCGACAGCTTCGTCATCGAAGGCATGACGATGACTGACGGCAATCCCGGTTTTGAGAAGCTGACGTTTACGGGGCTTGCACCCGTTATAGATGATGAAGAAGGCGTGTCCGTCAGTTTGGGGACGTTGACGCTTATCCAGCCGAATGCGGAAACAGCGGCCTTTGTCGCCAGCTTGTTCGCCGATGGAGAGCCTGGGGAGCCTCCGGCGGCTGAAAATTGGGCGTTTGAGAAGCTGGCGTTTGAAGACTTTTCGCTGAACGCGGAGATCGACGATCCGGACGAGCAAGGCACGATTTCCATCAATTTGGATGAAGTGTCGGTGTCGTCTTTGGCGGACATGATAGCCGGGAAAGCGCTACTCGAAGGTCTAACCGGCGAGTTCGACATCAGATCTGACGATTCTGACATCCCATTTCCGCTTAAGGGCAATTTTAAGTGGGACAAAATGTCGGTCGACGGGCTGCGCGGCGAGTGGCTGAACGCGCTCATCGAAGCGGATGGCGATCCCGAGGCGATGGCCAATTTGGACATGTCTCAGTATTTCGACAGCCCCATTGAGCCGGGCTATGACGGCATGGTGATGGAGGGGCTGAGCCTCGACGTCTCCGGCGCGACCTTGGACATGCCCCAATCCGAAGCGCGCGTGGAACGCAATAATGACGGCGTGGCGACGCGCGTCTTTGCGCCTCGAACAAAATTCACCATTGAGGCGTCGCCGGAAAATGGCGGGCTCGGCTCCATGCTTGGTATGGGTCTGGGCATGATGGGCTATGACGGTTTGGAGCTTTATGGCGAAAGCGATGCGCGCTTTGATCCGGAAACCGACGAAACGCGTTTGCAAACCTATAATCTCGGCATGACCGAAGGTTTCGATCTGTCGATGACGGGCGGCTTCCAAAATTTGATGGCCGCTTTGAGCGGCGTAAGCGGCGCGGAGCCCGATCTTTCAGCCTTTCAGGATCTCACCGTGAATGATTTTGCGGTCACGCTGAAAGACGAATCTCTGCTCAATCGGGCGCTGAATGTCGCGGCGCTTACGCAAGGCGCAGATTCTGAGGAATTGCGCGGCATGGCTGTGATGGGACTTGCCTTCGCTGGGCCTCAGCTGACCGGCATGGGCGTGGATGAGGACGTCGCCAACGAATTACTGACGGCCCTGTCCGGCTTTATCCAAGAACCGGGCGAATTGTCGATTAGCGTGAACCCAAGCGAGCCGCTTCGTCTGGGCGATATTTCCGATCCGAGTGAATTGACCAAGGAAACGCTGGGCTTCGCCGCGACGCATTCGACTGACGGCTAGAGCGCCCCTTATAGCGACAGCCAGAAGGGCGGCGGTCTGATAAGCCGCCGACTTTTTCAAATCTTCGACTGCTTGACGCGCGTGGCGACGCACCGCACCGTTCATTTATGTCCACCGCCGCCGCTTATCGCTCCCAAGAAGACCCGTCGCGCGCAGTCCTTGAGCGCGTTAGCTTTGATCTCATGGGCGCGCGCCTCACGCCGCTAAAGGAATGCGCGCTCTGGTGGGAGGATGAGCGGTTATTGGTCGTCTCCGACCTTCATTTGGAGAAAGGGTCGTCTTACGCCGCCCGCGGCCAGCTTTTACCGCCCTATGATACGCGCGCGACATTGCGCGCCGTCGCAGCGCTCATGGATGCGTTCCGGCCTCAAACGGTAATTTCGCTGGGCGACAGTTTTCACGATCGCCAGGCCGAAGCGCGTCTATCCGCCGAAGACGTGGAAACGATACGCGCCCTGACCGCGTCGACCGATTGGATCTGGGTGGAGGGCAATCATGATCCTATTCCGCCCAAGCATCTCGGCGGCCGTGCGGCTTTGGAGATCAAGCGCGGGCCTTTGACCTTTCGTCATGAACCGACTTTGGAGGCTTATGATGGCGAAGTCGCCGGCCACCTTCATCCCTGCGCGAAAATTCGTGGGCGGTCTGGGCGTCACGTTCGTACGCGGTGTTTCATTCAAAATGGCCGCCGGCTCGTCATGCCCTCCTTCGGCGCTTACACAGGAGGATTAAACGTGTGCGACGCCGCATTCGCTGATGTATTCGCGCACGAGTTTTCAGTTATCGCAGCCGGCCGGGACGATGTTTACGTCACGCCGCTCTCCAGACTGGCGGCGGATCGTCAGGTCGATGCGCACTGGCGCTTATAGGGCGCTATCGGCGACCGAAATACGCACCTAAGCCGCCCACGCCGACACCGACTAAAACCGCGATCAAGCCATAGAGCACGCCTCGATCACGCGAGAGATTATACAAGAAACTCTCGGCGCCTTTGCGTTCGAGATAGAGTGGGGTGTGAAACTCCCCGACCATTTCGCCGTCGCGGAAGACAAAGGCGCGAACGTCGTATTCGCCCGCGGGCGCCTCAGCCGGCAGATCGATATCCGCGCGCAGCAGTCCGCCTTCGAGGCGACGCACGCCGTCCATATCTCCGCTGAACAAGCCCGCTTCGGTTTTTAAGTCCGCGAACGCGGTACGCCAGACATCCAAATCGGTGCGGGTCATGTCCTGCGGCGCAGGTTTCGCCGCATAGCGCGCATTGACGCCTGCACGGATCAGAGCATCCGGCGAGACAATTTCCGCGATGCTTGGTTCTGCGGCGACCGCCAGCACGCTTGGCGCGGAGACGAATTCGAACCGTTCTTCGCCATTGGGCGTGTTGCGGACAATCGCGTGCGGTCTTGAAGGGCCCACCAGCGCGACGACAAAGGCGGCGTCCGGATCATCCGCGGCGTTAGAGACGCCGAAGAGCGTCACCCGCGCGCCGTCGAAATCCACGTCGATCTCAACCGAATCCTCGGCCAGCGCAGCGGCGATCGTATCGGCGTTTGCGTAGAGCGGCGTCGCCCACAGGGCAAGAGCGGTTAGCGTCGCCCGGATCATGTGGACGCTTCCAGAACGAATTCGGCGGGCGCCACCGCGAACAAATCCCAGGCCACCTTGCCGCCCATTCCGAGCACCACGATCGCCAGCAACAGGCGCAGCTCTGCGGCTTTCAGCTTTTGTCCGGCGGCCGCCCCTAAGCGCGCCCCGATCACGCCACCGACCATGAGCACCACCGCCAAGACAAGATCGACGGTTTGATTGACGACGGCTTGCAAGAAGGTGACGAAGCCGGTGAGAAAAACAATTTGAAATAAGGACGTTCCAACCATCACGCGTGTTGGAACGCCGAGCAGATACACCATGGCGGGCGCGAGGATAAAGCCTCCGCCAATGCCTAGCACGGCCGCGAGCAAACCGACGACAAAGCCGATAATAACCGGTGGGATAGCGCTGATGTACAATCCGGACCGCGGAAAGCGGCGCTTGAAGGGAAGAACGCGTGTCCAGGCGCGCAAAGCGCGTCGTCGCCGTGGGTCGCCGCCGCCGGCTTTGCCGAGCGCGCCAACGCTCTCCCACAGCATTAGACTTCCGATGACACCTAGAAAAACGACGTAAGATCCCGCGATCGCCGCGTCGATATCGCCGGATTGGCGTAGAATGCGAAATAGCCAAACGCCTAGCCCCGAGCCGACCATTCCGCCCGCGATCATCAGCGTTCCCATGCGCGTGTCTACCGCGCCGTGACGCCAGTGCGCCGATGCGCCGGCGACAGATGTCGCCAAAACTTGATTGGCCTGGGTAGAGACGGCGACGGCCGCCGGCACGCCGTTGAACATGAGTAAGGGCGTTAATAAGAACCCGCCGCCGACGCCGAACAGGCCTGAAACAAAACCGACGCCTGACCCAATGGCGATGATCACCAGCGGGTCGACGGCGATTTCAGCAATAGGCAGATGAATTTGCATGCTGTTCGCGTTGTACGCGGGGACGGCTTAAGGACAAACCCCAATCGGCGTCTGTTGTCGATAAAGCGTCGAACTGTCGCCGCCACGTCGCGCTGTGCGGCCCGAGTTTCGGTTGGTAGATTGGCTGCAGTAACAAACGCCTTAACCGCTGGTGTTCAACGTCGCGGCGTTCAATTGGCGGATCAGAGCGCTGTTAATTTGACCGCTCGGCGTGAGCTGATTGTCGCGTTCGAAGGCGCGTATGGCGCGCCGGGTTTTTGCGCCCATTGCTCCGTCGACTGGACCAGGATCGTAGCCAAGCCGGGTCAGCAGTCTTTGCGCGTCGCGAATGTCCTCGACGCTAGCGGTTTCCCACGACGGCGCGCCCAATCTCCCATTGGCGCGGGCGTCGGAAGGCGTTGGCGCAAAGGCGGCGGCGCGCTGGCGGACGCTCTCGTAGTCGAGCGCCGGCGTTTGGCGGCTCAGCTCTAGCGCGCGCCGGGCGCCGTCCGGATCCCCGGCGCGGCCTGCAACTTCATACCAAAACGCGGCTTCGGATAGATTCTGGCTGACGCCTAGCCCCTGCTCGTAAAGGACGCCGACATTGTATTGGCTGTCGACCAATCCGAACTCCGCAGCGCGACGGAACCATTCGGCCGCCGCAACATAGCTTTGCGGGCCTCCATCACCCTCGGCGTAGAAGACCGCCAAATCATGCATCGCTTTTACATTGCCGGCGCTCGCAGCTTGTTCGGTCCATTTGCGGCTTTCAGCGACGCTGCGGGGAACGCCTTCGCCGCGTTCATAGAGTTTGGCCAAACGATACTGCGCGATGGTGAGACCGCGGCCGGCGGCGCGTTTGAGCGCTTCGGCGCCGCGCGCTTTTTCGCCCGCGTCCAAATCCCGGACGGCCAGTTCATAAATTGCCGCTAGATCGCCGCCGGCGGCTGCGTCCTCAATGCTGGCGGGTTTGGTGAGCTCCGCGGCGTCCATCGGCTCAAATACGGGCTCCGGCTCCGCGGGCTCAGGTGTCGCTGCAGCGTTCTCGTCTGACGTTTCCGGGAACAGCAATGCTTCGTCCACTAAGGCGTCCGCTTCGACCGCTGCAGCTTCTATGTCTGCGAGCGGATCGTCCATAGCGGCTGTCTCAAACAAATCCTCGTCTGAGGCGTCGCCTGCGGCTTCGGGGTTGGTCGCGACGCCGGCGTCAACCGGCTCCGCGGAGGTCTGGTCTTCGAAAGATGGGGCGTTGGCGGCGTTGGCGACCGTAAAGACGTCGCCGGACGGGTCTTGTTTTCCGCGCATCATGGCGACGGCACCGCCGCCGGCAACGGCGATGGCGAGCGCGGAGGCCGCGACAATCGGCAATTTGCCGCCTCGGCGAGAAGCGGGTGTGGCGCCGACGGCTACCGAAGCCGTGTTTCGCCCATCCAGCGCGGCGCGGCGCGCCGCCGCCAGATAATTCTCTTTCGGCGCGTCAGATTTTGCAGCCAGGCGTGCGAAGGGATCATCGTTCCGCCCAGCATCCGAACGCAACGGATCGGCGTCTGTCGGCGGCGCAGCGGGCACTTCAAACTCTAGGACATCATTGTCTTCAAGCTCATAGGCGCCGGACGGCGCGTCGCGGGCTGCGTCTTCGGCGAGCGCTTTTTCAAAGGCGGAGGCGTCGTCGTCGCGCGGCTCGGTTTCGTCGGACACAGCAGATTGAGCATCAGCTTCCCAAGCATCTTCGACGTCAGCCTCGGCATCGGCCTCTGTATCAACCTCAGTGTCCGACGCGATTTGGGCGTCCAGTTCTTCGCTCAACAGATCCTCAACCGGATCAAAATCATCCGTGTTGTCAGCTTCGACGTCCATTTCTGCGTCCAAATCATCCTCGGTATCGAGCTCCGACTTGGGATGATCATCTTTTGGCGCCGGTTCGCGCAGACCCAATTCTTCTTCAAGCTCCGACAATGGGGAAAGGACGTCGGGCGAAGGCGCTGGCTCAATATCGCCGGTTTCGGGCGCGCTTGGCGGATCGGTTGGGGGATCATCGAAAGGCGGCGGCGGCGCGCCGCCGTCTTCAATGAGCTCCACGCGCTTGGCGATGGATGAGACGGTGTTGCGCAATGGCTCGATCGCGCCGTCTGCGGTTTCAACGATCTCGTCAAACCGCTTCGTCATGCCGGCGAGCGCGTCGCTCAGTCGTGTCTCGTGATCTTGTTTGACCCCGTCGACCTGCTCGGAGAGCGTTTTGAACGCATCGTCTTGACGCGCTTCCAATCTATCCGCCACGCGTGCGACTTGCCCGCCAACGCTTTCGATCGCTTCGGCGGTTTGACGTTCGCTATCGCGGACGCGCTCTTCAAGCTTGTCGGCGAGTTTTCCGACTTCTTCTCCAACGCTTTCGATCGCGCCGGCTTCACGCGCTTCCACCGCCGCGATACGCGCCTCGATCTCGGAGGACAGCGCCGCGATCTCTTCGCGTACAATGTCGGCCGCCGACGTGTCGCGGCGTGACTCCACGCTCGCCAAGCGGCGGTCCAGTGCCGACGACATGCGGGTTAGTTGTTCGCTGACGGTTTCCACGACGCGGGCCTGGCGGTCTTCGGATTTTTCCAACCGATCCTGAAGCTGCGAGAGCGCATCGCCTAGCTTGTCGACGGCTTCGGGCCGCGCATTGCGCGCGGCGTCGTCAATCCGGCGCTGCATTTCTGATCGCGTATCCGCAAGCGCCCGCGCCATATCTTCCGTCAGATTGTCGAACCGGCGCTGGAAGGTCTCGCGCAAATCGGACGTTTCCGAGACTTTTCGCTGCATCTCTGCGAGGCGCGAATCCACTGATGTAAAAGAGGTTTCGAGCGATTTGATCGCAGCGTCGGTGGATTTTTCCGCGCGCGTTAGTCGGTCGTTTATGCGATCGACGGCTGTTTCCATGTCGTCGTCGGTGCGATCGGCGGTTTTCTCAACCCGCTCAATTCGCGAGGTGATGTCTGAAACGCGGCCCATCATGCTAGCGACGTTGCTATGCGAGGCGTGCAAGCGTGTTTCTAGATCATCGACGCGGCCGAACAATTTGTCCGCAAGATCTTTATTTCGAGATCCCGATGCGGCGTCGGAGTGCTTTAGATCATTAAGCGCGCTGTTGATGGCGTCGCCGGCTTTGGCCTCAAACGCCTCCATGCGCGAAGCCGCATTGGACATTCGATCGAGCGCTGACCCAACATCTCGTTCCGTCGAGTCTAACCGAGATTTGAGCGACGTGACGTCTCCTTCCAACTCGGCTTTAAATTGCGCTTGGTCGCCGAGGACTTGGTGATGGCGCTCTTGAACCTGCGCGACCAATCGCGAAAGCGCGCCTTCCAAATTCCCCATCGCTTCAAGCGCGCGTCCGGTTCGATCGTCCCGTTTTAGCGCATCCATCTGCGACAACACATTGGCCTGGGTTTGACGCAACATGTCCAGGTCGCTCGAGAAGCGATCCAAAGCGTCGGAAGGTGCGCGCTCGGCCGCTTCAATTCGTGTGACAAGGCCAAGCATGGATTGGTCGAGGCCCGACATTGCCGAGGATGAGCGACGCTCGCTGGCCTCCAGTCGACGCGCAAGATCGTCAACCGCTTCGGCGACGCGCGAAACTTCATCCACATCGCCTTCGTCGGATGTAATCGCATCGACGAGTCCAGGCGCGAAAATCTGGCTGTTATCGTCCGCCAGAAGGAGACGGTTTAGATAAGCGCCGAGCGTCACGCCCTCACGCTGCGCGCGCTCTCGCGCAGCTTCTCGGGCTTTGGGATCGATCCCCTTAACGCTCCACGGTCCGCGCGCCATTGATCCGACTCACTCTCCTCTGCGCGAATCCGCCACTGGGCAAAAATTGCACCTCGGCACAAATGACCGCGCGCGTCTTAAGAGGGGGTTAAAGTTAACGGGGATGCGCCACCCGCTATGCGAGTTTATACGGATCTCGCACTGACGTTGACGTGAGCGTTAGTTTACGCTACGGGTTTCCCTAAAGAAAATGAAAAACGTGCTTATGAGCGTTGGGAGGATGTAATGCGAACCTACACAATCAGCGAATTAGCTCGGGAGTTCGGCGTCACGCCGCGGGCCCTGAGATTTTATGAAGACAAAGATCTGCTTCATCCCGCGCGAGACGGTTTGAATCGCGTGTATTCGGTAAGAGACCGGGCGCGCGTGAAATTGATCATGCAGGGAAAGCGCGTTGGCTTTTCGCTCGCCGACATTCGCGAAATTCTCGATGTCTACTCGTTAGAAGGGCATCGCGCGCAATTGCGCCTGTCGCAAAAGAAATTCCGCGAGCAGATCAAAAAGCTGGAGCGCCAACGCGAAGATTTGGAAGCGGCCCTCGGCGCTTTGCAGGACGGTCTTGTTTGGGCCGAAGGCAAACTGGCGGAAACGAGTCCAGGCGCTGAAGCTGAACAATCCGCACGCGCATTCGAACGCGTAGCCCGTGAGCGTTTGACCGGCGATGACGGCGTCTTTGCGAAATAGGCGCATCCCGCTGATCTGAAGTTTTGAAGTCGAATATTTGGCGTCGCCGTTTCTGTGCGACGCGCTTACTCCAACAATAAGCGAGAGGTAAAATGCCCCGTTATCAAGCCCCCGTCCGCGACATGCGTTTCTTGTTCAACGATGTCCTGCAGATCGACAAATACGCCAATCTGCCAGGTTTTTCCGAAGTCACTTCCGACCTGGTCGACGCCATCTTGGAGGAAGGCGCCAAATTCACGAGTGAAGTGCTCCATCCGATCAATTCTGTCGGCGATAAGGAAGGCTGCACGCGTAACGCAGATGCGTCGGTCAAGACGCCAACGGGCTTCAAAGAGGCCTATGATCAATTGGTCGAAGGTGGATGGCCCGCCATGTCGTCCGATCCCAAATATGGCGGGCAGGGCCTGCCGCATGTGCTGAACATGGCGTATTCGGAGATGTCGTCGTCCGCGAATATGGCGTTCTCCATGTATCCAGGTCTGACGCATGGCGCCTATTCGGCCATCCATGCTGGCGGATCTGACGAGCAGAAAGAAAAATACTTGCCGAAAATGGTTACCGGCGAATGGGCCGGCACAATGAACCTGACCGAGCCTCATTGCGGCACGGATTTGGGTCTCATGAAAACCAAGGCCGTTCCCCAGGATGACGGCGCCTACAAGATCACCGGTCAGAAAATTTGGATCTCCGGCGGCGAGCAGGACTTAACATCCAACATTATTCAC
>JBCCMB010000108.1:0-9876 GCA_039026555.1 Pseudomonadota bacterium
GCGCTCGGGCGGCTAGTTCGATAATCTTATAAGCGCCGCGACCACATAAAGCGCGGCGAGGCCGGCGGCTCTGATCCGCACCCAACGCGCGTCAAACCGTCGCCACAACGCGATGGCGGCGAGGATGAGACAAAGTCCCTCCGCCATCATGCCGGCGACGATATTGTGATCCCGATCCCAATACGAGATGTGCGAGATAAACCGCCAATCGCTGAGCGGCCAGAAATGCCGATGGGCGTCATCCGCGTGCAGCGGAAAATCCAAAGCCGCGTGGGTAAGCAGCGCCAGCGCGAAGAGGGCGACGAGCTCGCGCTTCCAAATGAAGCCGATGGAGAGGATTAGCAGCGCCAGCGGGACGGAGTTGAAGATCGCCCCGATGGTTTGCCAGGGTTCGGACCAGTACGCCTCGTTCCATGTTTCAGAGGGCGAGAGGCCGGAAAATTGCGCCCAGGCGAAAAACACGAACATCCAAGCGTCGGGGAGTAAGGCACCGGCGGCGATAATCCAATTGCGCTTAGGGGCGTCGGGCTTCGCCAAGGCGGCCGCGGCGACCAGAACATGCGCCGGGGTGTTCACCGCGTCCGGCTCATGTGGCTAAGCTTTCCCGCTTGGCGCGTTGTTCGTCCCAGGCGGCGAAAAGGACGGCCGCTGCGATAATGGTCGCGCCGACAAAGACTTGCGCGCGTGGGATTTCGCCAAAGAACAAGAAGCCGAACAAGGCGCTCCAGATCAGGGCGGAATATTCCAAGGGCGCCAAGCGCTGCGCCGGCGCTTTTGCGTAGGCTTTGGTCATAAAGAACCACAGCGTGAACCCGCACGCGCCAACCACAGCGAAGAGCGGCCAATCGGCTGGCGGCGGCCACCCGCCCGAATGATTGGCGCCGACATAAAGCGCGGGGCCCACCAAAAACAATCCAGGAAACACATTGCCGAGCAAAGCGACTGTATGTGCGCTGTCCCTCTGGGCGATCTGGCGCAGCAAGACGATGGAGAGCGCATAGGTCGCGGCGGCGGTCAGCGCCGAGATGACGCCTTCAAGCCGCCTCGGATTGTCGGCGCTGTAAAGCGGTTCGCCCTGAACGGTCACCACCACGCCGGCGAACCCGACAAGAATGGCCACCACCGACAATGTGCGCAGGCGCTCCTTCAACAAAGCCGCCGCGAGAGGCGCGATCATCAAAGGCGCGGCGAAGGCGACGACGGTCGCTTCAGCCAGCGCAAGAATGCTTAAGGCGTGGAAAAATGTGACTGACGCAACGGAAGAAGCGATAGCGCGCATGGCGTGGTCGCGCAGGCCGGCCATGTCCGGCAATTGGGCGTTCGCCGCCCTAAACGCGATAAACGCGAAAATCCCGCCAAACAAAAACCGAAGGACGGAGATGACGAAAGCCGAGTAGGTCGCGCCTAAGCCCTTGATAACAGCATCCATTACGCAGCCGGCGAAGATCGCGGCGAGCGCGATAAAGACGGGAGATGCGCCGCCGGCGGCGCTGGGCTTTAAAGGGGTCGACATGATATCCGCGTCTCAAAACGGGGTCAGACGCGCGAACCTCTACTCATCCACTGACACTGGCAAGTCCGGACTTGTTGCACGCGGGCGCCAATCCATGCATGTTCCCCCGTCATACGGGTGGAAACGGCCGAAAAGCGAACAAATTTGTTGGCCCGTTTTCGTTAGAGGAACGCTCAACTAAGGGGCTTTGAAACAATGAGTCTAGTTTTATGGCTGGTTCTGGCGGCCGGCCTTTTGGCCGTTTTGTACGGCCTGGTCACGACGCGCAGCCTAATGGCGATGCCGGCCGGCAATGCGCGTATGCAGGAGATCGCAGCTGCGATTCAGGAAGGCGCCAGCGCTTATCTTAATAGACAATACACCACCATCGCCATTGTGGGCGCGGTGGTTGCGGTTCTGGTCTTCGCCTTTCTCGGCTGGACGGCTGCGCTTGGATTTCTGATCGGTGCTGGGCTCTCTGGCGCGGCCGGCTATATCGGCATGAAAGTGTCGGTGCAGGCCAATGTGCGGACCTCGGAAGCATCCTCGAAGGGATTGGGGGAAGGCTTGAACGTCGCGTTCAAATCCGGCGCTGTGACGGGCATGTTGGTGGTCGGTCTCGCGCTTGTCGGTATCGCCGGCTATTACGCGCTGCTGACGGCGGGCATGGGCTTGGACGCTGGTTCGCGCACGGTCGTGAATGCGCTGGTCTCTTTAGGCTTCGGCGCGTCGCTGATCTCGATTTTCGCGCGTCTTGGCGGCGGCATCTTCACCAAGGGCGCCGATGTCGGCGGCGATATGGTGGGCAAGGTGGAAGCCGGCATCCCTGAGGATGATCCGCGCAACGCCGCGACAATTGCAGACAATGTCGGCGACAATGTCGGCGATTGCGCCGGTATGGCGGCCGATTTGTTTGAAACCTATGTCGTGACCATCGGCGCCACCATGGTGCTGGTCTCTATTCTCTTGTCCGGCTCGGACATGGTCGGACCCATGATGTTGTTACCGCTGGCGATCGCCGGCGTGTGCATCGTCACTTCGATCATCGGCGCCTATTTCGTGCGTTTGGGATCGGGCTCGAAAGACGTGATGGGCGCTCTTTATAAAGGCTTCATCGCGACGGCGGTTCTTTCCGCGCCGGCTTTGGCGGCGGCCATTGAGCTGACGCTGCCGAACGGTTTCAGCACCGTTCTTCCGGAAGTCAGCGGCATTGTGTTCACGCCGATGGATCTTTTCTTGTGCGGCGTCGCTGGTTTGATTGTGACCGGGCTTATTGTTTGGGTCACGGAATATTATACCGGCGTCGATCATCGTCCGGTGCAGTCCGTGGCTCAGGCCTCTGTCTCCGGACACGGCACTAATGTGATCCAAGGGCTCGCGGTGTCTTTGGAAGCGTGCGCCATTCCGGCTTTGGTGATCATCGCCGGCATCATCTTCACCTATGTGACGGCCGGCCTGATCGGCATCGCAATTGCCGTAACGACCATGTTGGCGCTCGCAGGCATGGTTGTGGCGCTCGACGCGTTCGGTCCCGTGACGGACAATGCCGGCGGTATCGCGGAAATGGCGGAGCTGGACAGCTCCGTTCGCGACACCACGGACGCTTTGGACGCGGTTGGCAACACCACAAAAGCGGTCACCAAAGGTTATGCGATCGGTTCTGCGGGTCTCGGCGCGCTGGTGCTGTTCGCCGCCTACACGGAGGACATTCGCCACTTCATCGAAGAAGCGGGCGAGGGCTCGTTCTTCGCCGGCCTGCAATATGGCGTGCAGGGCGTCGATCCAAGCGCGGTGAATTTCTCCTTGTCCAACCCATATGTCGTGGTCGGCTTGCTGTTCGGCGGGCTTTTGCCCTTCTTGTTCGGCGGCATGTCGATGATGGCTGTGGGCCGCGCTGCGCAGGACGTGGTGGACGAGGTACGCCGGCAGTTCAAAGAAATTCCGGGCATTATGGAGTTCAAGAACAAGCCGGATTACTCCAAAGCGGTCGACATCCTCACCAAAGCGGCCATCCGCGAGATGATCGTGCCGTCCATGCTGCCGGTCTTATCGCCCTTGGTTTTGTTCGCATTGATTTTGTGGATCGCAGGACCTGGTCCGGCGCTCTCAGCGCTCGGCGCGATGCTGTTGGGCGTGATCGTCACCGGCCTCTTCGTCGCCATCTCCATGACGGCGGGCGGCGGCGCCTGGGACAACGCCAAAAAGAGCTTTGAAGACGGCTTTGTCGACAAGGACGGCGTGAAGCACGAAAAAGGATCAGAAGCGCATAAAGCGGCCGTCACCGGCGACACGGTGGGCGATCCCTACAAGGACACCTCTGGACCTGCGGTGAACCCGATGATCAAGATCACCAACATTGTGGCCTTGCTCTTGCTAGCTGCTCTGGCAGGCGGGCATTAGACCCGGCTGCGTAGAGTAGTAGAGTATATGGGAGGGTCCCGGCGTTCATCGCCGGGACCTTTTTCTTTTGTGTGTCGCATTGGGAAGCAAAGCCCTTAAATGCAGCGTTTCCTATACGGCTACAGCCCATCGCAATTCGAACGGCGCTTTCCCTAGACGTCGCGCGTTCTCGCATTCAAGCTAACGCGATCATAAGACATAGGGAGAGCTGTCATGGCGTCGGTGCATCAAAAACCATTGGGATCGGGCTTCGGCATGCGCTCGGAACCGTCCGATATTTTGGCCGGCGTCGATCTCTCGGGTAAAACATGTATCGTCACCGGCGGTTACTCCGGTTTAGGGCTGGAAACGTCGAAGGCGTTATCTGGCGCGGGCGCGCAAATCGTGGTGCCGGCGCGCCGCCCCGAAGCCGCCGAAGATGCGCTGGTCGGCGTCGCCAACACCGAGATCGCGGTTATGGATTTGGGCGATCTGGCGTCGGCGAAGGCGTTTGGCGATAGCTTTGTCGCCTCCGGCCGGCCTCTGGACATTCTGATCAACAACGCGGCCGTTATGGCGTGTCCGGAAACTCGGAGTGGGCCCGACAATTGGGAAGCGCAGTTTGCGACCAATCATTATGGACATTTCGCTATGGTGTGCGCGCTGGAACCTGCGCTGAAGGCGGCCGGCGCCAAGGGTGGGGCGCGCGTGGTCAGCCTCTCGTCCACAGGTCATCATCTTTCGCCCATCCGTCATGGCGATCTTCATTTCAACACCGGCTATGATAAATGGCTCGCCTATGGCCAAGCGAAGACGGCAAATTCGCTATTCGCCGTCGAATTGGATCGGCGCGGCGAAGCGGATGGGATCCGCGCATTCGCCGTTCATCCTGGCGGGATCATGACGCCCCTGCAGCGTCATTTGCCGAAGGAGGAGATGATCGCCTTTGGTTGGATGGATGGCGAGGGCAATGTGAACCCCATGTTCAAGAGCCCAACCCAGGGCGCATCCACTTCTTTATGGGCGGCGACGTCCCCACAGCTTGACGGGATCGGCGGCGTCTATTGCGAAGATTGCGATATTGCGCAGCTCGATAGCGAAGGCACGGCGCGCTATAATCAGGTCAAGCCCTATGCTGTAGATTCCGAGGAAGCGAAGAAGCTCTGGGCGTTGTCGGTCGATGCGACGCGCGCGGATGGCTTTGGTTGAGGGAGATCTCTCGCTGATCTAGATCGGGCCACAAGCCGCCAGCCCCGGCGGGCAGGGTTCGATTTGAAGTTTCGGCTCTGGCGCTGACGGGTTTCATTCCCATGCGCAAACTGGCAATTATATGGTCGGCGCGCAGCGGCGTTGCGTGCTTGACGCTGGGGGCGGTGGGCGGCAAAGGGCGAGCATGAACTCCCTATTCTCCTTCCTGGGCCGCATGGACGCGACCGCATGGCGGGCCGTACTTGTGACGTTCGGCCTGTTTGCGGCCGTGGGGATCGTGTTCTTGTTGGGAAAGACCGGCGTTTTGGGTGTCTCCGAACAATTGGAGGCGTCTCTATCGGGTCTGCGGGAAGGGCCGTGGGGCTTACCGGCGACGATCGGCGTTTTCTGTGTGGCGGCCTTTGTCGGCGCGCCGCAATTCGTTTTGATCGCGGCGGCTGTTGTGGCGTTCGGTCCGATCGCGGGCTTTTTCTATTCTTGGACGGCGACCTTGTGCTCCGCCACGCTTACCTTTTGGGCGGGGCGTTTCGCCGGCGCTGAGACGCTGAGACGGTTTGGCGGGCGAACGGCCAATCGCATGTCGCGCTTTATCGGGCGGAATGATTTTCTCGCCAGCCTAATCGTCCGCAATGTGCCGACCGCGCCATTTATTGTGGTGAACATGGCGTTCGGGGTCAGTCACGCCCGCTATTGGCGCTATCTGGCGGGATTAGCGATCGGGATCATTCCAAAAGCGGCTTTGGTGGCGTTCGCCGGGCAATCGGCGCTGTCGGCCGTCAGCGGATCGCCTTGGATTGCAGCGTTCGCTGCGGCGGTCGCGGCGGGGCTTTGGATCTTGATCGTCATCTATGCGCGCCGCGCCGTGCGCGGGGAGGGGCGGGAAACAGCGGATGCGCCTAGCGCGTCGGCTGCAATTGATCCGCCGCCATCAAAGACCGAAGCCTGAAACCGCTTGATTTTTTCATTATCCGCCGCAATATGCGCGCACATGAGCGGCGATATCTCCATCCAAAGGCGGCAATTGCTTAGCCTAAACCTGGGGCTCCTTAGGAGCCTCTGAACGCGTTCGCCTAAAGCTGCGCTCAGCGCGGCGCGCGTTCAGGGGAAGCTCCTAATTTCCAAACAGCTCAAATCACCCCAGGATGACACTCATGACACACCCGACAGACACCGCGCCTCAAGTGCGCATTTTCGACACCACAATGCGCGATGGCGAGCAATCGCCCGGCGCGTCGATGACCTTGCGCGAAAAGCTGGAATTGGCGGAACTTTTACAAGAGATGAAGGTCGACATCATCGAGGCGGGCTTTCCCGCAGCCTCTGATGGTGATTTCGATTGTGTGCGCCAAATCGCGGAGCGCTCGAAGGACACTGTGATTTGCGGATTGGCGCGATCTACGCCCAGCGATATCGACAGATGCGGAGACGCTGTTAAAGGCGCGGCGCGGCCGCGCATCCACACCTTCATCTCCACCAGTCCCGTGCATATGAAGCACAAGCTGAAAATGGGCGAGAACGCGGTTTTGGAAGCCGTCGGTCGATCGGTGACTCAGGCGCGTAATCTCGTCGACGACGTTGAATGGAGCGCTGAAGACGCAACGCGCACGGATTTCGATTTCCTCTGCCGCGCGATTGATTTAGCGATTGCGGCGGGCGCCACGACGATCAACGTGCCGGACACTGTCGGCTATTCGCACCCCGAAGAGTATGGCGCGCTTGTCCGCCGCTTGATCGAGACCATTCCCGATAGCGATAAGGTGATCTGGTCAACCCATTGTCACAATGATCTAGGATTGGCGGTCGCAAATTCCCTGGCGGGCCTTGCAAACGGGGCGCGGCAAATTGAATGCACGATCAACGGTCTTGGCGAGCGCGCCGGCAATGCGTCGCTGGAGGAGGTTGTCATGGCGCTGCGGGTGCGCGGCGACACCTTGCCTTATACCACCGGCGTCGACACCACGAAGCTTGCGCGCGCCTCGCGCATGGTCAGCCAGATCACCGGCTTCCCAGTGCAATACAACAAAGCGATCGTCGGTAAAAACGCGTTTGCGCATGAAAGCGGCATCCACCAAGACGGCATGCTGAAGAATAATCAGACCTATGAGATCATGAATCCAGAAGATGTCGGCGTCGCCTCAACATCCTTGGTCATGGGCAAGCATTCCGGCCGCCATGCGTTCAAAGATCGGCTTAAAGATCTGGGTTTTGAGCTGGATCCCGACGCGCTCAATGATGCGTTCAAGCGCTTTAAGGCCTTGGCGGACAAGAAAAAAGACGTGTTTGACGAGGATATTATCGCGCTGGTCGACGATCAATTGGCGGGCGCGGAAGAGCGCGTCAGCTTGACCAAGCTTCGCGTATTCGCCGGCACCGAGGGCCCGCAGAAGGCGGATATCGTCATTTCGGTCGACGGCGCCGAGATTGAGGCGTCAGAAACGGGCAATGGTCCCGTCGATGCGGTGTTCAACGCCATTCGGGCCGCTGTTCCGCATGAGGCGGTATTGGAGCTCTACCAAGTTCACGCCGTGACCGAGGGCACCGACGCGCAAGCCACGGTGTCGGTGCGTCTCGCCGATACGGAAGGCGGATTGGTGTCGACCGGCCGCGCGTCCGACCCCGACACTTTTGTTGCAAGCGCGAAAGCCTACACGCACGCGCTGAACAAGCTGGAAGTGCGGCGCGCCAAAAAACTCGCGTCGGCGAGCTAAACCGTCGCGATGACGGCGAGGCGCGTTTGCGCGGTCGCCGGCATTGTGCAAGTTTGCGCGCCGTTAAGTCAGCACGCCAACAGCTCATTTGTCGGGGCGCACATTCGTGACATCAACAACGTCGCAATCGGACGGCGTCGACCTTAATCGACAACCTGCGCCGCTTCCTTATCGATTAAAGGTGTTGAACGAGAGCTGGACAAATTTCTCGCTCCTGCGGCACCGGGAATTCGACGGTGTTTTGGTGACATCGAAGAATTCCGGCACGCATTGGGTGAAGTACATGCTCGCGGTGGCGCTGGCCGACACTTATGGCGCGCCGCGACCGGCCTATTTTTCAGAGGATGCGGTTCGGCCCTATATCGGTTGGCCGAAAGACGCGGTGGTGTTTCCGCAATTACCGCGCTTAGCGTTCAGCCACACCATCCCGCATCAATTGGCTAATTGGGGGTGGGCCGGCGCGGTGGCGGGTCTGCCGCAATATGTGTTGTTCGTCCGCCATCCTATGTCGATCCTCGCGAGCCATCACGCCAAATGGGAGTACGACATTAAGGTGGACTGGCTCACCTATCTCAAAGGCGATCCGGCGGGGACGCGCTATCGATGCGACCTTTATTGGCTTGCGCGGTTTTGGAACCGTTGGGGAGAGGTGGAAGCGCGACGACCGGGCGGCGTTTTGCGCCTCCATTATGAGCAAACGCTTGCGGATCCGCGCGGCGCGTTGAACGCCATCGACGCCCATTGGGGCCTAAAGCTGGCGCCAACGGCGATCGACGCCGCTTTAGAGGCGGGCACGAAAGAGGCGATGGCGGAAAAAATCGACCCCAACGCGGAACCGAATGTGCTGCAAAATCGCAAAACCGACTTGGCGCAAATGTTCGCGGGCGAGGCGGGCGAGATTTACCGCGACCGCGTCGCCGCCTTGTTCAAGCATACGCTCGGATATGATTTGATGACGCCGCCCGGCGCGCATTAACGTCATTTAACATTAGCGGAACACAGCGTTTCATTAACGTTTCATTGACGTTTTGTGATCGAGCCGCCGATCCGGAGATCGTTGGAATTCATAGACTTGGTTGGGAAATGCAGGCGAAATCAAAGTGGTACGATACGTTCTATCACTGCAGTAACCAAGACAGCATGAGTCTTGCTTTAGGAAAATATAAACGGCACACAGCTATAAGGGGCTGTGTTAACACCTGTCGGCGGCTGGGCGGCTGTCGCGATACGGCGAGCGCATATGCTTGGTAAATTACTCGGCCTGATGTCCACGGACATGGCGATCGATTTGGGGACGGCGAACACGCTCGTGTACGTCAAGGGTCAGGGCGTGATGCTCGACGAGCCTTCGGTGGTCGCTTACGTCAATCAAGGTGGACGCAAAATCGTCCACGCGGTCGGCAAGGAAGCCAAGCAGATGCTTGGCAAAACGCCGATCTATATGGAAGCGGTCCGTCCGATGCGCGACGGGGTCATCGCCGACTTTGAAGTCGCTGAAGAGATGATCAAGCGCTTCATTCAGAAAGTGCACAATCGTCGCTCCTTCATTTCGCCCATCATCGTTATCTGCGTGCCCACAGGCGCCACCCCGGTGGAGCGCCGCGCTATTCTGCAGTCGGCGGAAGCGGCGGGCGCGCGCCACGTCTTCTTGATCGACGAGCCCATGGCGGCGGCGATCGGCGCGGGGCTTCCCATTGATGAGAGCACCGGCTCCATGGTGGTGGACATCGGCGGCGGCACGACGGAAGTTGCGGTCTTGTCGCTTGGCGGGATTGTGTATTCGCGCTCTGTGCGCGTCGGTGGCGACAAAATGGACGAAGCGATCGTCAATTTCTTACGCCGCGAAGAGAATATGCTGATCGGCGAAGCCTCGGCCGAACGCATCAAGAAAGAAATCGGCACGGCTCGCGCGCCCGAGAACGGCAAGGGCATGTCGCTCGACATTCGTGGCCGCGACATGATGAACGGTATTCCTAAGGAAACCGAGATCAACGAAGCGATGGTCGCCAAATCCTTGCAGGAGCCGGTTCAGCGCATTGTGGAAGCCGTAAGAGAGGCCCTGGAGGCGATGCCCCCTGAACTGGCCGC
>JBCCMB010000109.1:0-9821 GCA_039026555.1 Pseudomonadota bacterium
ATGATGAACGGCATTCCTAAGGAAACCGAGATCAACGAAGCGATGGTCGCCAAATCCTTGCAGGAGCCGGTTCAGCGCATTGTGGAAGCCGTAAGAGAGGCCCTGGAGGCGATGCCCCCTGAACTGGCCGCCGACATTGTGGATCGGGGCATCGTACTGACCGGCGGCGGCGCTTTGCTGCGAAATCTTGACGTTGTACTGCGCGAACGCACCGGCCTGCCCGTGACGGTGGCGGATGATCCGCTAAAATGCGTTGTCCTTGGCTCCGGCAAAGTGCTGGAGGAATTGGACACGATGAAGGGTGTACTTGCGCCGGAAGTGTAGCGCGCATCGTTCCGACGCGATCGCGAGGAGTTAGATAGCCATGGCGGGCGGTTTCGGCCGAAAAAAAGCGGGGGCGCCGCGATTGGCGGCGCAAGCCGTTATACTCGGCCTCGCGATCGGCATGGCCGGCGTTCTCGCCATTCAAAGCTCGCCCGATGTTCGCAAATCCTTTGACGGTCCGCGCGCCGGCGTTGAAGGCGCAACCGCGAAGCTGACCAGCGGCCCGGCGCGGCAGATCTCCGGCATACCATGGTGGGGCGCCGACAAACGCGCTCAAGCGCGCATTGCGGAACTGGAAGCTCAAGTGCGGGCGCTCTCCTATTATCGCGAAGCGGCGCGAGCGATGTCGGAGCGCATGACCCAATATGAGCAATTATTGGATCTGGTCGGTGAAAGCCCGGAGGAGGGCGTTACAGCGCGCGTTGTCGCCGAAGCGGACGGACCCTTCGCTGCGACGCGCATCGCCAACGCCGGCGCGCTGCACGGCGTGCGCGAAGGGTTCGCCGCCGTCAATGAGTACGGGTTAGTCGGACGTGTCATTCGAGTTGGCGAACAAACCTCCCGCATTTTGCTCGTCACCGATTTTTCCAGCCGCATTCCCGTGATGGGAACAGTCAGCCAGGACCGCGCTTTGTTGGTCGGAGAACGCGATCGCGGGGCGAGTTTGCGCCACGCCGAAACGCCGGACCGGGTCGTGGAAGGCGAGATCTGGGTGACCTCAGGCGATGACGGCTTGCTCCCGCGCGGGTTGGAGGTTGGACGCGCCGTTCGCGATGAAACAGTGGCTGATGGCGGATGGCGGTTGGATTTGGCGATGGAGCTCGGCGGCGTGGATTTCGTGCGCCTTGCGCCGCCGCCGCAATTTGTATCGCCGGAGGCCGATCCTGCTTTGGAACGCGGTCCTGCGCCCAATACCGAAGACGCGCTCCAATCAGTGGCGGCCGCGTCGGTTCCGGCGGTGGAGCAATGAGCGGGGCGGACCGCATCCGCGTCGGCCTGACGGCGCTCTTGGCCATGCTGATAAGCACGCTTGGTTTGCAGCCGGCGTTTTCGGACTGGGTCTGGCCGATTGCGGGACTTTGGGCGGCGGCGGCGTGGTCCAGCCTCGGCTTGTCGCTATGGGCGGCGGGCGTTTTGTGCGTGATGGGCCTTTTCCAAGATATCGCCTATGAAGCCCCGCTCGGCGCTTGGCCATTGGCGTTTTTGGGCGCATACAGCGTCGGCCTGGTCACGATGGCGCGAACGCCGCCAATGTCGCGGCTAACCGCTGAGGCGATCACCGTTTTCGGCGGATTGGTTGCGGCGGCGGTCGCGTTGGCGGCGGCGAATGATCTGGCCGGCGCCGCCGCCTTCTGGCGGAATGGCATGATTGGCGATCTCTTAATCACTGCGGCGCTTTACCCCCTCGCGCGCAACCTGTTTCCGCACGCCGAGGTTTTGGAGGCGCGTCGATGAGCCGAGCCAACCGGATGAGCGGCCATCAGCGCGTATTCACCCGCCGCACAGCGGTCGCTGGGGCGGTCGGCGGCATGTTGTGGAGCGGCCTTGCGCTGCGTCTCGCGCAATTGCAGCTGATCGAAGGCGAGGAATACGCCAGGCGTGCGGCGGAAAATCGGATTCGCTTGGACCCCGCTCCGGCCGAGCGCGGCCGTATTTTCGACCGCTTCGGACAAGAGCTCGCTAGTAATCGGCGAAATTTCTATGTCACCATCACGCCGGAAAACGTCGCCAAGGGCGGCGGCCGCATGGACGAATTGGTCAAGCGTTTGGCGACGCTGCTGCCGATCTCAAAAAGCCGGCAAGCGCGAATTTTGCGCGACGCCTCGCGTCAGGCTCGTTTTCTGCCGATCACGGTCGCGGATGATCTCACCTGGGAGGATTTTTCCCGCGTCAATGTGCATGCGCCAGAATTGACGGGTGTGGAGGCGCAGGTCGGTCAGCTTAGATCTTATCCGTTGGGCGCCGCGTTTGCACACTCGGTCGGTTATGTCGGGCGTCCAAATGATCAAGAGATCGCAAAAGTGGTCGACGCGCTGGATGGCGACGCGGCGGCGATCCGACGCCTTTACAAACACCCGGCGACGCGGATCGGTAAAACCGGAGTGGAGTACTTCGCTGAAAACTGGCTGAAGGGCCAATCCGGATACAAGCGCGTTGAGGTAAACGCCGACGGCCGCATCCAAAGCGAATTGGACAGCTCCGACATCTCTCCGCGGCGCGGGGGGGACGTCGTCTTATCGTTTGACGCGGAGATCCAGAAATTCGCCATGCGTCGCTTTGGCGATGAGACCGGCTCGGCGGTCGTGCTTGACATAGAAAGCGGTGATATTCTTGCACTCGCGTCGAAACCCGCTCTGGATCCGAATGATTTCGTCAGCGGCATTTCCCAAGCCAATTACGACAAATTGCGCTTCCACACGGACGCGCCGCTTTATCACAAAGCCTATGACGGCACCTATCCGCCGGGCTCCACCTTCAAAATGGTCGTCGCCGCGGCCGCTTTGGAAGCTGGCGCGATGACGCCCGACGAGCGGGTCTATTGCGGCGGCAAGACTTGGTTTGGCGGCCGCTATTTTCACTGCTGGAAGCGTGAAGGCCATGGCTCAATGGATCTTCACAACGCGATCAAGAAATCCTGCGACGTCTATTTCTACGAAATGGCGCGCCGCACGGGCCCGCAGGCGATTGCGGACATGGCGCGTCGGTTCGGTCTCGGCGAGGCCTATGCTTTGGGCATGACCGGCGGTGCGCGGGGCGTTGTGCCGGATGACGCCTGGAAGCGCGCCGCACGTGGCGAGCCCTGGTATGACGGCGAAACGCTAAACTTCGGGATCGGCCAGGGCTATTTGACGGCGACGCCCCTGCAATTGGCGCTGATGACCGCGCGCATCGCCCGCAGCGACGTCGCTGGATTGCCCAATTTGATGCTTCACGGTCCAAAGCCGCAAGTCGCCGCAACGCCTTTTGAGGCGATCGCCGAAGACGTTGCCGAGCGCCTGCGCGCCGGCATGTTCGGCGTGACCTCTGAACCGGGCGGCACGGCGCTCCGCTCTGGCGATTTGGGCCTGGGCGGGCCGCGTTTGGCTGGCAAGACGGGCACGGCGCAAGTCCGCCGCATCACAAAGGAAGAACGCGCAAGCGGCGTTCGATCGAATGAATCTCTTGAGCGACGTTTGCGCGATCACGCGCTTTTTGTCGCTTACGCGCCGACGGATAATCCGAAATACGCCTGCGCGGTGATTGTCGAGCATGGCGGCGGCGGATCGCGCGCCGCCGCGCCGGTTGCCCGCGATATTCTAGCGGAAACGCTGCGCCGCGACCCTGCGAGCAAGCCGGCGTTCTCTCCGGAAGATCCGGAACTGGCCGACATAGGCGGCGCTGGCCGCGCCAGAACAGAGCCGATCTGATGGCGGGCAATATTTCCTTCTCGCGCCGCCAAAACCTGGTG
The DNA here is from genome assembly GCA_039026555.1 of Pseudomonadota bacterium. Classification (GTDB taxonomy): domain Bacteria; phylum Pseudomonadota; class Alphaproteobacteria; order Caulobacterales; family Hyphomonadaceae; genus JBCCMB01. The sequence goes on from JBCCMB010000109.1 coordinate 3,773, forward strand.
GAGAAGCTGACCCGATTGCCGTGGTTCATGCTCACCACGATCATCGCTATCGCGACCTTTGGCACGGCGATCTTGGTCTCAGCGACGCATGGCGATGCGGCGAACAGTCAATTGGCGGGCGATCACGCTATTCGGTTCGTGGTCACGCTGATCTTTGCGATCGGCCTTGCTGTGACGCCGATAAGGATCTGGTCGTGGGTGGCTTACCCCGCTTATCTCGGCGCGATGGCGTTGTTAATCGGGGTTGAAGTGGCTGGCGTTGAAGCCGGCGGCGCGCAGCGTTGGTTGCAAGTCGGTCCGGTTCGCGTGCAGCCCTCAGAGCTGATGAAGATCGCGCTACTGCTCGCCTTGGCGCGCTACTACCACCGCTTCTTGGAAAAAGGGCCGGCGAGCGCCTGGGTGCATGTCGGCGCGTTCGTCATTATCGCTTGTCCGGTCGCTCTGATCCTGAAACAGCCGGATTTAGGCACGTCCTTATTGTTGGCGGCGACCGGCGGTACGGTGATTTTCTTTGCAGGCTTGTCGATGAAAGTGATCACCGCAGCGATCGGCTTGGTGGTGATCGGCGCGCCGACCGCTTATTTCTTCGCGCTCGCAGATTATCAAAAAGCGCGCGTGCAGACCTTCTTGGATCCATCGCGCGATCCGTTGGGCGCCGGCTATCAATTGCAGCAGGCGAAAATCGCCATCGGGTCGGGCGGCGTTTCGGGCAAAGGCTATATGCAGGGCACGCAAAGCCAGCTGGAATACATCCCTGAACAGCACACGGATTTCATTTTCACCATTATCGCCGAGGAGTTCGGCCTGGTGGGCGCGCTGGCGATCCTCGCTGCTTGGGGCGTGGCGCTTTGGCAGGGTCTTTTGATCGCGGCGCGGTCTGAGAACGCCTTCGGCGCGCTGGCGGCCGCGGGCGTGGTCGCCACGCTCGGCTTTTACGTTGTGGTGAATATCGGCATGGTGATGGGTCTGATGCCTGTTGTGGGCGTCCCGTTGCCGCTCATCTCCTATGGCGGCACGGCGATGCTGACAGTCATGGTCGGCTTCGGGCTCTTGATGGCTGTACACATCCATCGCAAGGATAGTCTCTGAAAATCAGGCTGAGTCGAGCGACGCCCCCGCCTCATTGAGCGCGGGCCTCGAGGAGTTTTACATGGCGGGCAGCAGGGATATTTCGCGCAAAGCGGAAACTTGGGGGTCGAAATTCGGGTTCATCATGGCGGCGGTGGGGTCATCCGTCGGGCTCGGCAATTTCTGGCGCTTTCCTTATACCGCTGGCGAGAATGGCGGCGGCGCCTTCATCCTGGCCTATCTGATTTGCGTGCTGATCATCGGCCTGCCTCTTTTGATGGCGGAATACTCGATTGGCCGGAAATCCGGGCTCTCGGCGACAGAAGGCGTGCAATATGTGGCCCGCTCGGAAGGTCGGTCAGAGAATTGGGCGATCACCGGTTGGGTCGGTTCGATGGCCGCCTTCTTTATCCTAAGCTTCTATAACGTCATTTCCGCCTGGTTGATCGCGTTTATCCCGCAGGCGTTTTCCGGCGATTTTGCGGGTTTTGCGGCCGACGCGGCGCGTCAAACCGCCGAGGCGCAGGCCTTGGATCCAAACGCGAAGGAGGTCAGCATCGCGGATGTGTCCGGCGCCAATTTCGGCGCGACCATCGGCGATACGGGCCTGATCATCTCGCTCTTATTCGTGTTTATCGCTGCGAATGCGTTCATCGTCGGCCGCGGCGTGAAGGCGGGCATTGAGCGCGTGGCGACCATCTTAATGCCGCTCTTCTTTTTGATGCTGCTGGGCGTGGTGGTGTTCGCGGTTACCATTGGCGATTTTGCAAAGACCGCCGCGTTTATATTCGAGCCCAAATGGTCGGATGTTGGTTTTAAAACCTTCCTTGCGGCGCTCGGGCAAGCCTTCTTCTCGCTTGGCGTCGGCGTTGGATTGATGATCACCTACGGGGCCTATCTTTCTAAAGACACAGACATCACGCGCTCGTCCGGCATCATCGCCGGATCGGACACAATGGTCGCTTTGATTGCAGGGTTTGCGATCTTTCCCATCGTCTTTGCGTTTGGCGGGTCCGTGGCGGCGGGACCGGGCCTGTTTTTCGTTTCCATGCCGGTGGCGTTCGGCGCCATGGATGCCGGCGCTTTGTTCGGCGGCGTCTTTTTCACCCTGGCGCTGTTCGCCGCGTTTACATCCTCGATCTCGTTGATGGAGGTGGGCGTGTCTTGGTTGGAAGAGCGCCATGGCGTGACCCGGCAAGGCGCCGCGGCGGGCTATGGCTTCGTCCTCTTCATGATCGGCGTCGCCTATGTGTTCTCGCTCGAATATCTCGACTTTATGGACTTCATGACGGAAGGCTTGCTTCTGCCCCTGGGCGGATTGCTGATGGCTGTCTTCGCGGGCTGGGTCGCGTCGCGAAAAATGCTGACCAGCGAATTGGGCGATGGACGTGTCATGGATGTTTGGCGCTTCGCCGTGCGTTGGGTCGCGCCGATCTTTGTAAGCATCGTGTTGGTGTTCGGCTTCCTCGACAAATTGCAGGACATTTATGGTCTGCAACTGCCAGGTCTCCTGACGCCGCTATTGGGGCCGAATTCCTAGCGTTTCTGGGATCCAAACTGCGCGGCGAGTTTGTCGCTCGCGCGAACAAGCTCATCGACAATTCCGGGCTCTAAGCTGGAGTGGCCGGCGTCCGGAATGATAGTCAGCTCTGCGGCCGGCCACGCTTTCTTCAGCGCCCAGGCGGAGGCGAGCGGTGTGACGACGTCATAGCGGCCGTGGACGATAGCGCCGGGCAGATCGCCAAACTCACGCGCCTTGTCCAATAACCAGCCATCGCGTTCGAAAAAGCCCTTATTCACGAAGTAATGGCATTCAATGCGGGCGAACGCATCGACAAAGTCTTGTTCCTCAAATCGCGGCGGCCGCATGCCGGGCCCTCTAAACGATAAAGTCTCGCCTTCCCATTGCGCCCACGCGCGTGCGGCTTGGGCGCGCACACGGCTGTCATCGCCGGTCAGACGTTTGTGGAAGGCGGAGAGCAAATCCCCGCGCTCTGCTTCGGGAATGGGCGCGACATAGCGGTCATACGCGTCGGGAAAGAGATTGCTCGCGCCGTTCTGGTAAAACCATTTGATCTCCGCGTCGGTGATCAGGAACACTCCACGCAATATCAGTCCCAGCGTGTGCTCGCGATGCATCGCCGCATAGGACAACGCCAGCGTCGATCCCCACGAGCCGCCAAACACCACCCATTTGTCGACCCCCAAATGCTGGCGTAACGCGTCGGTGTCCGCAACCAAATCCCAAGTTGTGTTTTGCCGCAGTTCTGAATGGGGCGTCGATCTGCCGCAGCCGCGCTGATCGTACAAAATGATGCGATACTTTGTCGGATCGAAAAAGCGCCGCATCTCCGGGCTAGAGCCGCCGCCAGGACCGCCATGCAGCCCCAAAACCGGGATTCCATCAGGCGCGCCTGATTCTTCCCAATACACTTCGTGCAGGTCTGACACGCGCAACCGGCCGGCGCGACGAGGCTCTATTCGCGGGTAAAGCCCCCGACGCGGGCGATTTACATTCATGAGTGCTTCATTTATCGGCAGTTATACATGAGATAAAGGCTATCGTTGTAAACAAGTCGCCGTTATCATGATATCAGGACATGAACGAGCGTGGGCCGCTCATATCTGGAGTAGATTTTTCGTGCGCAAAGCCGCCGTGGGGCTAACTTGTCTTGTTTTGGCGTCAGCCGCGGGGTGCGCAACCGTATCCGTCTATGAGACGGTGAGCGTGACCGAAATTCAACTCTCCGAACCTCAATCCGATCTTCATAAAGCTTCCGAAGCGTATTGCGAGTTGGCGAATGATGAAGGCTGGGCGGAAGGCGAATCTAATTGGTCCAAACTCAGAAGCTTGCTCGGCGGCGAAGCCCAAGATGAGGGCGCGTATTGGCGTCGTATCGGCGCGGATGAATTGGCCCCTTCGAGCGTCTTGGCGCGCGTTGAAGCGGATGCGGGAAAAGCGACCGACGGTTTGGTTCGGGTGAACGACTTCGCCAAGGCCTTGATCGCGTCGGGTGAGAGCATTCCTGAAAAGGCCGACATCGTTCAATTTGAGCGCGCTTTGATTCATGCAAAACAAGCGCGCGAAAGTTTTTCCATTGCGCTTAGCAAAGCGAAAACCCGCGCGTCGGAAAACGTGCCGATTGACGCGGTTCTGGTTGAGTTCGACGCGGCTTTGGAAGCTGCGACCCAAACAGCCGACGATCTCGCCGAAGCGCGTATGGCCGATGTGGTCGCCGGCGTGCCGACTGCGACCACCTAGCCTGCGGCCTCTCTCCCAATTATCCAACCCCTGTCTTTGCGGTGGCGTTAAAGTTGGTTTTACGCCATCCCATGATCAGCGTCTGTCGGACGCGGACACGGAAGCTGCGCCGATGGCCATGCCGGTGCCGCGCGCGTGGCGGTGCTTCCGCAGGTCAAAGCCGGATGATTTGGCGCCGCCAGCTCCCACGCCGACATATTACGACCGCCATCCCAACAACGCGCTTTCACGGATTCGGTTCGCGGCGTAGAGGAGAGGCGGCTTAGGAGGCTGCCCATGTCGGATGCTTGGCGGGCCACGCTTTATCTCAGCGCGTATTTTTTCGCGTTCGGCATGCAATTGCCCTATCTACCCGTATGGTTGGCGGATGTGCGCGGGCTCGACGGCGCAGCGATCGCAGCGGCGGTGTTCGGCGCCGCCTTGGGACGGATCGTCACCGGTCCGATTATCACCCTATGGGCGGAGGCGCGGCCCTGGCGGATCGCGGCGGCGGGTCTGTCTCTTGCGTCAGCTGCGGGCTACGCCGCGCTTTTGTTCGCGCCGCATCCCGTGGCGATTGCATTGGCCGGATTTGCAACGCTCAGCATTGTTCACGCGATCATGCCTTTGGGCGAGGCGGCGTTGCTGCAAGCGACGCGGTCCGGATTGGGGCCGTCCTTTGGATTCGGACGGGCGCTTGGGTCTGTGGTTTTTGTCGGCGGCGTGTTACTGGGCGGGGTCGCGATTGACCGTCTGGGGTCGAACTCGCTGGTTCCTTTGCTCATTGGGTTTTCGCTCGCCACGGCGGCCTTGGCGCTGCTCGCGCCCAAAACGCCTTTGGCCACCGGCGTCAAACGGGGCCCTTGGATAAGGTTCAAAGCAGGCATGAAAGTCTTCACGCAGCCAAGCCTGCGTTTGATGCTGTTCGCGATCGCGCCCGTCCAGGCCTCCCACGCGTTTTACTATGCGTTTTCCGCTGTGATCTGGCGCGAGCAGGGCGCGTCCGGCGCCTTAACCAGCTTGCTATGGGGCATGGGAGTGGTGACGGAGATTTTGCTTCTGGCGTTTGCGGTGAGGCTGCCGGCTTGGGCGACGCCGGAGCGGCTCATTCTTGCGGGCGCGGCTGGTGGGTTGATCCGGTGGAGCTGGATGGGCTTACAGCCGGATTTCATGACCGCCTTCGCATTGCAATTGCTGCATGGCTTAAGTTTCGCGGCGACGTTTTTGGGAACGGTGCGCTTGGTTGAGCGCGACGCGCCGCCGGAAGAGCGGGCCGCCGCCTTCGCCTTCCAAGCGGCTCTGGCGACGGGCGCGTTTACCGGCGTGATCGGTTTGGTCGCCGGCCCGCTTTACGACGCGGCGGGTGTTCGAGGCTATTGGGCGATGGCGGGATTGTGCGCTTTCGCAACTTTCATCGCCATTCTTATGACGCGAAGATCAGCTTCAAATTTCCCTGTTTTGGCGCGTTAGCTCTGAGATTGCGCTAATTTTGCTAGAACGGGACGTGAAGTTAAATGGTTCGCGAGACGCTCATGGCCGGTTCGGCCCCGATATCATTGTCCGGCGCGCCCGCGCGGTTCGAAGTCGACACGGACCCGTATGGCCGCAAACGCCTGGTTGCAATCGGCGATTGGACGGTTTGGAATTTGAAGGCGATCGACGATGACTTGCGTCAGGCGGGCCTTGGCGGCGAGCCGGCCTTAGACGTCTCGCGATTGGGTCGGTTGGATACGGCGGGAG
>JBCCMB010000110.1:0-9798 GCA_039026555.1 Pseudomonadota bacterium
AAGATCTAAGGGTTGGCGCGCCAGCATATGGCTCATCCCGGTCCGTCGGCGACGCGCGCGCAGAGCGGGCAGGTCAATCACCGCGTTGGCGTTCATGCTTTCGCCAGATTGGGCTTCCGCCATCACCTTGCCGTCATAGTCCACAATTTTCGACATGGCGTCAGTTGAGGCTTCAGGGATCGGCGTGCCGGTTATCCCGGCTGAGTTGGCGGACACCATATAGACCATGTTTTCCAGCGCTCGGGCGCGTTTGGCGATGTCTTTTTGAGTTAATCCGGGTGCGCCGACCTCGCTGGTCGGATGGATCAAAATCTCCGCGCCGCGCAAAGCGTGAGCGCGGGTTAGCTCCGGATAGAGAATTTCCTCCGACGCGACGCTTGCGAGGTTTCCAATCTCTGTTCTGGCGACCGGGAAGACGCCGTCGAGGCCGTATTGATCCAAATAGGCGTCCCACACATCGTAGGGCGAGGGCGTGTAGAGCGAGACAAGCCGTCGATAGCGCAGCACGGTTTCGCCAGACGGATCGATCACGAAATTGGCCTGGAAATAAAGATCCGGGAAATGAGGGTCCGTCTCATAAACATTGCCGGCGAGGAAGACGGAAAATCTCTGCGCGAGGGTCGCGAGCGCCTCGTACTCCGCGCCATCCGGATCTATGGCGGCTTTGGCTTTCCATTCTTCACGTGTCTCGCCGAGCGGAAAGCCGGTCATGAAATACTCTGGCAAAACGATGAGGCGCAGGTCGGAGCCGTTGAAGGTTTTCAAGAAGCCTTTGGCGCTGGCGATTTGCCCGCCAATGCGTGTGATCGACGCCGCCATGCGCGCACGTGCGTCCTCCACAATTGCGTCCTGATTAACCGCATCGCACCGCGTTTGGAGGGCGAGTGCAGAGTAGCGCGGCGCAGAGTCGGCCATCTCAGGCGCGCTGGCGCATGCGGGCAATGCGCTCGCAAAGGATGCGGCGGTGCCTGCGCCGAGAAATGTCCGTCGCTTCAAAGTGCGGCCTCCTCAAAAGCGGATGAAATCTCGTCCGCAGTCGCGACCCAAAGTTCAGGTCGACGCATTAATTCTGATAAGATCTCGCGTACCGCCCAAAGCCTAAAAGGCTGACCGGCGATATAGGGTGTTAACGTAAAGCCTAGCGATAGCGCACCGGCGGTTTCCGTCTCCGCCAATAGATAGTCGGCGGCCTCGATGATCTGATCTCGCCATTCATGTTCTGCTTGAGCTTTTATTTGTAGTAAATTGAAATCATTTAATTCATTAAGTAATGGCAAGCAGTATAATGGCCCGTTTCCTGTGTCCATCGCTACGGGCGTTTGATCCATCTCCCAATCGAGGCAGGTGGTGAAATTTGCAGCGCGGATCAGGCTTGGAGTGCGAAAACTCTGATTGCGCGCTGGGCTCATCCAGGTGGTCGGAGACAATCCGGCTTTCGAAAATGCGGCCCGAGTTTGAGCGACCAACTCCGCTTCTTCTTCCGCGCTTAGATGCTCGGAATGAATGTTATCCGTGCTTAATCCGTGCGCGGCGATTTCATGCCCGCCTTTGATGATCGATTGAATGAGCGGCGGATAGCGCTCCAACATGCTGGCGTTGACGGTGAAGGTCGCTTTCACGCCAGCAGCTTCGAAGGCGCGCAAGAGTCGATAGACGCCGACACGATTGCCGTAGTCTCGCGTCGTATAATGCCGCAAATCCGGATAGGGCGTCGCCATCGCACCGGGATGCTTAAAGGGTTTACCGGACGGATTGAGCGGAAAGAACTCAATCGGAACGACGATGAAAACGGCGAGCTGCTTGCCGTTTGGGAGCGCGATATTGGCGCGGCCCTTCGACGGGCGCCAGGGATATAGACCTTGGTCCATGCCATGCTGGCGTTTGGAATAGGAGAGATAGCCTTCCGGCAAGGACATTACTCGTAGGCCTCCGGCATAAAGGGCAGGTCCGTATCGTCCGGCTTTGCGCCGGCGGCCGTCAGCATGGCGTGCACCTGTCCGCGATGATGTGTTTGGTGATTGAAGACTTGGAGAATGCAGACCCAACGCGGTCGCGTAAGGTCGCGCCCAACGGCTCCTGAATACCATGACAGATCGCCTTCGATCTCAGGTTGCGACACGTCGTTTGACCATTCGATCAAATTGGCGTCCGCCTCAACGCGCGCGGCCTTTAACGCAGTCCAATCGTCATAGGCCGAAACACTGTCCTTGATCCCGACATCCGGCGCGTCCCAGCCGCCCAGCCGACTCATCCAGATCTGGTCCGCCCAACGGATGTGAGACAGGGTTGCGTGGACGGATTTGAAAAAGCCGCCGCGATCCAACCGCCGATCTCCATCTGACAAGCTATCAGCCGCCGCGTAGATGCTGTCATTCTGCCAACGATTATAGCGCGCCATTTTTTGGATGTAGCCGGGAGTAATCATGTGAACTGGATCTCCCTGCTGGGAAGAACTGGTCCAAAATTAGCGGCCCAAATACGATTATGGTGCGCGATGATCGTGGGAGCATCCAAGTCCGGCGTGTCGTAAGTGGTATGGGCGTCTAAGGCGATCACAGGCTTGAAGCCATGCTCCAGCGCGGCGCGTACTGTGGTATCCACGCAGTAATCCGTCTGAATGCCGCAGATTATGAGCTCGGTAGCGCTGATCGCACGCAAATGATCCGCCAGCCCCGTATCCAGAAATGCGCTGCATTGGGTTTTGGTGACGACATGCTCGCCAACCGCCGGCGTCAGCGCGTCGACAATGGCGTGGTCCGGCGTTACCGCGTCTAAAGGATGTCCGGGGCCGCCATCATGCTTAATAGAAATAACAGGCGCGTCTGCGGCTCTGGCGTGATTTGAAAGCGTCCGCATGCGCGCGACCCGAGCCGCGCCGTCAAAGGGCAGCATATTCGGGTCTACGAACATGCCCTTTTGAACGTCGATGATGAGCAGGGCTGCAGCGCTCATCTCGCAAATCCCGTCCCGCCGGTCGCAACGCCTCGCGCGGCAATGTCGGCGAGGGTTTGATCCCAATAATGGTCGCGGAAATGCGCCGCGATCTCCGAGCCCGTTGCGAACCAGACATCGTCTGAATGCGACGCGATATGTTTAAGCGCCTCTTCAAACGGGCGCATTCGGTGCGGTTGACCGACCAAATAAGCGTGTAGCGGGATGCACATTATGGTTCCCGATTGCTCGCCCTCGCTCAGCAATTGGTCGAAATGGCGCTTCAGCACATCGGTGTAGCGATCCGGCGTCATCCTAAGCGCGCCATAGGTGATGACGTCATTCACCTCCAGTGAATAGGGCATGGAGACCAGCTTGCCGGATTTGGTTTTGATCGGTTGTGGTTGGTCGTCCTGGAAGAGGTCGCAAGTATACCAGAAATCATGCTCCGCAATGAGATCCAGCGTGCGCTCAGTATGGGTGAGGGCGGGCGCGAGATAGCCTCGAATGCGCTGGCCGGACGCGCGTTCGACGGTCTCGATCGAGTCCTTCAAAACGGCCCGCTCTTGGGCATCGTCCATGCCATAGGAATAGCGCGTATTGTAAATGCCATGGGAGAAAAACTCCCAGCCTCGTTCGACGCACGCTTCGATGATTTCTGGATGGTGGTCGCACAGCGCGACGTTGAGCGAAACGGAGCCGCGGACGCCATACTTGTCCAGCAGCTCCATCAAGCGCCAATGGCCGATGCGATTGCCGTAATCGCGCTGGGAGTATCCGACGACATCTGGATTGGGGCGCGGCCAGGGCTGGCGTTGAGGGTTTATCGGCGGATCGTATTCGTAAAACTCGATATTCGGCGCGACCCAAAAGGCGAGCTTCTTCCCGCCCGGCCACTCAATTTTTGGTCGCCCTTCATAAGGCCAGTAATCATATAGGTTTGGGTCTGCCTGCATGCTCAACCCTCGTACGCCTCAATCCAATCATAGACTTCTTGGACCTCGACGACGTCGGCGTATTTCAGCTGCAGATCGGTGAGGTTGGCGAAGTGATAGCTTTCATGCTTGTCCGCCACGCATTCCATCGGAACAATCGTCCTGTAGCCATGGGATAGCGCGTCGACCGCCGTCGCCCGCACACAACCCGATGTGGAGCCGCCAGTGATTACAACCGTGTCGACGCGATGCCAGGTCAGGAAGGAGGCGAGGGACGTTTCAAAAAACGCGCTCGGCATGCGCTTGGTGTAAACCGCGTCGACGCTGTCATCAATGTCGAGCCGATCGTCGAACGCGGTGCGCTCCGAGCCGTATTTGATGTTTTGCAGACTGTCGGGCGTATCTGTTCGCGTGCCCCAAACGCCTGCATCGGCGGCGTTGTCCATGTAGGCGACATGGGTCCACACCACAGGCAAACCCTTGGCGCGCGCCGCTTTTGAGATCCCGTCAATATGCTCCATTTGGCGCGGATCGGTGATGTAGCCCGTCTTCGGGAAGAGATCAGGCCGCGTATAGGATTTTTGCGGATCGACATTCACGATCGCAAGCTTGCCGCCAAAGCCGAAACGCGCCCGCGCCGGATTGGCGCGCACCTCCTCAAAGATCTGCCGCGCAGTTTTGTCGGACAAGATCATTGTTGGCGCGTCTTCCATAATGGGTTCCTTTTGACGTCGTTTCAAAGACACTAGCATGACCCAGTGACATGATGATGAAAAGATATATCATTTAATTTCGGCGTAGGTCGATATACGTTGGACAAACGGAGGCGGTGTTGGACCAGGGCGTCGTTTTGGCGACAATCATCTTTTACAAAGCTCTGCTCATCGGCGTGGGCGTTTGGGCCAGCCGTCGGACGTCCAGCGAAGGCGATTTTTTTATCGGCGATCGCGCTTTGGGCCCATGGGTTGCGGGGCTCTCCTATGCGGCTTCGACATCGTCCGCCTGGGTGCTTTTAGGATTTTCCGGCTTTGTGTATTCGGTTGGATTGTCGGCGCTTTGGATGGTTCCGGGCGTTTGGATGGGCTACGTCATCGCCTGGCTGTGGATCGGTCCGCGTATTCGCAGCGCCGCTGAGCGCAAATCCCACATCACGCTGACCGATTATCTGGTGGAGGATCTGTCCGGTCCCTGGCGCACTGTTTCCGTGGTCTGCGCCAGCGCACTTATCCTGTTTTGCTTCACCTTCTACATCGGCGCACAATTTCAGGCCGCCGGCGCTGCCTTTGCCGACACGTTCGGGATGAACGCCACGGAGGCGATCCTATTGGGCGCTGCTGTAATTCTCGTCTATGCGCTGATGGGCGGGTTCTGGGCGGTCAGTCTAACCGATACGATCCAAGGCGCCGTTATGGGATTGGTCGCAATCCTTCTTCCAGCCTTGGCCGTCATAGCCGCTGGCGGCCCCATTGGACTGGTCGAGGCGCTGCGATCCAGCGCCCCGGAGGGATATTTTGACTGGACCGGAGGACATGACGGATTGCCGTTTTTGTTTTTTATTCTCGGGTTAGCTGCGATCGGTTTAGGCACATGCGGTCAGCCGCAATTGATGAACCGCCTTATGGCGGTCCGGGATGATAAGGCGCGCCGGCAAGGCTTCGCCATCGCAATGGGTTGGGGCGTCGCCGTCTTCATGGGTATGACGGCGCTTGCTTTGGCCGGGCGCTCTCTAGCGCCGACCTTGTCGAACGGCGAAACCATCTTCTACGAAATGACGGAAACACTGTTGCCGCCCGTGCTGGCGGGAATTGTATTGGCCGCGATTTTGTCCGCGGTGATGTCGACTGTCGATTCCGTTCTTCTCGCGTCTGCCGGAGCGGTTGCGCACGATCTCGGAGTGGCGAAAGGCTCCGAAGCGCGGGCGCTTTTGGCGTCGCGGATCACCATGGCGGCGATTTGCGTCGTCTCTATTGGCTTAACGCTGTCTGTCGAGGCGTCGATTTTTGGCCGCGTGCTGTTCGCGTGGACGGCTTTGGGCGCGGCCTTTGGGCCGATCGTGATTGCGCGGGTGATTGGATTTACGCCTCCGGCCTGGGCGGTCGCCGCATCAATGCTTGTCGGGTTCGCGCTTGCGGTTGGCTTTAACCAGTTTTGGCCGCCTGGTCCCGGTGCGATCAATGAAAGACTGCTGCCATGGCTGCCCTCGCTTTTGGTCCTGATTGCAGCCAGCAAATTCAAATTTAGACGAAAGGCGATATCCCATGAAATTTGACAGATCCAAGATGATGATCGCGGTTGCTGCGTTCGGCGTCGGTTGCGCGACGACGGCGATAAGCGGCCAAGAAACATCGCAGGCGGTCGCCGAAGCGCCCAACCCGGCCTTCATGATCGTCACCGGAACCGTCACCGATCGGGAGACGTTCGGTAGGGAGTACGCCGCGAAACTCCCACCGCTATACGAAAAATACGGCGGCGTTTACCTCGCCGTCGGCGCCGGGCACGACACGCTGGAAGGCGAAGCGGATTACGGAAGCCATGTGGTGAGCCGCTGGCCCAGTAGGTCCGCCGCAATGGCGTTTTGGAATTCAGAAGAGTATGCGCCGCTCCGCCAAAGACGAATAGACGAAGGATGGGGCGCATTCGACGTGGTGGTGTTTGAGGGTCTGCCGACGCCCAAAAGTATCTCGCCATTGGCTGAGAAAGCGGCAGGCAGCGCCAAATAAAGCGGCAAACGCATAAAGCCGACCATAAACTATCGCATAAACGTTTGCGCGCATGCCGAAATGATATATTGATATATCTTATTCTTCGGGGGAATTTGTAGTCGCCAGCTCAGGATCAGTCTTATGAAAATCGCCTCGGTACAGTCCACGTCTGTCTTAGCTTTGAGCGCCGCTCTATCGGCCATGGCGCCGTCGGCGATCGCCCAGTCAAATGTAGAAGACGACGCCCGGCCCGATGCGCGCCGCATGGGCGTGGTGACCGTGACCGCGCAAAGGCGCGAAGAAAATATCCAGGAAATTCCCGTCGCGGTATCTGCGTTCTCGGCGAATGATCTGGAAACCGCGCAGATCAACGATACGGTGGATCTTGTCGACACGATCCCCAATATGATTGGAGGCAACAATACTGGACTTGGAACGGCGAGCTCGTTTTTCTTGCGCGGCCAGGGCCAGGACGAATCCTTCGCAACCTTTGATCCGGCCGTCGGCACTTATGTGGACGAAGTGTTTGTCGCCCGCCAGAACGCGAACAATTTCAATCTGTTCGACGTGGAGCGGTTGGAAGTTCTTAGGGGACCGCAAGGTACGCTCTTCGGCAAGAACACCACGGGCGGCGCGGTTAACATCATCATGCGTGAGCCGGGCGAAGAATTCGGCGGATATGTTGAAGCAGGCTATGGCAGTTTTAACCGCATTAAGCTTCGCGGTTCGGTCGACATCCCGATTTCGGAGAATGCGAGGACGAAATTCAGCGCTTTTCACATCAAAGATGATGGCTGGCTAAAAAACACCAGCCTTGATGACGACTTCAATGATAAGGACGCAACCGGATTGCGCGGGGCGTTGTCCTTCGACATTACGGACACGCTGACTTGGGATTTCGTCGCCGATTATGTGGAAGATTCCCAGACCAATATCACCGGCGAACTGATCAATGACGATGTGGTGAGCACGTCATTGCTGCCGGGCGGTCTAGAGGCCGTTTTCCCAGGCGCCGGCACAGAGCAAAAATCACCCTTCGGCAACAAAACCGAAGCGTTGAACTTCGCATCCGATCTAGCCTGGGAGACGGAGAGCGGAACGCTGAACCTAATCCTCGGCAGCCGTAATCTGGACCAAGATTTCTTGGTCAATTTCCCATTGCCGCAATTCGCAAGCTTCTTCCCAAGCAGCCCAGACGACGTCTTCATCATCGACAATTTGGGCGAACACGACCAACTCTCCGCTGAATTGAAATGGACGGGGTCGTATTTCAATGATTTGATCGATGTCGTCGCGGGCCTCTACTATCTTGATGAAGACAATGAGACGGATGTCGCCTCGTATTTTGCGTCGCCCAATCCGTCGCGTGATCGGGTCATCGAAAATACGGCGGAAAATGTCGCGGTCTACGCCCAGTTCGATTTCAATCTCACCGATAAGCTCACGGCGACAATTGGCGGGCGCTATACCGAAGAAGAGAAGAATTTCTCCGTCGTCGACAATCGTCCTTTGCCCGGCGGAGCAGGGGGTGTCGATGGCGACATGACCGATCTCACAAACGCGAATATGGATGCGCTGGGCATACCGCGTGAGATCGAAGAGAATGTGCTGACGCCGCGGTTTGCGTTGTCTTATGACGTTTCCGACGATTTGATGATCTATGGCTCAGCCACTCGCGGTTTTAGAACGGGCGGTTGGAATGCGCGGGCCAACACGGCATCCGGCCTTCTGCCTTTCGAATCTGAATTTGCATGGTCATATGAAGCCGGCATGCGCGCTGTATTCGCCGATTGGTGGACGGTGAACGCCACGGCTTTCTTCCTTGAGATCACCGATCTGCAGATCAACACATCGACAGGCGGCGGCACGTTTTTGATCGGCAATGCGGGTGAAATGGAAAACCAGGGGCTTGAGATCGAAACACTCCTAACGCCGACCGACAATCTCACCCTGTTCGGTTTCCTGGGGCTGCAGGACGCCGAATACAAACCGGATGCGGAGGAGATCGCCGCCTGCGTCGCTCCCAACGCCCAGTTCGGAGCGTTTGACGTGAATTGCGACATCGCGGACGTTAAGCGCACACCGGATTGGACGCTCAATGTCGGTGGAACGTACGACATCAATCTGCCGAACGGCGCCGTCATTCAACCGCGCGCCAGCGTGCGGGTTGTGCCGGACCACATCACGACCTCACGCGATCGCGGACCGTCAGGCGATTACACGCTCTTGAATGTCGGCATTGAATACACAACCGCCGACGAACGTTGGAGCGCCACGCTTGAATGCACGAATTGCGGCGAAGAGCGCTATCTCGCCTCCACATTCGGCAATGGCGACATCTATTACAACCAGCCGGGCCGCGTGGAAGCGCGTGTCGTCTATAATTTCGGCGGAAAGTAAGCTTCGGCTAGTCGGTCGCTGAACATACTGTGAAGGATTGAGCCGAGCGGGTTGCCGCTCGGCTTTTTCTTTTCGCCTCTACGGTGCGTCATTTCGGAGGGCGAACGCGGACATGTTTGAGGCTTTCAATGTTGGGACAGCCCAACAACGCCATGGTCCGTTCCAGCTCGGAGCGCAATATGTCGATCGCTTTGGCGACCCCCGCCTCTCCGCCGGCCGCAAGGCCATAAAGGTAAGCGCGTCCGATCGCGACGCCCGTCGCCCCCAGCGCAAGCGCTTTGACGATGTCCGACCCGCGGCGAATTCCGCCATCAAAGATGATTTCCGCCTGGTCGGCGACGGCGTCGACAATCTCGCTGAGCGTATCAATGCTAGGCGGCGCTGTGTCGACCTGTCGACCGCCATGGTTCGACACCCAAACCGCGTCGGCGCCGATATCAACCGCACGGCGCGCATCTTCCGGCAGACACAAGCCCTTGATCGCGAGCGGACCGCCCCATTTATTCTTAAGCCAGCTCGCATAATCCCATGTCACCGAGCGATCGAACTGGCCGTTGATAAGCTCGGCGACGCCGCCGCCGCTGAGCGTGGTCGGAAAATTGGCGGCGCCAATCGTCGGCGTTGTCATCAGATCTAGCAGATAGCGCGGGCGGGCGAGGGTGTTGAGAACATTGCGGCTGTTCAGCTTCGGCGGGATAGTAAATTGATTTCTCGGATCGCGCTCGCGATTTCCGGCGACTGTGGCGTCGACCGTAAGAATAAGACCGGTAAATCCCGCCTCTCGAACGCGATCGAGTATGCCCCCGACCAGGTCTTGGTCGCGCCAGACA
>JBCCMB010000111.1:0-9764 GCA_039026555.1 Pseudomonadota bacterium
CCTTGAGGTTTTGTGGAAACGCGTCAGCCGCCGCGATGGACGGCCTTTGTTGAAAGCGGACAATCCCAAACAAGTGCTGTCCGATTTGCTGGATGCACGGGCGCCTGTTTACGCTGAGGCCGATATCCGCATACGCAGCGAGGAAGGACCGCATACCAGGGCGGTGGATGCAATTTTAAAGGCGCTTTCAACATGACGATCGCCGATCCCGACATTTCTACGCCTGCTGAGGCTGAGCCCAAAAAAGTGCGCGTCGAATTGGGCGCACGGGGATACGACATTGTCATCGGCGAAGGTCTTTTGGCGCGGGTTGATCAGTTTTTGGGCCCGCTTTTGCGTCGACCGCGCGCCTTTGTGGTGACGGACGACACGGTCTCAGATCTTCATTTGGCGACCTTGCGCGGCGCTTTAGATACGGCTGGCGTGTCGCTGGACGTTCACCAATTGCCGCCGGGCGAGGCGACAAAGTCGTTTCAGCATTTGGAGGGCGTACTGGACGCGTTTATGGCTGCAGGCGCTGAACGAGATGATCTCATTATTGCGTTCGGCGGCGGTGTGGTCGGCGATCTTACGGGCCTTGCCGCCGGATTGCTGAAACGCGGGGCGCGGTTTGTCCAAATCCCGACGACATTGTTGGCCCAGGTCGACAGTTCCGTGGGCGGCAAGACGGCGATCAATTCGACGCACGGCAAGAATTTGGTCGGCCTGTTTTATCAACCCAGCCTTGTGCTCGCCGATCTCAACGTGCTCCAGACCCTGCCTGAACGCCAGCTGCAGGCCGGCCTCGCTGAAGTTGTCAAATACGCGCTGATCGATGATCCAAAATTCTTTGAGTTTCTGAACGACAATGTTGAGGCTTTGGCGGCGGGCGATGCTGGCGCTCTGGCGGAAGCTGTTCGGGTCTCGTGCGAAGCCAAAGCGCGTATTGTGTCGGAAGACGAGACCGAGCGCGGCGCGCGGGCGCTGCTTAATTTGGGCCATACCTTCGGCCACGCCTTGGAACGCGCGAATCGCTATGGCGCCGGCCTTTTGCACGGCGAGGCGGTGGCGTGCGGTATGGCGATGGCGTTTCGATACTCGGTTCAGCTGGGGCTGTGCCCGAGCGAGGACGCCGATCGTGCAGAAAAATTGCTCAACGCGCTTGGGCTGAAGACGCGCATTTCGGACCTTGAGGGCGGGCCTTACGAAGCTGAGGCGCTTCTGGCGCACATGGCTCATGACAAGAAAGCGAAGGCCGGCGCTTTGACCCTGATTCTTGCGAAGGGCGTGGGGCAAAGCTTTATTCAACCAAATGCGGATATAACTCCGCTGTTGGACTTTCTTAGACAGGAGACGGCCTGACCCCATCTGACGGGTCGAACGGCGACATGATTTCGGAACTCCTTTGGACTCCCATCGCGATCCTCGCGCTTTTAGCGTTTTCCGCGTTTTTTTCGGGCTCGGAGACGGCGCTGACCGCCGCGTCTCGCGCGCGCATGCACGCTTTGGAAAAGGATGGTCGCAAAAGCGCGGGCCGCGTTGGCAAATTGACGGCGGACCCTGAGCGCCTGATTGGATCTATTCTTCTTGGCAACAACCTCGTCAACATCTTGGCGACGTCGCTGGCGACGTCTCTCTTGTTGCAAGTGTTCGGCGAAAGCGGCGTCGCGATTGCGACTTTAGGGATGACGGTGCTCGTGCTCGTCTTCGCTGAAGTGCTGCCGAAAACCTACGCCATCAACAACGCCGACAAATTCGCCATGGCCGTGTCCGGGCCGATTGGCTTTTTTGTACGACTGCTATCGCCGATTGTCCGCACGGTGCAGGTTTTGGTGCGTGCGACGCTGCATGTGTTCGGGGTGCGCAGCGAAGTTGATCCGCATGCGGCTGTGGAAGAAATCCGCGGCGCGATCGATTTGCATGCCGAGGAAGGGCGTGTGGAGGCCGAGGCGCGCAACCGCCTTGGCGGCGTGTTGGATCTGCGCGAATTGTCGGTGGCTGACGTGATGATCCACCGCAAATCGATCCGCATGATCGATGCGGACCTGCCGCCGGCGGAGATTGTCTCGCAAGCCCTGGCCAGCCCGCATACGCGTTTGCCGCTCTATTCCGGCGATAAGGAAGAGATTGTCGGCGTTTTGCACGCCAAAGATTTGCTGCGCGCGATCGCTCAGACAAACGGCGATTTCGACGCGCTGGAAATTGACAAAATCGCTCGCAAGGCCTGGTTCGCGCCGGAAACGACTTCGCTTGAAGACCAACTCGACGCGTTTTTGCGCGAGCGCAATCATTTCGCTTTGGTTGTCGACGAATACGGCGCGCTGATGGGGTTGGTGACGCTGGAAGACATTCTTGAAGAGATTGTCGGCGATATTCGCGATGAGCATGATTTGGCGGTCGAAGGCGTGCGCCCTCAGCCAGATGGATCAGTCAATGTCGATGGCTGGGCGCCCATTCGCGACCTCAACCGCGCGATGAACTGGGATTTACCCGATGATGAAGCGGTAACGGTGGCGGGACTTGTCATCCACGCGGCCCAAACTATCCCGGAGCCGGGGCGCCGCTTTATGTTTTACGGCTATCAATTCGACATCTTGCGCAAACACCGCAACCAAATCACAGGCTTGCGGGTTCGCAAGGATGAGACTTTGGACAGTGAATAGCGAGCTGCGCCTGGCGCCCTAAAGCGGTTCAGCCTTAATGCTTAGCGCGTGCAAACCCGTTTCAAACTCGTCCGCCAACGCGTTTTGCACCATGCGATGGCGTTCGACGCGCGATTTGTCTGCAAACGCTGCGGCGCAAATATGGACGTTGAAATGCGTTTCGCCTTCGGGGGATGCGCCGGCGTGACCCGCATGTCTTGCACTATCGTCGACGACGTCCAATATCGTCGGATCAAAAACCTGCATAAGTTTGGCGTGAATCCGCAACTTGCGGCTTGTCAATTCTTGCTCCATTAACCGGTGCGCTCCATCATGTCCGCCAATGTCATACGCTGAAGATTACGGAAACGGGTTTCGCGTCAAGTTCGTGGATGTCCGTGTGAAGCCGCCTGGGGGCAAGCGAGTCCAACCAGATGCGGAAACGCGGATTTGCGAGCACAAGGGATGCGATTTGCCCGGCGTTTGCCGCGCGCCCAAGCAAACGGCCGCCGCGCTAAAACGAAAACGTAAGCGGGATGAGGATTTTCACTGGTTCTGCGCCCGCCATGCGGCGGAATACAACAAAGCCTACAATTTCTTCGACGGTATGACCGAGACGGAATAAGCCGCATTCCAGGCGGCCGAGCGCGCGGGTCATCAGAAGACTTGGCGCTTTGGCACGGGACCTATGGGCGGCGCCAAATCGGCCCATGCGAACGACCCGCGGCGTTGGGGCGGTCGACATTTCTTCGACGAAAACGGCGAACGGGTGCGCCCGGAAACGCAAAAACCGGGGCGAACGAGATTGCAGCTTAAATCACTGGAAGCTTTACATCTGCCGCATGACGCCACCGCCGAAGCGGTTCGTGAGCGTTATGCGGATCTGGTAAAAAAATACCATCCGGATTCGAATGGCGGCGACCGGTCGATGGAGCAAAGGCTCGGCGTGGTCATCCGCGCCTTCAAAACGCTCAAAGCCGCCGGTCTGGCTTAATTTTACAGGCAATCATCTTGTAAGCCTTGGCCTTCCCGTACGAGAAGGACCATCTAACATTTGTAACCCTGTGCGGCGCCCCCTAATGTGCGCCGACTTTTCAATGATCCGAAGGCCCGCCTCATGTCCGTCATCGATGCTTCCGACGACCTCGCCAAACTCACGCCCGACGGAAAAGTGGACATCCGTAAGACGTTTGGCGTGGATATGGATGGCAAAGCGCCGGCGTTTAAGGAGCCCAATCCCTACGTGCCGGATCTCGACGAGACGTATCAGTTCGATCCTCAGACGACGCGCGCAATTCTCGCCGGTTTCATGCACAATCGGCGCGTAATGATCCAAGGCTATCACGGCACGGGGAAGTCGACGCATATCGAACAAGTCGCCGCGCGCCTGAATTGGCCTCTTATCCGGGTGAATCTGGACAGTCATGTCTCCCGTATCGATCTTGTCGGCAAGGATGCGATCGTGTTGAAGGACGGCAAGCAGATCACCGAATTCCGGGAAGGCATTTTGCCGTGGGCGTTGCAGCGGCCCTTGGCCCTAGTGTTCGACGAATATGATGCGGGGCGTCCGGATGTGATGTTCGTGATCCAGCGGGTATTGGAGGCGTCGGGCCAGCTCACTTTGCTAGACCAGAACCGTGTCATGCGGCCCAATCCGTATTTCCGCTTGTTCGCCACCACGAACACAGTTGGCTTGGGCGACACGACAGGGCTTTATCACGGTACGCAGCAGCTCAACCAAGGCCAAATGGACCGCTGGTCGATCGTCACGACGCTCAATTATCTGGAGCATGATGTTGAGACGGACATTGTGTCCGCCAAACTGCCCGGCGCGGATCGCGACACCGTCTCCAAAATGGTGCGCGTCGCCGATATGACGCGCAACGCCTTTATCGCTGGCGATATCTCCACCGTAATGAGCCCACGCACCGTGATCACCTGGGCGGAGAACGCGGACATTTTCGGGGATGTCGGCATGGCCTTCCGCATGACCTTCGTCAACAAATGCGATGAGTTGGAACGCCCGGTCGTCGCCGAATTCTATCAGCGCGCCTTTGGCGAAGACCTTCCGGAAAGCGCAATGATGGTGAAAGTCGCATAAAACGTGGCTGAGACGGATCCAATTGAGATCTTCAAAAACGCGTTGTCGACGACGACGCGCGCGCTTGCGGGCGACGAAGATGTGGAGGTCGCCTATTCCTCCGATGGGGGGCGGTTGTCCGGCAAACGCATTGTGTTGCAGCCGCCGCCGCGAAAGACGCCGCCGGATGTCATCGCCCGGGTTAGGGGCGAGGCGGACGCTCTTGCGCTGAAAATCGCCTATCATGATCCCCAAGCCCATGCGCGGGCGCGGCCGGAAGGCGAAGACGCGCGTAAATTGTTTGAAAGCGCGGAGCGCGCGCGCGTGGAAAGTCTCGGCGCGATCGCAATGGAAGGCGTTTCCGACAATTTACAGGCGGCGCTGACGGCGCGGTGCGACAAGGCCGGTTATGGCCGCACGGAAGACCGGCAGGACGCGCCCATCGAGGATGCGTTGGAATTTGTGCTGCGCGAGCAGTTGACCGGCCGCGCTTTGCCGGCGGCGGCTGAAGGCGTCGCCGCTATCTGGCGTGAGGACATCATCTCAAAGGCCCAAGGCGCGCTCAAAAAAGTGTGCGACGCGAAGGAGGACCAATCCGCCTTCGCCGAAGCGGTGCGCGACCTCATTCGCAAGCTGGATTTGAGCGACGAGGCCGGCAACGCAGAAACTGATGACGACGCATCGGAAGACGATTCCGATGAGCCAGATGCGCAAAACGCAGACGGCGAAGACGGCGACGGCGAAGACCAGGCCGAAGGTGCGACGTCTGAACAAATCGAGGCGGCCGATGGCGAAGCCGTGGAAGATGAAGAAGCGAATGTCGCCGTCGACGCCGAGGCCGAAATGGATGCGGACGATGATACGTCCGATATGGATGAAGGCGCCAAGCCTTTACGCCCCAATTATCGCGAAGGCGAGGACGCCGAGCGTTTTGTCTACCAAGCCTACACCAAACGCCATGATGAGGTGGCGGCGGCAGAGACGCTTTGCGACCCAGAAGAGCTAGGCCGGCTGCGCGCCTATCTAGATACCCAGCTGCAGGGCTTGCAGGGTGCGGTCTCTCGTCTCGCCAACCGCCTGCAACGCCGATTGATGGCGCAACAAAACCGCTCCTGGACGTTTGACCTGGAAGAGGGCGTGTTGGACACGGCCCGGCTGACGCGGGTGGTGGTCGATCCCACCGCACCCTTATCTTTCAAACAGGAAGACGACAGCAAATTCCGCGACACCGTTGTGACGCTGCTCTTGGACAATTCCGGCTCCATGCGCGGTCGACCGATCATGGTCGCGGCGCTATGCGCGGACATTCTTGCGCGAACCTTGGAACGCTGCGGCGTGAAGGTGGAGATTCTTGGCTTCACCACAAAGGCGTGGAAGGGCGGTCTCTCCCGGGAAGATTGGGTCAAAGGCGGAAAGCCCGCCGGACCAGGTCGCCTCAATGATTTGCGTCATATCGTCTACAAGCCGGCCGATGCGCCGTGGCGGCGCGCGCGGCGTAATCTCGGACTGATGATGCGTGAGGGCCTGCTGAAAGAGAACATTGATGGCGAAGCGCTCTTATGGGCGCATGACCGTCTAATGGCGCGGCCGGAGCAGCGCCGGATCTTGATGGTGATCTCCGACGGCGCGCCGGTAGATGACAGCACTTTGTCGGTAAATGTTGGAAACTATCTGGAGCGACACCTTCGCGAGGTGATTAGTTTCATTGAAACACGCTCCGAGGTCGAATTGCTCGCGATTGGCATTGGCCACGACGTCACACGCTACTACAACCGCGCTGTGACCATTGTGGACGCCGAGCAATTGGGCGGGGCGATGACGGACAAGCTGGCGGAGTTGTTCGATGAAAACGCAAAGCCGGATGTGTTCACGGGGGCGGCTTCGCCCCAAATGGCGGGACGAAAGAGCATACGTCCCGGCGGCGCCAGCATCGACCTTGGCCGCGCCGTACGCCGAACCAGCGTTCAAGATATCGCCCGCTCGCTTCGTTAAGCGCATCGCGTTTGCATCAGCTGCGATAGTCGCCACGAATTGCTCGGGCGACACCGCCGCGGATACGCCGACCCCGCTTTTGTCTGAACCTTGGCGACTGGCGGACAAGACGGCTGATCTTTACGCAGCGTCTTGTCCGGAAGGCTCGGTCTTTATCACGCCGGAAGACATAGGTCTGACGGTCGACGCCGTCGAACTCTATGACGCCGATGAAACGCCGCCTGAAGTCTTCGCCGGCTTGCATTACATTGGCGGTTTTGAGCTTGAAAGCGAGGATCCGCGCTTTGGCGGTTTGTCCGGGCTTGCGATTACGCGGTCGGGAAATTTGATCGCGGTGTCCGACGCCGGGCATTTCGTTTGGATCGGTCTGGATGAAGAGGACGGTTTCACGCCGGTGTCGGCCGCGCTGTCGGACATGAAACGACAAGATGGTTCGCCTGCGGAAACCAAGAGCGAGGTTGACGCGGAAGGTCTCGCTTTTGCGGATGGGCTGGCGCTGGTGTCGTTTGAACAATCCCATCGGATCTCCGCTTTTGATTTGGAAACCTGCGGCGCGGCGGCGCGCGCGGCGCCCATCACGGCGTTTTCCAGCGGCTCCAGTTTCGGTGTCGGTAAAAGCGTCAAAACCAATGGCGGTATTGAAGGGTTGGCGGTGGGACCGTCCGGCGGTCTCGCCGCGGGCCTAGAAACGCTTATCGACGGCCGTGCGCCGATGAGCTTTGAGGCGCGCGACCGGGTGGTCGACTTCGACAAGCGCTTTGCGGATATGGACGGCCGGGCACTGACGGGGTTGGACTATCTCGTCGATCCGCAAGATGACGATGCCGGCGTTTTGTTCGCCGTGCACCGATCCTTCAATTTGCTGACAGGTCCGAATGTCGCTGTTACGGCCACGCCCGTGTTCGATAGAAAGCCGGACATGTCCGCCGCTAGAACGCTGTTAATCCTGAAACGGCCTCAAACTGTCGACAATTTTGAAGCGATTGCGGCTCGACGGTTTGAGGATGGATCTGTGCGGCTCTTCATTTTGTCGGACGACAATTATCAGCCTGTCCAACGAACCCTGCTTCTGGCGTTCGACGTGGCCCCGGAACTGAGCCGCTAGGGCGGATCGGCGCCGGCGAGACTTGTCGCTGCCCGCGGCGCGCTTTACCTAAGGGCTAGACCTTAAGAGCAATCGAGGCTTCATGGCGACCCCAACCACTTATCTGGATTTTGAAAAACCGCTCTCTGAGCTTGAGACGAAAATCGCCGAGCTGGAGCAGGCCGCGCAAGGCGGGCCGTCCATAGACGATGAGCTCTCGCGCCTGCGCGAAAAGGCCGCCAAACAGCTCAAAGATATTTATTCCGGTCTCAACCCTTGGCAGAAGACGCAAGTGGCGCGCCATCCAGATCGCCCGCATTTCGGCGATTATCTCGATGCATTGTTCGACGAATGGGTCGAATTGGCGGGCGACAGAAAATATATGGACGACCATGCCGTCCTTGGCGGATTGGCGCGTTTCCGCGGTCGGCCCGTGGTGGTGATCGGACATGAAAAGGGTCGTAGTACGGAAGACCGCATCAAGCACAATTTCGGCATGGCGCGCCCAGAGGGCTATCGCAAGACGGTCCGCCTGATGGATTTGGCGCAGCGCTTCGGTTTGCCGGTGATCGCGCTGGTGGATACCGCGGGCGCCTTCCCAGGGCGTGGCGGTGAAGAACGCGGCCAGGCGGAAGCGCTCGCGCGCTCGATCGAGCAATGCCTGACGCTGGATACGCCGATGATCTCAGTCATTGTGGGCGAGGGGGGGTCCGGCGGCGCCGTGGCGCTGTCCTCGGGCAATAAAGTCTTGATGATGGAGCACGCCATCTATTCGGTGATTTCGCCGGAGGGCGCGGCCTCCATCTTGTTCCGCGACGCTAAGCGCGCCAAGGACGCCGCCGACGCGATGAAGATTACCGCACAGGATTTGGAGAAATTGCGCATTGTCGACCAGATTGTCGACGAGCCCATGGGCGGCGCGCACCGCGATCCAAATGCGGCTATCACCAAAGTTGGCGACGCCATCGAAGCGGCGTTGGCGGCGGTTTCCGATATGGATCCCGAGGCGTTGAAACAACAGCGTAAGGACCGTTTCTACGCGATCGGCCGCGAGGGGCTTTAGCGCCGATTTTCCAGGTAAGATCGGTATGACGGCTCGGTGTGACTGGATCAGCGCGAGAAGAAAACCTCCGGTTCGACTGTTATCGTAGGCGGCTTTGTCCTGCTCGACATTTCCGTCATCCGCCAGATAGACGATTGTATCCGCGCTGGTGAAGCCGGGACCAAGCGTGAAGAAGACAGCCCCCCGTCCAAATCAAATTGGATAACACCATTCTCGGGGCCCGAAACCAGACTAGCAGTCAACTCGTCCCCGTCAGGGTCGGTATCGTTTTCTAGCACGTTGAAGCAGAAAGAATCGCCCGGATCAGTCTCAACGATGTCATCTTCCGCAATCGGCGCAAGCGGATCGGTGATCTCAATATACTCAATCTGTCCACGGACTAAATCCGCGTAATAGACATACCCGTCAGGTCCTTGGGTGAAATGGACCGGCCTGAAATTAGTCGGCGTTTTGTAGAGGAAGGTCATGTCCCTGCGGTCATTCACATCGAATGTGAAGACCTTGCCCTAGGAAACGTCCGTTCGGCGCGAAGGCCACTCTATCTGTTTCGTCGATGCTGATCTCGGCGGTTTTAAATTGAACGATCCCCGACATCACCCTCTCCCAGGCTTTGCGTCGGGATTGGATTAACACGCGTTAATGATTAAGGATCGAGGCTTCGCCTATTAAGGGATAACGTGAAGTGGTTTGCACGTCATCGAAGAAATACTTCGTGATTTTGCATCGATGTCATGGTGACCGATTTCCATCGCTTGGGCTAGCGAGCCCTATTCAAACAGCCCGCCCAGCGCGTTGCGAAGACGGTCTTCCGTTTGCTCCTCGGCGCTTTTGGGTTCGTCGTCCGCAACAGCGGCGCTCTCAGCGTCGGTTTCAGAAGATTGCGGTAAGCCAAGCGCGCCGCCCAAAGCACCGCCTAAGCTGCCG